>CAYLMT010000040.1:0-14700 GCA_964384855.1 uncultured Salinivenus sp.
TTCTTTTCGTCCGCGTCCGACGAAGGAGCATCGCCCGTCGAGGGACCGCAGGCGACGAGTGGCATGAATAGCAGAAGGGCCGTGAGGCCCCAGCTGAGGCGAGCAGGGAGGACGGGCATAAGCACAGGAGGGGAAGGGGTGGGACGAGACACTTGCAAGTGTCCGCTTAGGTCGTGGCGGCGTAGTGGTCGTGGAAGCGAATGATGGCCTGAATGCCCTGGTGGAAGCGGTCGAGGCCGAAGTGCTCGTTGGGCGAGTGAATGGCGTCGGAGTCGAGCCCAAAGCCCATGAGCACGCTGTCGAGGCCCAGGTGGTTTTGAAAGTCTGCCACCACGGGAATGGTGCCGCCGTTTCGCACGAAGACGGGCTCGGTGCCGCGCACCTCGGTCATCGCTTCCTTCGCGGCCTGCATCGGCGGTGCAGACGGGTCCACGAGCACCGGGTCGCCCCCGTGGAGCCGCCGCATGGAGAACGCCATCGTGTCGGGCACCTCGGCCTCCAGGTGGGCTTCCAGCTTGTCGTAGATGTCCTCCACCTGCTGGTCGGGCACGAGGCGCATGGAGAGCTTGGCGTGGGCCTTTGAGGGGAGGACGGTCTTGGCCCCCTCGCCGATGTAGCCCCCCCAGATTCCGTTCACGTCGAGCGTGGGCCGAGCCGAGAGGCATTCGAGCGTGGTGTAATCCCCCTCCGTCCGCACGTCGTCGATGCCGATAGCATCCATCCAGGCTTCTTCGTCGAATGGAAGCTGGGCATACGTCTCACGTTCGGCCTCCGTCAGGTCGCGCACGTCGTCGTAGAAGCCCGGAATGGTAATCCGGTGGTCCGCGTCGTGGAGGCCGGCGATGACGCGGCTGAGCGCGTTGCACGGGTTGTCCACGGCCCCGCCGTAGTTGCCGGAGTGGAGGTCGCGGTTTGGGCCCTGCAGGGTAATCTCGGCGTAGGCCAGCCCGCGCAGCCCGTACGTGATCGACGGCGTTTCCGGTGAAAACATGGCCGTATCCGAGATGAGGACGACGTCGCCCTCAAGGCGACTGCCGTTCGATTTGACGTACGACTCGATGGCCATGGAGCCGGTCTCCTCCTCCCCCTCGATGATGTACTTCAGATTGACCGGCAGGTCGCCCTCCCCCGACAGGTACGCCTCCGCGGCCTTCACGTGCATGAACATCTGCCCCTTGTCGTCGCACGCGCCCCGGGCGTAGAGGGCCCCATTGCGCTGGATCGGGTCGAACGGATCGGAATCCCATTCCTCCAGGGGATCGGGCGGCTGCACGTCGTAGTGACCGTACACGACGACCGTCGGCTTGACAGGGTCGGTAATGTGCTCGGCGTAGACGAGGGGATGGCCGTCGGTCTCGATGATTTCGGTGTGGTCCATCCCAATGTCGTCGAAGTGGTCGGTGAGCCACTCGGCGGCCCGCTGCACCTCGTCGGCGTAGGCAGAGTCGGTGCTGACGGACGGGATGCGTAGGAGGTCCTTGAGCTCACTGACGAACCGGTCGGCGTTGGTGTCAGCGTAGGTGAGGGCGGTGTCCATGGGCAGTGTTGAGTTGCGAAGAGCGACGTTCGAATGTCAGGGAGGGGAGATGCCCCGGCCCATTGATTCCGAGACGTGGGGGACGAGAGAATACAAGAAACGCGAAAGCATGTCCAGGAGGGGAGCCTTCATGGGTTGCAAATCCCGCAGCATACGCTCCAGCAGAGTCCCTCAACGGGAGGGTGCAGTCTCCGAGACGGGAAAGGGCCTCCCTTACGTCGCGTTCACGGCGTGGAGCAGGAGGCGCGGACTCTCATCGGGCACGTACTTGCTCCCATTGTAATCCCCAAACACCGTCTCTAGGGAGAGTCCCACCCGTGCGTACATCTCCTTCAGGTCGGACAGGGTGTAGAGGCGGACGCTTTCCTGGAAGGTGTCCGTCTGGCCGTCGTGGTGGATGGTAATCTTCTTGTTGACGCGGCCATCGTCGATCCAGCGGTCCTGGTGGATGGTGTGTCCGTTCTCGGTCTCGTACTCGGAGGCCCCTAGCGATTCGGCGACCTGAGGGGCATTGAGAAAGTCCTGGAGGAACCACCCGCCGGGACGGAGCGCCGTCGCCATGGCCGAGAGGGCGCGCTCGTTCTCGGCGTCCGATTCGAAGTAGCCGAACGAGGTGAAGAGGTTGACGACCCCGTCTGCACAACCGTCGCATAGCGGGGTGCGCATGTCCCCCACCTCGAAGGAAAGGTGAGCGTCGAGACCTTCGGCGGTTGCTTGCGAACGGGCCGCGGCAATGGCGTCTTCCGAGAGGTCGAGGCCGGTCACCTGATAGCCGCGTCGGGCGAGGGCTCGGGCGTGCCGACCGCGGCCACAGCCAATGTCGAGAATATGGGCGTTCTGGGCAGGCGCGAGTTCTCGTTCGATCAGGTCGACCAGTTGCTCGGCCTCCGCCTCATCCCGGTGGTCATAGACGCGCGTGTAGGCGTCACTCCAGAACCACTCTTCGTACCAGGACATGGGGAAGAACGAAAGGGAAGCCAAAGACGGGACGAGGAACGGGAGACGGAGCACAACGCGAGGGGCTAGTCCTCCTCGAGGGCCTCCTCGTAGGGCGCTACGACCTCATCGACGGGGCGGGCGTCCGGATACCAGCTCACGATCTTGCGGACAACCTCGTCGAGCAGGGCGTCGGGGCACGAGGCGCCGGAGGTGAGCAAGACGTCGACCGGCGTGTCGTCGGCGGGAAACCAGTTTTCCGTCGCCACCTCTTCCTGCGCGTGGACGTCGAAGTGGTGAATCTCCGACGGGGCGTCAAACTCGCTCGCGTCCCGGATGAAGTAGGTGGGCATGTGCTCCTCACAGAGCTCCACGAGGTGGCTCGTGTTCGACGAGTTGTAGCCCCCGACGATGAGTCCGAGGTCGGCCCCGTCTTCGATGAGGGCCTTCGTGGCGTTCTGGTTTTCGTTGGTGGCGTAGCAGAGCGTGTCGCTCGTGTCGGCAAAGTGCTCCTGTACGTCGGCCTCGCCGTAGCGGTCGGCCAGCGCCTCGCGCATGAGGTCAGCAATCGCGGCAGTCTCCTCCGCCAGCATCGTCGTCTGATTCACCACGCCGAGCCGACGGAGGTCCGTCTCCGGATCAAAGCCCTCTGAGTACTTGTCGTCGAAGGTTTCGTAGAAGAACTCGGCATCTTTCTCCCCCCGGATTACCTTCGCCAGCTCTTCGGCCTCCTCCATGTCCCGCACGACGACCACCGGTCCTTCTTCCTTCGCGTGGGAGAAGGTGGCGCGGGTCTCCTCGTGGTAGCGTTTGCCGTGCACCACGATTGAGTAGTCGTCGTCCCCGATCTGAGAGCTCTTGCGCCACACCTTTTCGACGAAGGGGCAGGTGGTGTCGTAGGTCTCGGTGTCGACACCTCGCTCTTCGAGCTCCTGCTCCACCTCAAGCGTGGTGCCGAAGGCCGGAATGATGACCACGTCGTCGGGCTCGAGCTCGTCGAACGGGATGAGCTGCTCGCCCTTCGTGGTGCGCAGAAACTGGATGCCCCGTTCGCGCAGGTCCTCGTTCACGTGCGGGTTGTGGATCATCTCCGAGAGGAGGAAGATCCGCTTGTCCGGATTTTCCTCCAGCGCCTCGTAGGCGATCTCGATGGCCTGCTCCACGCCGAAGCAGAACCCGAAGTGCCGTGCGATTTTGAAGCGCACCGGCCCAAAGTCGATAACCGACGGGGACAGGTCTTTTTTGCGCGGATCGGTGGCCTGCCGCGCATCCTTGACCGTCGAGATGATCGGGCTCTGGTAAAACGTGGGAACGTCGAACTGGCGCATGGGCACTCGGGAGTCGCTGGCGAACGAAGACACTCCGCTCGATGGTACGGGAGGGGGCCGCCGGTGATTCGGAGATCACGACGTGTGGAGGGGATGAAGGAGGAACAACCGGTAACGGGGTTCGCGTGAAGAGCGGGATGCGTCACACCCCTTCAGCCAGCACACGCCCACGTGAGTTCGATCCAAGCCCGCATTGACGCCATTGCCGACGCCGCCGCGGACTGGCGAGAGCCGGATCATCCGCCGCGCGAGACAGCCATCGCCGAGACGCTTGAAGCGCCCAATCGCTGGACGGAGGAGGCGCTCGACTACACCCTCAATCGGTGGATGCAGCGTCTCACGCGAGACGCCATTGCCGAGTGGCTCGGTGACGAGGCCTCGGAGGTGCCGACGACCGTGGGCGTCCTGCACGGGCCGTCCGGGCCGCTCATGGGGCTTCGGGACGCCGTGGCGGTTTGGGCGGAGGGGCACGAGTATCTCGGGCACACGCCAGAGGCCTCTCCGGCCCTGCTCCCCGCGTTTGCTTGGGCCGTCACCGACCGGGTCGAGGACATCGACGCGGAGTTTGTGGAGAGGGGGCCGCTTTTCGAGCGGGCTTCTGCGGTGATGGCACAGCCCGATCGGGCCGAGGCCGAGGCGGTCCACGCAGCGTGCGACGACCACGGCATTCCGAGGGAGCGCCGGCTCGTGCGCCCGTCCCAACTTGCAGTCGCGGTTCTCGATGGGCACGAGAGCGACGACGCCCGAGGCGGGCTGGCGGAGGACGCGCTGCTCTACGACGGCGGGGGGCACCGGCGGCTTGCGATCGTGTGGGCCCCGGACGACCTGTCGCCCGATTCCTATCTCGAAGCGATGGCCCGCTTCCGGGGGGTCTTCCCGGCGCACGAGGACACGCCGGGCGCCCTCCAGATGCAGAAGGCCTTTCTCGAAGCTCGGGACGAGCCTCGCGCCTACGCCGAGGGCCTTGAGTTTCTCGTGAGTCGGGGCAAGCCGGAGGTGCCGAGCCCAGACGGCCACATCCGGTGGACGGAGTATGAGGACCTCGACGCGGTGGATGACTGGATCGACGAGCACCGATCAGTTCTCTATGCGGTCGTGGCCCGTGAGCCCCTCCACGACCAACTGCCGAATTCTTGGCCCTTACGCACGCCGGGCGATCTTCATCTCCCGCCCCTCAAAGATAAGACGGGGGTTGCCATCGTCGATTTTCTTCAGGCCCTGCGCTGACCCTACTCCGCCTCCTCTAGGTGCTCGGACAGGATCGCCTCGACATCGGGCTTCACACTGCTCCAGTTCACGTTCGGCGCCTTCGATACGGTGACGAACTGGGGGGTGATAAACACGTCATCCACGCCCGAGACGGAAAACAGGCGGTGGGCGAGGGGATTGTCGGCGGCCTCATCCGCCGAGGAGTACGCGGCCATGCCGCCGTCGAGGAATGGCCCGTCGTCCGTCGTAAACTTGAGGCTGTTTGGATTTGGGGTGGACTCCGCCTGCGTCGTGGCCATGGGCGTTCCGGGCTGGGGATCAGTGGGAGAAGAGAACGGAGGAGAGGTCGCTTCGCTCGTCTCCAAAACGAGGATCGTACGGGCGAGTTCACGGTGGAACGACCACCGGGGTTGTACGGTGAATTCACTTGCGTATTCCGCAGAATGTAGTATCTTGCCACTCTCCATCTTTCGCACCGCACGTCCCTGATCAGGTCATGGAGTCCCTCGACGACCGACCGTCGGCCCCGAACGCCGAGCGCCCCGTGGAGGAGGCCCCCGAAGGAGGGAAAGTCCATCGCATTGCGGCCCACACCCAGGGGCTCTTCGCGGATCTTCGGGAGTGGATTGACCTGCGGGTTGACCTCGCGCTCTTGGAGATGGAGGAGCGGCTCGACGCGTTTAAGAACGACCTGGCCCTCGGGGTCACGGTCGCCGTGTTTGCGTTCTTTGCTGCATTCTTTTCGTTGACGACCGTTGCGCTGGGGGTGGGGTGGCTGCTCGGGCATCCGTTCTGGGGCTTTCTTGCGGTGTCGGTGGCGCTCATTTTGATCATCGTGACCCTCCGCGTGACGAAGCCTGCCCTGATGCCCCCGTCCAACCTGCTGGAGGCCCTTCGCGGGGAGAAGACGGCTTCCGATGGGGAGCGTTCGGCCCGGCCCGCCTCGGCCGCGGTGGAGGAGGAGAAGAACCAACGAGGGGAGCGTTCTCCCAAAGCCGCCGACGCGGAGGCGTAGCATTGCCCCCTTGTGCTTTTCGACCGATCTATTTTACGACTTCCTTTCTTTCCCATGGACTCGGACTCAAGCAGAGCGGATGTGGAGGCCCGCCTCCGAGAAACGGCGGATGCCATGGCCGACCGATTCGCATCGCTCCAGGACGAGGTGTCTACCACCGGCACGTCGCTGCGCGACTGGGTCGTCCAAAACCCCTTGAAGAGCGTCGGCGGCATGCTGGCGGCCGGCGTGGCGGTGGGAGCTCTCTTTGGGGGGCGTCGCTCGCGGCGGCCCGAGCACGCGGAGTTGCTGGATCAATACGTTGACGCCCTCCGCACGGAGGTCGAGGACGCCATGGCTGAGGGCGATACGCCGGGGGAGGCGGTTGAGAAGGCCCTTCGGGGCCGCGCGCCCCTCGTCGTATACCGGGACGGGAACGAGCAGACGCAGTCAGCCCGGTCTGACGGTAGTATTCTGGGGGACAGTCTCGGGTTCGTCGTTCGCCTCGTGGCCCGTGAGGTGATCCGCGACGTGATCCTGTCCTGGCTCGACGACGCTGACGTGGAGGCACTGGAGGATGAGCTGTTCGAGTGAGAATCGTGCCTGACCCCGTCCGATCGCTTTTTTGCACGACTGACCGACACAGATGCGACTGATAATTTTTGGCCCGCCGGGTGCCGGGAAAGGCACGCAGGCCGGGCTGCTGGAAGAGCGCCGTGGCATCACCCAAATCTCGACGGGAGACATCCTTCGGGAAGCGATGGCGCAGGAGACCGACCTTGGCAAGAAGGCGAAATCCTACATCGACGCCGGCGAGCTGGTACCGGATGCTCTGGTTCGGGAGCTCGCGGAGCAGGCCATCGCCGACGAAGACTACGACGATTTTGTGCTCGACGGCTATCCGCGCACCGACCAGCAGGCGGAGTGGTTGACCGAGTTTTTGGAGGCGAACGGGACGCCGCTCGACGCCGTTCTCAGCTTGGAGGTGCCCGACGACGTGCTCGTCCGGAGACTCAGTCGGCGCCGGGTCCACGAAGAAACGGGAGAGACCTACCACCTGGATCACGACCCACCCCCCGACGACGTAGACTCAGACCTCATCGTCCAGCGGTCCGACGACGAGCCGGAGACCGTCCGGAACCGGCTCGAGGTATATCGCAAGGAGACCGAGCCGCTCGCCGCGTACTACGAGGAGCGGGACTTGCTCGTCTCGGTCGACGGGACCGGGGGGATCGAAGAGGTTTTTGGCCGCATCGAACAGGTGCTCAACACGCTTGAGCGCTAGGGCCGCGCTGGGCATCACTGTCGAGCACGTTTGCTGACCCCGATTGTCCGATGGCTCCCTCCACGACACCCGTGTCGTCCGAAGAGCGCGTGGCGGCGCTCCGGGCGCGCATCGACGAGGCCCTGCCGGCGCTCGTGGACGGGCAGTCGCCGGCCTCGCTCTACGACGCCGTGGAGCACGTGCTCCGGGCCGGAGGGAAGCGCGTGCGTCCCATTTTGCTCCTCCTGGTGGCGGAGTCGTACGGTGCGTCCATCGACCGCGCCCTGCCAGCCGCCCTCGCCGTCGAGGTGTTTCATAACTTTACGCTCGTCCACGACGACTTGATGGACGAGGACGACGAACGGCGGGGCGGTGAGACGGTGCACGTGAAGTGGGACCCCGGCACGGCGCTCCTCGCGGGCGACTTGATGATGGGACTCTCCTACGACCTGCTGGGGCGGGTGGAGGGGACGGACGTCGACGCGCTTTACGCAGTGTATCATCCGATGGTCGAGAAGCTCTGTGCCGGGCAGGCCCTCGATGCCTCGTTCGAAGACGACGACGCGGTGACGGTGGAGGCGTACCTGGACATGATTGACCGGAAGACCGGGGCGCTTCTGTCGGCCGCCTTCGAGCTTGGGGGCGTTATTGGCGGGGCCCCGGCGTCCGATCGCAATCAACTTGGCTCAGCGGGCCGGCTGGTGGGGCGCGCCTTCCAGATTCAGGACGATTTGCTCGACCTCATCGCCGACGACGAGGACTGGGGACGTGGGGTGGGCGGTGACCTCGTGCGGGGCAAGAAAACGTTTCTGACCCTGCGCGCTCTGGAGTGCACCGACGGGGACGAACACGACTGGTTCGCGCGCCTGGTGACCGACGGAGGGCTGCCGCCGGAGGACGTGCCCGAGGCCCGCGAGCGGATGGCGGACCTTGGGGTTTTTGAGGAGGCTCGGGAGGCCGTCCGCACGTACACCGAGCGTGCCCACGACCGTCTTCACCCTCTTCCGGACACCACCGCGACCGAGACGCTTCACTGGCTCGTCGATCGGCTCCGGACCCGCGAGTACTGATCCACGCCGGCGTCTTCTCGTTGCTCGTTCCGCCGACGTATCCTGAATGTGTTCTGACGCGCGGATTGCCCGCCGTCGTCTCGCCGTTTAACGCCCTTATGATTGAGCGTGAGGTCACCATCCGCAATCGCGCCGGACTGCACACGCGCCCGGCGTCGAGGCTCGTCAAAACCGCATCCCAGTTTGACTCGGAGGTGTACCTGCGTCGGGACAACTACGAGATCAACGGAAAGAGCGTGATCGGGGTGATGACCCTGGCCGCCGAGCAGGGCGCAACGTTAACGCTCGTTGTGAACGGGGAGGACGAGAACGAGGCCGCCGACGCGATTGAAGCACTCTTCGAGGATGGGTTCGGAGAGGAGATGTAAGCCGGCTCTTTGGGTGTACCGGGCGGGCTCCGTGCAGGCCGCCGACAGTTCCAATCACTCGTGCCATGGAAGAGAGGCCTTCGAACGCCACATCCGACGATGAACTCGTCCTCGAGGGCACGGGGGCGGCACCCGGGATCGTGATGGGGACTGTGTACCGCTACGAGGCCTCTGCTCCAGAGGTGCGGCGCGAGACCATTTCCCCGGACGAGGTAGATGCGGAACTTGACCGCTTCGCCAACGCCGTACAGCGGGCCGAACAGGAGCTGGAGACCGTTCGAACCCTGGCCCCGGACTCCCTGGCGACGGACACCGATGCCATTTTCGAGGCGCAGGCCCTCATGCTGCGGGACGAGAACGTCCTGCAGGCCATCCGGCGGCGGATCCGGGACGAGAACGAATCGGCAGGGGCAGCGGTGCAGGGGGTATTGTCGGCTCACCGAGAGCGACTCGAGGAAAGTGACGACGCGCACTTGCGGACCGGAGCCGACGACCTCGTAGAGCTTGAACGGCGACTCCTGCGGGCACTGCATCGGAGTGCGGCCGCGGCACACATCGACGCCCATTCCGTGGTGGTGGCCCAGGACCTGACTGCTACGGATCTGCTTCGCTTCAGTCAGCACGATCTGTTGGGGGGAGTCACGGCTCGGGGCGGGTCCACGTCGCACGTGGCCATCGTGGCTAAGGCGCTCGGGGTGCCCCTCGTCGTCGGGGCCGGGGAGGCCCTCGAAGTCGTGTCGTCCGGGGATCGCGTCATCATCGACGGAACCGACGGTCGCTTGATCGTCCGTCCCAGGCCCGACACCGTCGAGGACTACCGGCAGCGACAGGCCGATGCGTCATCCCCGACGGAGCGGACAGAGCGGGAGGTCGAGGGGCCGCTCCGAACGACCGACGGGCGTACGGTGACGCTCCGGGCCAATGTGGGACTGGAGGCCGAGCTCGACCTTTTGCAGGCCGACTCGTCGGATGGTATCGGACTTCTGCGCACCGAACTGTTCTTGTTGGCCGACGGCGATCCCCGATCGATTGCGGAGGACCGGCAGGTGGAGGCCTACCGGGAGGTCGCGGAGGCCGCCGGAGATGCAGGGGCGACGATTCGGCTGCTGGATCTGGGGGGTGACGATCGGGTCCCACGCCGCTCCACAGGGAAGCGCGAGGACAATCCGTTCCTGGGGTGGCGGGGTCTGCGAGTGCTCCTGGACCGTCCCGACGAGCTCCTGCGACCGCAACTCCGGGCCCTCCTGCGGGCCAACCGCCAGGGCACGCTTCGGGTCCTGCTTCCAATGGTGACGGACGTGGCGGAGGTGCGACGTGTGCGCCGGATCCTGGAGGAGGAGAGCGATCGCCTCACGGAGGACGGTGTACCCCATGACCCCAATCTTCCCCTCGGCGTGATCGTGGAAGTGCCCGCCGCGGCCCTGCAGGCGCCCGCCTTCACCGAGCACGTGGATTTCTTTTCCATCGGCACGAACGACCTGACGCAGTACGTATTGGCAGTGGACCGGGGCAACGAGCGGGTGTCGGCACAGCACGATGCGCTGCACCCGGCCGTGCTCGGGTTGATCCTTCGTGTCGTCGAGGCGGGGCGAATGGCCGGCTGTCCAGTGGAGGTCTGTGGAGAAATTGCGGGCGACGTGCAGGCGGTGCCGGTGCTTCTGGGGCTCGGCGTCGACACCCTAAGCGTCTCTCCACAGACGTTGCCCGCGGTCCGCCGGATCGTCCGGGCGATCGGGTACGACGAGGCCAAAGGCCTTGCCCGCGACGTGCTCCAGGAGGACGACGCGCAGGCGGTGCGTCGACGGGCCCGGACGTGGGTCGACTCCCATCTGTCCTCCCCCGAATCTGCTGCCTCGGACGACCCTGCGTCGGAGCCGACCAGGGATCAGTGACGTGCAAAGGCAACGAAATACCCCGCGGCTCGTCCAAGTCAACAGCCCCACAACCCTTCCAGTCATCTCCGATTGTAGACCATGTCCGACTCCATTCTCGATCGTGTAAAGCAGGATCTCACCGACGCCATGCGGGCACAGGACGACGTGCGCCGACGCGCCCTCCGATCCCTCCGGGCGGCCCTCGCCAACAAAGAGATTGAGCAGCGACAGGAGGGGGACGAGGGAACCCTCACCGGGCAGGAAGAATTGGCCGTCGTTCAGAAGCAGGTGAAGCAGCGACGGGACTCGATCGAGCAGTACGAGGAGGCCGGTCGGGACGACCTGGTACAGAAGGAGCAGGAGGAAATCGAGGTCCTCGAAGACTATCTGCCGGACCGGTTGAGCGACGAGGAGCTGTCCGAGCGGCTCGATGCCATTATCGACGAGGTGGGGGCCACCTCCATGGCCGACATGGGGCCGGTCATGGGACGCGCGATGGATGAACTGCGCGGACGGGTGGACGGGAACCGGGTGCGGGAGATGGTACAGGACCGCCTCTCGGAATAATCGATCTGCCGGGTACTCGCTCCTGGCTCGGAAAAGGCCCTCCGGTTCGGTATGAGGAGTGGCCGCGAACCATGGACCTCCGTACTGCTACATATACCTGTACCTTTTCTTCACCTCCCCAAGCGCGGCCCCGTTTTTCGGCCGACAGCGTCGCTATGTTGACTCTCCTCGACTGGTTTATTCTTGTCATTCTCCTCGGCGGACTCATCCGGGGCTACCTGGTAGGGGCTGTACGTCAGATGGCCAGTCTGTTCGGGCTCGTGGTGGCACTTCTCGTGTCCGTTGAATTTATGGGGTCGGTGGGATCGGTGATCGTAACGAGCCTGGGTCTGTCGGAGTCTTTGGCCCCCCTTGCCGGGTTTACGGCGCTGTTTCTAGGGGTGTACCTCCTGTTTCTTGCGCTGGCTCGCCTCCTCGAACAGGTGTTTGAGACCTTGTCCTTGTCGTTTCTGAACCGAACGGCCGGGGGGGCGGTCGGGGGAATTAAAGCCGCGCTACTCCTGAGCTTGCTCTTTTTGGTGCTCGCCGGCCTGGAGCTCCCGGAAAAAGATACGCGGAACGACTCGGTCCTATACCGGCCGGTCGCCCGACTGCTCCCCCAAACGATCGAGGCTACCGAAAACTGGTTCCCAGCGGCTAAAAAGGCGGCGGACCAGCTGGGCGGACAGGTGCGATCTCGAATGGACGCTCTTCCGGAGTCGTCGTCTGAGGCCGTCTTCCTAGGGCCGGATTCATAAGTGTTGCGATCCTGATTCGTCCCCCATAGGTTGAAGAACGCGTAAAGGGGTCGTTGTCCACGCCCCGGCCATTTCGATGCATGGGTTTGATCCGATTCCTCCACGTCCATGCCCGTACTTGGAAGCGACATCTCGATCGACCTTCATATCGTCGGGGACGTTGACCTCGACACGATTCGTGGCCTCGTGCAGGAGAACGGACGCCTTCGCCCGAAGCTTGCGGGGGACGTGCAGCGTGCCATCGAGGACACCGCCCGTGACGCCCTGGATGGAGCGGACGCGGAGGACTACACACTGACCGTCGACTTGGGGCTTGCGGAGGATCGAGTGCCCGGCGCCCCGCGGCAACGGATTGAGGCCCAACTGAATGTGGAAGGTGAACGCTCCGCGTTGGCTGCAGTGGACGAGGCCCTGGGAACCCCGGAGCGCGCCCAAATTGCCGATACGGTGGAGGTCCAACTCACGGATCGTATCCAGGACGAGGACCTGACCGACGTGGTGGACACGACCGTCATCGTGACGCCCGTGGAATTTCGGTAAGGCGGGGTGTGCTCGGGCGGCGAGAGCGTTTGGACACCATTGCCCGCCGGGTCGCTCTAACGGAGCTCATGGAGGACCACGATTCTCGTGATCACGCACCCGAACGGCTCAAACGGGCGGTTCCCGCGAGATCGAGGAGGATCCCAATCGGTTCCACGTTGGAACTCGTCGGAGCACAGATCGGGGACGGAGTGCTGTCTACAGGCCCCGACCGAACGGTGAAGGCGCAGCGTCGTACGGTCCTACACCCCTTTCGCCCACGCCTTTCCTGTTGAGCACTTGAGCCCATGCCCGAGGACGAAATTGAGAAGCTCTACTATTCGATCGGGGAGGTCAGTGAGATCGTCGACCAGGAGCCGCACGTCCTCCGCTACTGGGAGCAGGAGTTTGAGGTCTTGAGTCCCCGAAAGAACCGGGCGGGCCGCCGGGTCTACACCGAGGACGACGTCGCAACGGTCGAGCGTATTCGCCACCTCCTGAAGGACGAAAAGTACACGATCGAGGGGGCTCGGCAGGCCATTGCGCGGGACGAGGCGTCGGCGGAGGTCCGGAGCGAAATTTCGGACGATCTGAAGTCGCTCCGTTCGTTTCTCATTGAGCTCCGCGATCAATTGGAGGAGTAGGCTTGCTCCCGGCCGCCTGCAGGGGGCGGTCACTCCGCCTGTCTCTCGCTACGCCGTCACCGGTGCCTCACGCAGGGTCTCGCGGAGGACGTAGTGCAAGATGCCGCCGTGGCGGTAGTAGCGCACCTCGATGGGGGTGTCGCACCGGTTGATGGTCGTAAAGGAGGTCGTCGTACCGTCTTCGTCGGTGGCCGTCACCTCGATCTCCTGACCCGGGTCGAGGTCCTCGTCGAGCGGAATGTCAAAGGTTTCCGTACCGTTGAGCCCCAGACTGTCGGCGTCCTGGCCATCAGCAAATTGGAGTGGCAGCACGCCCATCCCGATCAGATTGGAACGGTGGATGCGCTCGTAGCTGGCGGCAATGACGGCCTCCACGCCGAGCAGGTCGGTCCCCTTCGCGGCCCAGTCCCGGCTGGAGCCCATGCCATAGTCCTCGCCCGCGAGCACGACCAGCGGCACGTCGTTCTCCTTGTAGTCCATCGCCGCCTCGTAGACACTCGTCACCTCGCCGTCCCGCAGGAAGTTCTTCGTGATGCCGCCCTCCGTGCCGGGGACGAGCTCGTTTTTGATGCGGATGTTGGCGAAGGTACCGCGCATCATGACCTCGTGGTTGCCGCGACGGGCACCGTAGGAGTTGAACTGACGCGGCTCCACACCTCGCTCAATCAGGTACTTCCCGGCGGGGCTGTCCGGCGGAATGGCGCCGGCGGGTGAGATGTGGTCCGTGGTCGTCGAGTCGCCCACCTTCACCAGCACCCGGGCGTCCTCAATCGACTCGACGGGCGGCACCTCGGGGGTGAGGTCGACGAAGAAGGGCGGCTCCTTGATGTAGGTGGACGCCTCGTCCCAGTCGTAGACGGCGCCCTCCGGAATCTCGATTTCGTTCCACGTCTCGTTGGAGTCTTCGATGCCCTCGTACTCCGCCGCGAAAAAATCGGGATTCACGGCCGTGTCGACCAGGCGCTTCACTTCGTCGCTCGACGGCCAGATGTCCCGGAGGTAAATCTCCTCACCGTCGGCGGTTTCGCCGATCGGTTCCGTGGTGAGGTCGATGTCGACGGTGCCGGCGAGGGCGTAGGCCACCACCAGTGGGGGGGAGCTCAGATAGTTGGCCTGCACCAGCGGGTGGATACGGCCCTCAAAGTTGCGGTTGCCGCTGAGCACACCGGAGACGATCAGGTCGCCCTCCTCGATCGCGTCTTCGACCGGATCGGGGAGTGGGCCGCTGTTGCCGATGCAGGTGGTGCAGCCGTAGCCGACCGTCGCGAAGCCGAGCTCTTCAAGGTAGGGCAGCAGGTCACTCTCCTGGAGATAGTCGGTCACGACCTTCGAGCCGGGCGCGAGGCTCGTCTTGATGTAGGGCGGAACGGTGAGCCCGGCCTCGACGGCATTCTTCGCGAGCAGGCCCGCCCCCAGCATCACGGACGGGTTCGACGTGTTCGTACAGCTGGTGATGGCCGCGATCACCACGTCACCATGCGTGAGGTCGAGTGTGTGCGTCCCGTCGTCGTACGTGCCCGTGGCGTCGAGGTCGTCCTCGTCCAATCCGAAGCCGGTGGGGCCGGCCGGCGTGGTCAGTGAGTTCTCAAATGCATCGGGCAGCTCCGGCACGCGGATGCGGTCCTGGGGGCGCTTGGGGCCGGCCACGCTCGG
>CAYLMT010000041.1:0-14534 GCA_964384855.1 uncultured Salinivenus sp.
GGTCCACGAGTCGATTGAAGAGCTTGGTGCCTTCTTCCTCGACCGTGGCCAGGGCCCCGAGGCCGGCCAGCCACACTTCACGGCCGCGCTCCGTCAGTTCATCTTGCAGGGTGTCGGAGTGGGAGGCGTCGTGTTCAGTAGTCATGGGGTGGAACGAGTGGTTGTGAACGAAACGTGCGGAACGGAGAGGATTATTCCTGAGAAGGTGGAGTGAAGGATTCGGGAGGGGATGTCTGTCTCGAGGTCTCCCGAGGGTCGTGTTGTGCATTTGAGGTCTCAGGTTGAGGGTCGTCCAAGTCATCGAGCAGGACGGACAACCGGTGCTCTAGCTGGTGCAACTGCCGCCGCAGATCGTCGAGTTCCTGCTTGCGGGGGCTCTGGACGAGCCGTTTGAGTTGGCCCAACGAGCTCTCCACGAGGTCGTCGACTGTCGACCGAATCTGGTCCAGTCCCGTGTCGAGGGCTTCGCCGCTGCGGCGGAGCAACGTGTGGAGCAGGTCCGAGGGGATGACGGGCGCACCGCGCTTTCCTTCCTCTAGGATAATTTGGGTGAGCGTTTGCGCCGTGATGTCTTCACCGGTCGTCTTGTCCACGACCTCAACGGTTTCGCCCTGCCGTACGAGCGCGGCGATGTCGCGCAACGATACGTACTCGCTCGTTTCGGTATCGTACAGCTTTCGGTTGTCGTAGCGCTTGATCCGTCGAGCCATATGTAGGGCAACGGGCCGTTTATAACGCAATGCATCAATTTGACGCGTTGATTTTGACGCGGTGCGTTACAAATTGATCCCGACAACATCCCTAGCTATACTTTCCCAAACCGATTGAAGATTTGTTGGGGTTTGTCATTTCAGGGGATTCACTGTCCACACGCTCATGCTTCGACGACTGGGTATTGGGATCTTGATTGGCCTCATTGGAGGACTCGCGGGTGCGGAGACAGTCAGTGCACAGACGGAGGGCACGATCCGAGGCACGGTCCACGACGCCCAGACGAAAGCGCCCCTGTCCGGGGCCAGTGTCACAGTGCAGAGGAGGGGGCTTGGTATGGAGACTGATTCCGAGGGGAGATTTCGGATCGACGGGATGGCGCCTGGGACGTATCGGGTCCGGATCTCGTTTGTGGGATACCAGCGCGTGACGCGGTCGGTAACCGTTCGGGCCGGCGACACGGTGCGGGTTCTCGTTCCGCTGTCGAAGAAGCCGATCCGTGCTGACGAAGTGGTCGTGACCGGGTCAAAGCGGCAGGAAAAATTCCTGGAGGCGCCTGTGCAGGTCGAGACGGTGTCGGAGGCCGATCTTGGACGGGCGGGGGGCAGTACCTACTGGTCGGCGCTGTCTACCCTGAAGGGGATCGACTTTGGGCGGGTTGGTGTCAATGGACAGGCCCTCTCGATGCGAGGGTTTGGCAACAACTTTAACACGCGCGTACTGCAGCTAAAGGATGGCCGTGTGGCGCAGCTCCCCGGTACGGGACTGCCGCAAGGGAATTTTCTGCCGACCTCGGCGCTGGACGTGAAGCGGGTTGAAGTGGTGGTTGGGCCGGCGTCGGCCCTCTACGGCCCGAACGCACACGCCGGAGTCGTTCATCTCCTCACGAAGAACCCCTGGGACGAATCGGGTCTGTCGCTCGACGTTCGGGGTGGTCAGGAGAATCTTGTGGACTTCAATGGACGGGCGGCCGGGATGATCGGCGAAGACCTTGGATGGAAAATAACGGGGCAGTACATGTCCGCTACCGATTACCGTCCTCCGAATGGGGGGCCCGATGCGGACGCTTCGGACTCCACGCATTTTTACGACGAGAACGCGCTGTTTAATGAGCCAGAGCTGGTTCGCAGCTACGACATTGAGTCCGTTCGGGCCGAGGGGCATCTCTATTATCGGTTCGGAGACGGGTGGGAGGTATCGGGGGGCTACGGATTCTCCGAGAATGACAATTTTGGGGTGACAAACAGCGGCCGCAATCGCATCCTGGACTGGCGGGTGCAGTACCAAACCCTGCGTCTTACGGGCGACCACTGGTTCCTTCAGGCCACGCACACGTCGAACGATGCGGGGGAGACCTACCAGGTTAATGGCGTGGCGAGCGGAGCTGCAACGATCTACCGGCAGGCCCTGGCGGGTGGGGCGTCTCCCGCACAGGCCCGCCGGCAGGCTCTCGATCAATTGCCGATGCTCCGGGAAGAGAATCGGTTCGTGGACAAGGGTGAGCTCTGGGATTCCGAACTCCAGTACAGAAACAGTTTTGAGGTGGGAGGAGGAACGATGGATCTTGTGGCTGGAGGACAGTACCGGCGGCGCCTCCCTGATTCGGAGGGCACCTTTTTGGTGGATGCTCAGGGTCAGGACCTCGGCGAAACGGAGGGGGGAGGGTACCTGCAGCTCGATTATCGCCCGACCCCTCGGCTTCGGGTCAACGCGGCGGCTCGGCTGGACGGACATAGCGAATATCAGCTACAGTTGAGTCCCAAGGCGGCCGTGGTCTACACGGTTGCGCCCCACCACAACGTCCGTGTGAGCGTCAACCGGGCCTTCAAGGCGCCGACTGTGCTAAACCGAAATCTCTTTCTTCAGACGCCAGGTTTCGGACGCGTGTCCCGCGGGAATAGCGACGGATTTGTGGTGCGCCGCGGGCCGACATCGGAGGCTGAGGTGGTGCGTCGCATCGAACAACTTCGCCCCGAGGAGGTGAATTCCGTCGAAGTAGGGTACAAAGGCGTTTTCGGTCGGCGACTGTTCGTGAACGTAGTGGCCTACAACGCCTGGTACACCGACTTCATCAGTCCGCTGACCAACGTGGCCAATCCAGCCCGGCCGAGTGAGCCTACGTTCGGGTTTCAGAATGGAGAGCTCGTGGCGGGGAGTGGCTTTCTCTGGACGTACGTGAATTTTGGAGAGGCGACGGTTCGGGGGCTCGACCTCGGGACTCGGCTAACGGTTGGTGAGCGGCTCGCCCTTTTCGGCAATATATCACTCATTGAACTTAGTCACTTCGAGGAAGAAAGTGTCGTCCAGCCACTTCCTCTCAACACCCCCAATGTGAAAATCAAGGGCGGAGCGACGGTACAGAACGTGGGCCTCGACGGGGCCTTCGTGAGCCTCAGTGGACGCTGGAAGTCGGCCTACGAGTTCCGTTCCGGCTTTTGGAACAGCGCCAAGTTCTACGACGACGGAGCGGTGCCCAGTCGGGGAACGGTCGCCCTGACGGTGGGCTATTCGGTGCCGGAGACTGGGCTGGAACTCAAGGCGAGTGCGACGAATCTTTTCGACACGACCACACCTGACGTGCTTGGGGCTCCCAAAACGGGACGGATGCTTTGGGTCTCGGCCAGCTATTCGACCGAGGGGCTTTCCTTTTGAGCATTCGTTGGGCTCTGTGGTCGGACAGATCTGTTGGGGCTGAACGAACCGAGACGAGTGGGGGTACCAAAACGTTCGCCTCTCGAAGACACCTGCTCGGTCTTGCCCTTGGCAGACGTCACGCGCTCCCGAATGTCCTACTGCACCGTCGACGACACCCGCCTCTACTACACTGATCGTGGTGGAGGCGTCCCCCTTCTGTTTCTGCACGGCCTCGGATCGAGCAGCCGCGACTGGGCCGCGCAGGTCGATCATTTTGTTGATCGCTACCGCGTCCTCCGGATGGATCTGCGGGGCCATGGTCGCTCCGAGCGGGGCGAGGGACCGTACTCCATCGCCCAGTTTGCAAGGGACGTCGCGGTGTTTCTTCGCAAACGTGCGGTAGGAGCCGCACACGTGGTGGGCCTATCCATGGGAGGCATGGTCGCCCTCGAATTGGCCGCCAGCGCGCCCCAACTTCTCCGCGGCCTTGTCGTCGTCAATAGCGTGGCCGATATGCGACTCCGTTCGTGGCACGACGTGTGGTTTTATGTCTCACGCCGGTTGGCGGTACAGACCCTCGGGATGCGACGCGTGGGGCAGCTGATCGCCCGCAAGCTGTTCGTGAAGCCGGATCAGGAGGACCTCCGGCGCACGTTCGTCGAGCGCTGGGCCCAAAACGACAAGCAGGCCTATCTCTGGTCCATGGACGCGATCATGCAGTGGAGCGTTGCGAGCCGCCTTGATCGTATCAACGTGCCGACGCTGTTGGTGTCCTCGGACGAGGACTACACCCCTGTGGCCGAGAAGGAACAAATGGCTGCTCGGTTGCCGCAAGCCGAGCTCGCCGTTGTGAACGATGCCCGGCACGCATTGCCGGTGGAGCGGCCGGACGAATTCAACGGGATCCTCGACGACTTCCTGGGGCGAATTGACGAAGAGTGATCCGGGCTTCCGAGTGCCGTCGGGGGCCACTCGTCACCGTTTCGACGAAGAGCGTCGGGGGGACAGGAAGCCGAGCAGGCCGGAGAAGAGGGCCGATCCGATGATGGCCCAGAGCAGGGGAAACGTCTGGCCGCCGATCGAAAGCGGGAACGGCTCCGGTAGGCCGAGTTGGCGTGCCAGCCAAAGCCCGAGGAAGGCCCCGATGAAGCCGACGACGATGGAGACGAGGCAGCCGCCCATTGAGTACCCGGAGAGCGCTTGTCCGAGGCTTCCGGCGATGGCTGCGATTAAGAGAAGGACCAGCAGTTGTGCTAGAGACATGGGATCGGGGGAGTGGATGTGAAGAAAAGCTACACTGGTTAGTGCACGTAACTACCGGCGTTGACGTCGATGGTTGTGCCGGTGGCGTGGTCCGCGTGGCCACTGGCGAGGAAGACGGCGACCGACGCCACGTCCGCAGGCTCGGTGAGGTTGGTGAGCGCGAGGTCACTCGTGGCGTGCGCTTCGCCGTACTCGTCGATGAAGTCCTGCGCCATGTCGGTCCGGGTGAAGCCGGGGGCAATCGTGAACGCCTTGATGTCGTCCTCCCCAAATCCCCGCGCAATGGAGCGCGTGAGCGCCACCAGTCCGGCCTTCGAGGCGGCGTATGTCATGTAGTCGGGGGTGTCGCCCCGAAACGCGGCCCGCGAGGCCACGCTGATGATTCGGCCGCCGGAGGGAGAGCGAGACCGGAAGTGTTCGAGTGCGTGCCGGCATAAGAGCTCGGGGGCCCGGAGGTTGACGTGCATCGTTTCGGCCCACACCTTGCCCCAGCTCTGCGTATCGTCGTCCAGGGGCGTGGAGACGGCCACGCCGGCATTGAGCACGAGGGCGTCGAGCCGCCCGTATGCGTTGACCACGCGGTCGATGAGTGAGTCTGTCGCCTCGAGTGTCGAAAGATCGGCCTGAAACGAACGGGCGTCCCGACCGCAGGCATCTACCACCTCCTCCGCTGAGTTCCGGCTCTCGCCGTAGTGGACGGCCACGGTGGCCCCGGCGTCGGCGAGGGCCTCGGCGGTGGCCCGGCCAATGCCCCGGCTCGCCCCGGTGACGAGAATGGTCTGGTCAGATAAATCGAGGTGCATGACGCGCAATTTGTTTCGGTGGGAAGAGCGAGGAACGAACCGGCGCTCGTTACGGGTAGCGGTTGGTCGTGTACGTTGGTATGCGGGACGAGTCTTCCGCGACAACCTCGAAATGAATCCGTCCAATGGGACGTCCTGCGGCCGTCTCCACAGTGACACGCCACCGTCCGGGAAAGACGTGTCCCTTGTAAGTGACGCCTCGGTAGCCGCTGCGTCGCCCGCCCACCACCTGGTACTCGATGCGGTCAGTGTCCACCCAGGCGTCGCGCGACGGCACGTAGCGCTGCCAGCGATGGGCAACCTTGGTCTGGAGGGCAGTGGGGGCGTAGATCGCCGTAAAGCAGTGCACCGTGTCGTCAGGGGCGTAATGGAACGGATCATCTCCGTTTTCCGCCCAAAACTGAGCCCGGGAGGTCCGTTCCTGGCGGAGCAAAAAGGCGTCGCCCCGCTGTTCCACGTCGTGGTACACCCCCACGTGCTGGAGGGCGAGGGGTACGGGGGGAATCCATTGCTGGACGTAGAAGGTGACGAGCCCGCCGAAGAGGAGGCCGATCAAACACAGTGCGCCCAACAGCGAGCGGAGACGCGCAAAGACGCCCTGCAGGCGAAGGAAGAGCAGCAAGCCCGTGATGGCACCGAGGCTCAGGACGCCGCTCGTCAGAAAGACCCAGAAGCCCATCGTTCCCAGAACCACCGGCAGGAGGAACGTGAGATAGCAGAAGACGGCCAGGAAGTAAAGCCCGATGAGCAGGTACCCACTCTGGTGGCGGCTCCAGACCCACTCGTTGGCGACGAGGAGGACCACCAGTACGAGCAAGAAGATGGACGCCGTGGTGAGGGAGGCGCTTCGCGTGTAGTAGATCACGTAGGCGCTGAATAGCCCACCGGCTAGAAACTGAATCGCGCCAATGGACCACGTGCTGAACGCCCGCAGCGACGGGGGGAGTGGTCGGTCGTGCCGGTCGAGGAGGGCAAGGACGATGAAGCCGCCCAGGAGCAGGAGGTAGATCCCGAGAACGACATTGTCGAGCAGTGCCCCGACACGCTGGAGAGTGAGGGCGTCCCAGGTGACGCCGCCGAGAAAGAGGAGGGGTGGGGCGAGCGCCTCGTGACGGTGGTACAACCGTCGGGTGAGTCGGTAGCGAGGACTTTGAATGAGGCTCCGCACCAGGCGTCCGAACAGCGACATTTCGGTGGGGCTCTCGGGGGCGGAGCCGACCGCGCGATTCGACGACATAGGCACGCAGAGAAGAACGGCCCGCTCCGACACCCCCACGGGACTGCGAACGGGACTCGATGGTTCGGTCGACAGATTACGCGTTCGGGGTGGGGAGGTCCGGCTTTTTCACGCCCACGGCGTCAGCGTCGGGTTTGGGTTTGTTTTCCTGCGGCCGGCGCCAGAGAGGGACGGACGAGCAGGGCTCCCCGTACATCAGTTTGCGAGCCACGTTCTGCAGCTTCTGGGTGGCGCGGACGTAGGCCATCTCCGGCACCACGTCGTCCCCGCAGCCCTTGATGACGACGGGTTTGCCTTCGTACGCCGACCAGTCTTCCGCGTCGAGCGCCGCCATGTAGTACTCGCGCCGGAGGTCGTCTGCCCGGCCGAAGGTGGTAGACTGGGCGACGTCGTGAAGCTCCGAGGCAATTAGCATGTAGCCCCAGGTTGGCACGATGGCGTCCGTCGAGCAGTACAGGGCGACGTGTTCGTCCGCGTACTGGGACCAGTCGTGCTCGTCGACCTCCGTCCGAAACTCTTTTTCCTTTAACATCAGGCCCTCCGCGAGGAACGTGCTGATGTCGAGCTCCGTGATGGGACGCTCGTCCCAGAGGTCAGCCAAGTTATAGACCTCGATTTCACCCTGGGCAACGCGGTTCTCAATCGGTTCCATGGAGAGCAGAGGTCAGATTATTCGGGAGAGCACGGAGCAGCACTACATTCTCGAATTGGTGCGGTGAGGTGCGAGTTTCTCAAGTGCCATCGTGAGGTGGGCTCAGAAGATGTCTAGCACCGGGGGGCGGCTTCAGCCCACATTGATCTCGGTTCCGAGCCGGTTCAGGTACGACCGCATGTAGGCCGCGCGCCGCTCGGCCTCGGTACGTCCTGCTTCGGTCTGCATCGTATCGGGAAGGTGGAGCAGCTTCTCGTAAAAGTGGTCGAGCGTGTAGGTGTCATCGTCGGGATCGCGGTCGTCGCAGAACGGGTCGTCAGGATTGTAGAGCGTCTGGTCGAGGGCGCCACCGACGGCAAAACACCGTGCGATGCCGATGGCCCCGAGCGCGTCGAGCCGGTCGGCGTCCTGCACGACCTTCGCTTCGACGGTTTCGGGCTCCACGTCGCCCGAGTAGCTGTGGGCGGCGATGGCATGCTCGATGTCGGGAATCCACCGTTCGGGATAGCCCTCGTCTGCAAGAAACTCTCGGGCCGCGTCCGCTGCGCGCTGGGCAGCTTCATTGCGATCGGGGCTATCCTTAGGCACGATTACACAGTCGTGCAGCCAGGCGGCAGGGACGACGACGTCCATCTGGGCGGTTTCCGTCTCGGCCAGGCGACGGGCCGTCGTCACCACGCGCTCGACGTGGGCGCGGTCGTGGGCCGTGTCGCCGTCGGAGGTCTGCGCGTCGAGGAAGGCGGCGAAGCGGTCCTCCCAGAGGGCCCAGGCGTCGGTGGAAGAAGGCATGGCATTGTGCGTGCGTGTGAGAGATTAAGACGACGGCGGGCGGGGAACACGTCGGAGCATCTGCCCGGAGCGTGCGTGTCTCGTACGGAGTGTCTTTCGCGGAATCACCAGGATTCGATGCCTCAAATGAAGATCACCCCTGTACGGCGCGACGCAGACTGGGAGAAGGCCCGCGCCATCCGCACGCAGGTGTTCGTGGAGGAGCAGGAGTGCCCGCCCGACGAGGAGTGGGACGGGCACGACGAAACGAGCCGGCACGTACTGGGCTGGGTGGACGGGGAGGCCGTCGCCACGGCGCGGTGGCGCACGGTGCCACACGACGAGGAGATCGTCGCCAAGCTCGAGCGGTTCGCTGTCCTCCCCGATCACCGAAGGCAGGGCTACGGCACACAACTCGTGCGCGCGGCCCTCGAAGATGCCCGTCGGGCCGGGTTCGACACGTTCCTCGTCCACGCCCAGACGCACCTGCAGAACTGGTACGAAGACCTCGGGTTCGAGTCGACGGGGCGAACCTTTGAGGAGGTCGGCATTCCCCACGTCGAAATGGTCCGGCGGGACGATCCGTGACGGCGGCACCCTTCAAGGACTACCGCACGTACGGATCCACGGGCCGGAATCCCGGCGAGCCTCCTACTCGGGGAGTCCGGCGTTGACGATGTCCGGGTTTGTCCGGACGGTCACGTTCTGGAGCAGTTCATCGATCTGGTCCTCAACGGCCTGCTGCCGGCGCTCCTTCGTCATTTGCTTCCGGGCCTTGGTCGTGTCCATCGGCTCGCCGGCGTTGGTCAGGCGAATGACGTGGAAGCCGAACCGCGTGCGTACCGGCTCCGGGGCCACGTCGCCCGAGTCGGACAGCGCGTAAGCCGCCTTTGCAAACTCGTCGACCATCTGATCCCGCGTGAAGAAGCCGAGATCGCCGCCTTTCTGGGCGGAGGGGCCCTGACTGTGGCGGCGGGCCAGGTCGGCAAAGTCAACGTTTTCCATCTGTGCGCTGTCCACAAGGGCCGCTGCGGCTTGACGGGCCGAGTCGACCTTCGACTCGGGGGCATTCTCACCAGCCTTGAGCAGGATGTGCTGGGCCCGGATGCGTCGGTTTTCCTCGCTGTATGAGGCGACCTCTTCGGCGGACGGCTCCTCATAGTTTTCGGCCATTTGCCGCTGTAGCTGTTGCTGGCGAAACTGGTCGGCCAGCAGGCTGCGGACCGAGTCGACCGTCATGTTGTTGCGGGCCAGTTGCTTCTGAAACTGCTCCTCGCTTTTGTACCGTTGCTTGAGTTTTTCGAGGCGGGCGGTCACCTGCGTGGGGTTGGCCTCGACGCCCTGGGCCTTCGCCTCGCCCCGAAGGGCATGCTGGCGCGCAAAGCCCCGAATAAGTCGGCGGTGCGTCTCCTGCATCTGGTCCTCGGACTGCTGGCCGGGTGCCTGGCGCTTCATCGACATCCGCACCTGTTGCTGGTAGCGCTGGGCCGAGAGGGTGTCGGTCCCGTACTCGGACGACACGATGAGGGCCACGGTGGTGTCGGAAACGGGGTCGCCCACCTGATAGGGAACGTCCGCGGTTTCGGAGCCGCTTCCGTTTCCTCCCCCACATCCCATCAATAGGAGGGCAAGGGCAGGTAGCGCAACGGCCGGCAGAAGGCGCGAAAGAGTCGAGGGGTACATGGACACGGGTGTGTTCGGGTGAGTGTAGGGGTGAGGACAGCGCTGGGGACGGGCAAGGGGATCCCCGAAAGGCCGGGAGAGTCGAGGCTTTCGTGAGGGGAGGCCGCTTGCAACCGGTGGATGCACGTCCCCCACATGGACATGTTTCTCGAAACGGCGGGCAAAAGCCAGCCAGTGGGCTAAGCGGGGGATAGAGCGAAAGACAAGTCAGGGGGAGGCGCATCTGTTCCGTGGGAACGGGGGGTTGAATTTCCGTGAACGCGAAACCTGGGGCAGCCCTTCATGTACACCAGTGCGCACTTGCAGGAATGACCTGCCGCGTTCGTCTAGGGGTCTAGGACGCCGGCCTCTCACGCCGGTAGCACGGGTTCGAATCCCGTACGCGGTACGTCACGACGTTTTTTAGAGGCGCTGACCTTCCTCCTCCCTCCCCCCAGGTCAGCGCCTCTTTTTTGTTTGGGGGTCGTCTTGAGCGTCCCGAGGCCCATTCACGGCTCAATAGAAACGGCGACGGTCCCGATCGGGACCGTCGCCGCTACCGGTGGCAAGAAGACGGAGCTGAACTAGGTGTCGTCGTCTGCCGGCTCCTCCGCCTCCCCACTGGGCGCTCCGTTTGGTTGGATGGACTTCAGGCCCTTCAGGTTGTCGGGGTTCAGGACATTGTCCACGAGGCCGTACTCTTCGGCCTCCTCCGCGCTCATCCAGTAGTTGCGGTCGGCATCCGCCTCAATCTGATCGACATCCTGGCCGGTATGCAGGGCCAGGATCTCGTAGAGGCGCTTCTTGAGCCACATGATCTCCTCCGCCTGAATCTCGATGTCGGAAGCCTGGCCCTCGGCCCCGCCCATCGGCTGGTGGATCATGACGCGGGAGTTGGGGAGGCACGCACGGTTCCCCTCTTCGCCGGCCGCCAGTAGCACCGAGCCCATCGAGGCCGCCAGGCCCACACAGATGGTCGACACCGGGGCGCCGACGTACTGCATCGTGTCGTAGACGCCGAGGCCGCTGTAGATGACGCCGCCCGGCGAGTTGATGTAGAGATTGATGGGCTTCTCGGAGCTCTCACTCGTCAGGTAGAGGAGCTGCGCGACCGTCAAGTTGGCAATCTGGTCGTTGATCGGCGTGCCGATAAAGACGATGCGCTCCTTCAGGAGGCGACTGAAGATGTCGTAGGCGCGCTCGCCCCGGGTCGTCTGCTCCACGACCATGGGCACAAGCCCCGACATGGGCTGGTCCCCCAGGTCCCCGTCGTAGATGCCCCCGGGGAGGGAGGTCAGGCCTCTGCTAAACTTGACAAAGTCGTCAACCATGGAGTCAGTAGGCGTTCCTGAGTGTCTCAAAACGGACGTTCTCGAACCCTAATTTCGGGGCAGTGGTTCCCCTTTGCGGGCGTCGCGTGACGAAGGGAGACGGGGGTTACGGGGCCACGCGCTGCCGCTGCTCCTGCTGTTGCTGCATCTCTTCCTCAAACTCCTCGCGGCTCTTGGACTGC
This sequence comes from uncultured Salinivenus sp., assembly GCA_964384855.1. Taxonomy (GTDB): domain Bacteria; phylum Bacteroidota; class Rhodothermia; order Rhodothermales; family Salinibacteraceae; genus Salinibacter. The sequence continues at coordinate 11,244 of CAYLMT010000041.1, forward strand.
ACGTCGAGGCGGTCGAGCAGGAAGTCGTACACCTTGTCACTCAAGATCTGCTGCTCCACCTTCTCCATCATCTGCGGCATGGTCTGGTAGAACTGCTCGATCTGCTGGGTCGTCACCTGCTCCTCGCCCCCGGACTGCTCGGCGAAAAACTCCTGGATCTCTTCGTTGGTCACCTCTAGGTCCTCTTCTTCGATGATCTGGTCCCGAATGAGCATCCATCGGCCCTGGTCCTCGGCATCGCGGCGGTTGCGCTGGCGGAAGTGCTCCTCGTCGAAGTCCTCGGGCAGCTCGCCGTCGTTTTCCTCCTCCACCTGCTTCACGAAGGAGTCGAGGTAGCCCTCGATGACCGACTCGGGAACGGGGACGGGATGGAGGTCCAGCATCTTGTCGATTACCTCCCCCTGGGCCATCTCGCGGGCCCGCTCGTCCCATGCCTCTTGCAGGCGCTCACGAATGTCGTCGCGGAAGGCTTCAACGTCGTCGAGCTCGCCCTCAGTGACGCGCCGCACAAACTCCGCGTCGAGGGGCGGCAGGTCGCGGCGCTTCACGTCGTTCACCGTCACCTCGTAGAGGCGGTCCTCTTCTTCGCCCTCATGCTCGTGCTGATGCCCGTGTCCCTCGTGCTCGTGGGCCGGGTGCTCCTGGGGCAGCTCCACGCGGAAGGTGTCGCCCGCCTTCTTGCCCACGAGAGCCTCGCGGAGCTCCTCCTTAAGACGGTCGTCGTCGAGGAAGAAGGTGAGGTCCTCGTCCTTGTCCCCGATAATGGGGGTGTCGGTCTGCGGGTCAATGCGCTGGAGGTCGATGTTGACGTAGTCGCTGTCCTCCGCGGGCTCCTCCTCGAGAGGCAGCAAGTCGGCCTCCTCCTTCCGGAGGCGCTCAATTTCGTCCTCCACGTCCTCCTCGGTGATCTCGGGGTCGAGCATCGGGATCTCGACCGACGAGAGGTCCTCTAGCTCCACCTCGGGCCGCACGCCGAACCGGAGGGTCGCTTGCAGGTCCTCGTCGAGTTCGTAGTCGAGGTCCACGAGCGTCGGCTGGCCGAGCGGCTCGATTTCGTCATTCTCCTCGACCTCCTCTTCGAAGGCCTCCTGCACGAACTGTTGGGCCACGCGGTAGCCGATTGCTTCACCGTGCATCTTCTTGACGAGGCCGAGGGGCACCTTGCCCTTGCGGAATCCCTGCACGTCCATGTTTTTCCGCTGGGCGTTCAGGGCCTCATTGAGCTTTGGCTCCAACTCGTCGGCCGGGGCGTGGATATCGAGTTCGTACTCGACCGGAGAAGCCTTCGAGAGAGTGGTGTCCATAAGCGGCGGGGCATTGCGCTGAGAGGGCGAGAGAAGGACGGGTCGCCCGACGGTCCGAAGGGGCTCCGGAGAGCGGGCGCTCGTTCCATAAAGGGAACATCCCTAAAATGCGCGGGCCGGCAGAAAGATCGGCGGGAAAACTTCACGACAGGGCGTGGACGCCGAAAACCCCACAAATCCCGGATGAAAAGCCGGTGGCGGCGTCTCGGCTACCGATACGTAGCCCACCGAGCGATCTCACGTAGGCTTGGGGTCTTGCCGTACGAGAGAATGCCGACGCGATAGACGCGTCCGGCGACCCAGATCATCCCGACGAAGGTGCCCACGAGAAGGACGAACGCCGTGACGATCTCCCAGAGGGGAACGGCGGTGATGGCGATGCGGAGCACCATGAGGATGGGGGAGAACAGCGGGATGATCGACATGACGACCGAGACCGTCGCATTCGGGCTCTCGATGATGAAGACGAGGAAGAGAATGGGCAGGATGAGCGGCGTCATGACCGGCAGCAGCAGGTTCTGCGCGTCCTGTTGCTGCTCGACGGCCGACCCCACTGCGGCGAACAGGGAGGCGTACAGGAGGAAGCCGCCCACGAAGAAAAGAATGAACCAGACGATGAGGTCGAGGGGAATTGTGGGGACCGAGATCCCGGCCGCCTCGCGCATTGCTTCTGGGGAGGCGCCGGACGTCACGCCCAGGTCGGACGGGGCGAAGAAGAGCGCCAGAATTGGACCAATGGCCGCCATGCCGCCCATTGCGAGCGCGGCCCACGTCACCATCTGGGCCAGACCCATCGCCCCAATGCCCAGCACCTTGCCCATAAGCAACTCGAACGGGCGGACCGAGGAGACGATGACCTCGACGACCCGGCTACTCTTTTCTTCGATGACTCCCTGCATCACGTACTGACCATAGAAGAAGACGGCAAAATAGATGACGAAGGCCATCACGTAGCCGATGGCGGTGTAGGCGAGGGTAGAGTCGTCCGTGGTGCCCTCCTCCTCGCTGAGCTTGCGCGTGGCGAGCTCCACGTCCGATCCCACGATGGACAGCACGTCCGCGGAGGCACCAGCTGTTTCAAGGCGGTGCCGACGGACCACCCGGTTCACGTGGGAGTCGAGTTCCGACCGGAGGCTGAGCCCACCGCCCTCCACTGAGTAGTAGGTGGCCTCCCCGTTGCCGTCAAGGAGCGACGCGGGCAGATGCAGGTACCCGTCGTACCGCCCGTCCCGCACGGCGGCCCGCATCGAATCGGTTGGAGCGTCTACGGGGCGAAACGTGATGCGCTCCCCGCTTGCAGCCACCAGCGAGTCGGCCAGATGGCCGGTCTCGTCGATGACGGCGACCGTTCGCTCGTCGGTCTGCTCGGCGAGGTAACCGAACAGGGCAGGGGCCGCGAACAACAGGATGACCCCGAACGGCACCAGAAGCGTGGCGAGTATGAACGCTTTGGACCGAACGCGGCGCCAGAACTCGCTACGGAGGATGAGCCAAATCTTTTGAAGCGACATTCGAAGTCCAGGGGCTGGATTTGGGGGACTCGGGACGACTCGACAGGAAACCAATCAGGCAGCGCCCGCGGCGGCCTCTTCGCGCATGCGCTGGGCCTCGGCCTCGCCCACCACCTCGACGAAAATCTCATTCAGCGGCGGGGCCACGCGTTCATAGCGGTAGAGCTCGTCGGTGCGGTCGAGCGCACGATTCAGCACCTGACGAGCGTCGGTACCGTCGGCCAGGGTGAGCTCGGCACGGTGGGCACTGCGGGTGTTGACGCGCACCTGTCCGGCCGACACGAACTCGTCGATGAAGGCGTCGTCGCCGTCGAACTCGAGGACGAGCGTATTTTTGCCGAACTGCTCCTTCACCTCGCGGAGCGGGCCCTGCAGCACCACGTCCCCCTCGGCCATGAGGCAGATGTCGTCGCAGAGCTGCTCCACCTGCTCCATGCGGTGGGAGGCGAACAGGATCGTCCGGTCGTCGCGGCGGA
>CAYLMT010000042.1:0-14149 GCA_964384855.1 uncultured Salinivenus sp.
ACGCGCCTGCCCCACGCCGAGGGGCTCGACCTGCCCAGCTACGAGACGTCCGCGAGTGCGGGCATGGACCTGCGGGCGGCCGTCCCCACGGACGCTCCGGTCACGTTGGACCCGGGCGCCCGCTCCCTCGTGGACACGGGCCTGAAAATTGCGTTGCCGGAGGGGTATGAAGGCCAGGTGCGTCCCCGAAGCGGATTGGCCCACGATCACGGGGTCACGGTCCTCAACAGTCCCGGCACGATTGACGCCGACTACCGCGGAGAGGTGAAGGTGTTGCTCATCAACCATGGGGCTGAGCCTTTCACAATCGAGCGGGGCATGCGCATCGCGCAACTCGTGGTGGCCCGGCACGCACGTGTCGAATGGGTTCATCGGGAGGCACTAGAGGAGACGGTGCGGGGACCCGGGGGCTTTGGCTCCACCGGGACGGGATAACGTGGCTTTTTGCTGGCCACTTCTGTTGTAGACCGGGGGCTCTCCTAGGGAACTCTCCTTACCGCCCCTCCGAGTTGTCCCACCTGCAAGACTCGGGACAGCGTTCGCTACGCCGGTGCGGCCTCGACCACGCTCACCGGTGAGTCCGTTGGCACCACACGCTCCAATCGGAAGTTCGCCGCCTCCAGAAGGTCGGCGTACTCGGTCGCGGTGCGTTCCCGGCCGCCCGTGAGCGCCAGCATCACCATGTCGAGTTCGTATCCAGGATGTGGCGGGCCGTCCTCCGGAAGTACCATCTCGACGATCAGAAGCCGACTGTCGGGCCGCATGGCCGCCCGGATGTTCTCGAGAATCGTGAGGCACTGCTCCCTCGGCCAGTCGTGGATGATGTGGGACAGGATATAGATGTGCCCTCCCCGGGGCACCTCCTTGAAAAAGCTGCCCCCTTCGCAGGTAACCCGGTCGGCGACTCCCCGTTGGTTAAATAGTTTCGGGGCTTCCTCGGCGACGCGGGGAAGCTCGAACAAGACGCCCTCCGGCTCCGGGTGGTGCTCGCATATCGTGGCGAGCATGTTACCCGTACCCCCGCCGACATCCACGATCGTGTCGACATCGGAGAAGTCGTACGCCGTAGCCACGGCGGGGGGCTCCGCCCCGTGGAAGCCGATCATCGTGTCGTTGAATCGGGAGGCTTCCTCTGGATGGTGGTCCATGTACTCGAAAAAGGAGAGGCCAAGCGCCTTCTTTAGGCCGGGCTCCCCATCCTCGAGCGTGTCGGGCAGTTTCAGGAAGGCATTCCAGAACCCATCGCCCGCAACGACCCGGACGGTGGGCCGCGCCGCCCCTGGCGCATCGGACTGCAGCGCTTCCCCCAGCGGCGTAAGGGAAAACGTTCCGTCGCTCTCCATCGAGAGAACGCCGTAGTGGGCCAGCGCGCGCATCAGCCGTTGGAGCGAGTGGGCATGCGTGCCGGTCTTGTCGGCGAGCTCGTCGGCGCGTTGTGGGCCGTTTGCCAGGTGGTCGGCCAGGCCGAGCTCTGCCGCGGCGTAGAGCACGCGCGAACGCACGAAGCCGGCACTCATCTGAACCAGTTGAGCGGGGGGAGGCAGGGTTTCGGTTGGAGCTGCTTCGGCAGTTTCCATGGTTCTTTTTAAGGAGGTACTGAGATTGAGAAGGGTGAAAGGAGGCAATCTCGCTTCGGAAAACGGAATGGGTCCTGTGTCTTTCTCCGGGTGGTACCGATGGCCGGATCACGACTCAGCAGGCGGCGCGGCCCCGGTGTTCTGGGGCGTCATCACGATGTGCTACACGTTCGGCTCCTGGCCGGGCGGTACGTTTTCAGGCATCGCCTTGCCCTCGGGGTCCAGGTGCTTCGGGTAGGCGTAGAGGGCTCGGGCGTCGCGCTCGCTCATCGCCTGCACGTTCATCCAGGGCATGGACGGAAACGCAGTCCGCGTGTGAAGGACCTCACCCCACGGGTCAGCGGAGATCGCTGTTGGTGTGTGGTATCGGAGGGAGCAGAGGGGCGTACAATAGTGCCGTTTGCTCGGCGCTCCGGATGGGTTTACTCAATATTTGGGTTTGTCGGATGAAAAACCCCTGCCGAATTCCCACGGTGCACCCACGCGTGAAGTCCGGTAAAGCCTTCGGCACTCTCGAAGTGCCATCCTTCCTCTTCAGTTACCTTCAGGTTGCGCGGACTGTCCTCGTCGTTGAAGATGTTTGGTGGATTGTCTTCTTGATCGCCGGGCACCAACCACTCCACGGCGCCGAGAATGAGATCGTCATCGTGGGCTGGGTCGTGGGAGTCTCCGGGGGCGGGATTGTAGCTCCCGTTGGTGAAGTACACGAGCACGGGCGGATTTTCGAGCTCTGTCCCGAACGGCCCGTCCTCATCAGCAAAGTGGAATCCCATTCCGGGCACATAGCCAGAGATATCAGCGTAGCCGTCGTTTCGTGCAGCTGCGAGGTCCCGGTACTTCTTCGTTGCCTGTCGAACGGTGTTGAGCTGATGGGCGAGCTTGGCCTGTGGAGCGGTCTTCTCGGAATGATGCTTCTCTGCCGTTACCGCATCCAGCTCTGAGTCCCCCGTATCCGTTGTACCAGCGGGTTCGAGGTCACATCCCATCATCAAGAGTCCAAACGAAAGTGCAAACGCAATAGTGGAGGTTAGGCGTCTCATGGTATAGAACTTGGATTGGTATGAAAGCGAACGCGAGATCGTCAATACACGATGTATCCGGAGCGTCCCCTGCCCGTCGTGTCCACGACTGAGAATGCTCTACATCGCCGGGGCGGTGTCAGTGTAGTGATGGACCATTTCCCACATCCCGCCGGCGCGCCGATAGAGGTTTCCAACGCGTATTTCCGGCTGGACCGTCTCCCCAGCGAGTGTTGCGGTGACGTGCTCGGTATCCAAATCGTTGGTGAGGCCTCCCGCGACGCAAATGCGCTGGTCCTACCGAGAGACCTCTCCCCGAAGAGATTTCGCCAATCCCTTCCCAGGATCTGCACCCTTTCTCCGGCTGATCTCTTCGTCCTTGACCCGATGCATGGTCGTTACCTCCGGCCTGTACTCCCTTGTCGGTCGTCGCGAAGGCGCCGACTGAGCTTCATCTGCGCCCAGCCGACGTATCTGCGGGCGGTTTGGCCCCAGGCTTCTGTGGGGTCATCACGATGTACGGCGTCTTCGGCTCTTGGCCGGGCGGCACGTTCTCGGGCGTGGCCTTGCCTTTGGGGCCCAAGTGTTTCAGATACGCATAAATAGCCCGTGCATCCTGCTCACTTATTTCGTTGACGTTCATCCAGGGCATGGGCGGCATCGCGGTGCGCGTGTGCATGACCTTGACGAATGCGTCTGCAGAAATTGTGTCCACGTACCGGCGGAGGTTGGACGCATAGGTCGTGCCCCACGGGCCTCTCCAGCCGACCGGATTGCCCGTAAGTCGGTTTTCCTGGGGCACGTCACCTTTTTTCTGGAGGTAGCCGGCCGTGTGGCAGTCGTTGCAGCCCGCGACTACGCTCAGGTATCGCCCAGCCTCGACCGAACTGGCGGCCACAACGTGGGGGCGCTCCTGCGCCGAGACGGAGGGATCGGACTGCGATTCCGTTCCGCAGCTCTGCAGGAAGAAAACACTTAGAGAAAGGACCATGGGTGCTGCAAGGAGGCTCCAGGTTCCGAGCAGCGAATTTATTTGGACGGTGCGGTTCATGGCGTTGGTACGAGTTCAATGAACACCCTGGCGTGTGTGCATCTACGATTCATCGTGATGCGTGAGATTGGCGAGAGTGATGACGTAGGTGCCTTCCTCTGCTTCGTGCCGGATGGTGTACTCCATCGGATAGTGGCCCGATTTCTGATAGGCGTCGGGCTGGGGCACGGGCGCCGATACGTCGGGCTGGCTCTCCAAAAACTCGACGGTGAACATGGGCTCGACGAACGCAAGCTCCCCCTGGTAAAAGCCGTAGATGAGGGTATGCGTGAAGGGCTGACCGTTAAACTCCGGTGCCTGCGTCGGGAGATAGTGCATCCCCATCTGGGGGACGTTCACGCTGTCGGCGACGTACCCCTCGGGGACGTACTCCTCTGCCGGGAATGACGTCGCCGGGCCGCCCTCGATGGATTCCTTCGTCTCTTCGGGCAGCGTGTAGAAGTGTGCGTCGAAGTGCGGCACTGTGTAGATCTCGGGCGGCGGATGGCCGGCCGGGTTCCAGTCGAGCCCAACGTGGGTATACGGCGGCACGGAGACGTCTGCGGGGAGGTGCATGTGGTAGTCGGTCGGCTCCGGACCACTCGGCAATCCCTCGAGGGCCTCCTCAGTCATCGTTACGCCAAGGGCCCGAGGTTCATCGTTGCTGTCTTGGCGCACCCATGCGCGGGCCTGTCCCTCCCCCACGTCGATCCATTCGCCGTAGTGGGTTTCGGGGGAGGCCGAGTCGTCTGATCCAGTGAGGTCACATCCGGTCAGGACGCCGAGACTGAACAGAAGAGCGGTACAGAGGGAGAGTGTGCAGAAGCGAGTCATGGCTCGATGTGATTGCTGGCGCAAAAAGAGCCTCGAATCTGATTCAATGTGTCGGAGACTTCTTTCCCGTGAGCGGGGACACGGTGTGGCTCGACTGCCTCGTTCACTGAGGCAGCGGGGTAGAAGGGGAGATCTCATTCCCGTGCCCCAGGAAAGCTCTCTCGTGGGCTCATGCGCGAATTCGGGCCAGATTCCATCATCTCTAGTGTGAACATTCTATGATTTGATATTTATAAAGAGTGCCGAGTCGGTGAGTGCGATTCTGCCGGGGGGACGTATTTCAAGGCGGAGATTGAGGAGCACTTTTCGGTTACGCGCTCTGCGAATCCTATCCCCGCCCAGAAAGAGGGTGACTTCATGAGTGAGGGGACGTCGGATGTTACGGGTCTACTCATGCGCCTCCGGGAGGGTGAGGAGGATACGATCGACGAGTTGTTGCCAGCGGTCTACGACGAGCTGCGCCACATCGCGCGAAACCGCTTGCGCGGGGAGCGTGAGGATGTGACGATGCGCACAACCGAGCTCGTCCACGAGGCCTATTTGAAGCTCGTCAATCACAGCGCCGTCGAGTGGCAGGATTGCCAGCACTTCTTCGCCGTGGCGGCGCGTGCAATGCGTCAGGTTCTGGTCGACCACGCACGGCGTCGTACGGCCGACAAGCGGGGAGGTGGGGAGAAGGAAGTGCCCCTCGATCGAGTTGTGGTGCCCGGCTCCGAAGACGTGGAGGATTTAATTGCCCTGGATGATGCTCTGGAGCGCCTTGCCGAACGAGACGAACGGGCGGTCCGCGTCGTCGAATGTCGGTTTTTTGGCGACTACACCATTGCCGAGACGGCCGACATCCTCGGGGTCTCCACGGCGACGGTCGAACGGGACTGGCGGGCCGCCCGGGCGTGGTTGAGCCGCGAGCTCGGTGCCTCTTCGGAGGAAAACGGTGAGGCTGTGGAATAACTCGTGCACCTTGGACGGACTTTTCCCGTCATGGCTTCCGATCAGTGGTCCCGCGCAAAACGCCTGCTGAATGCTCTTCTGGACGCCGAGCCCGAGGATCCGGAGGTGTGGCTCGACGATCAGTGTGACGACCCGGCGCTTCGCGCCGAGGTGAAGAGCCTCTACATCGCTCACGAGCGCAACGTTCTCGACGACGGGACTGTCCGGGGGTGGCTCGGCGGCGCCTCTGGAGATCCAGACGACCGTTCGCCGAGCGTTGATCGGCCGGACACGGGAGCGGAGATCGGTGAGTATCAGCTCCTGGAGGAAGTTGGACTCGGCGGCATGAGCGTCGTGTACCGCGCCGAGCGCATCGGGGCCGACTTCGACCAGACGGTCGCCGTGAAGCTTCTTCAGCGCCGCGTTCTCGCGGACAGTGTGGAGCAACGCTTCCGGGCCGAGCGGCAGGTCCTGGCTAGCCTCGACCATCCCAATATTGCTCGCCTCATCGATGGCGGTGTCACTGAGGGTGGGCGGCCCTATCTGGTGATGGAGTACGTCGACGGGACCCCGATCACCCAGTATGCCGACCGGAACGAGCTCGGTCTCGACGCCCGGCTCGATCTCCTGGGACAGGTGCTTGAGGCCGTACAGGCGGCCCACCGTCAGCTGGTGGTGCACCGCGATTTGAAGCCCGCAAACGTTCTGGTGACCGAGACGGAAGACGGGCCCAGGGTGAAACTGTTGGACTTCGGCATTGCAAAGCTTCTCGACAATTCCCTGCCGGTGACGCGCCCGGAAACGCGAACCGGGCACTACCTGATGACCCCTTCCTACGCCGCCCCCGAACAAATTACCGGTAGAGACGTCACCACGGCGACCGACGTTTATCAGTTCGGCGTCCTGGCCTATGAGCTGCTGGCCGGGCGTCGTCCATTCGATGTCGAGAACAAGAGCGCGACGGAAATTGAGCGTCTCGTTACAGAAGAAGACCCCCCACGCCCGTCCGAGCGGGCCGGAGGCGGGCTCGTCTCGCCGGAAGAACTACGCGGCGACCTGGACCGCATTCTGCAGAAGGCCCTCCGCAAAGAACCGGAGCGTCGATATCGATCGATGGCAGCCCTGGAAGCGGATCTGGAGCGTCATCAGGCCGGGCAGCCGGTCGAGGCCCGGCCGGCTACGCTTGGATACCGGACCAAGAAGTTCGTCCAGCGGCACCGGTGGGGCGTCGCCGTCGCCGTCGCGTTTCTGGTCGTGATTTCGATCTCGGGAGCCGTTCTCGTCCGCCAGCGGGCGGTGGCTGAATGGCAGCGGAACCGCGCAGAGGCTGAAGCATCGGCGGCCACGCAGGTTTCTGACTTCCTGGTCAGCTTGTTCGAAGCGAGCGACCCATTTGCCTCGGACGGAGAAACGCTCTCGGCCCACGATCTTTTGAGCCGGGGTCAAGAGCGCATTCAGACGCTCAAAGGTCAGCCTGTGGTTCGGGCTCGAATGCTCGACGCGATGGGGCGAGCTCATCGGGGACTCGGCAACTTCCAGCAGGCCGACTCATTACTGCAACGGGCCCTCGTGCTCCGTCGCCGAGCCTTGGGGGACAATCATCTGGCCGTCGCGAAGACGCTCTCTCACCTCGGAGATCTCCAGGGGGATGAGTATGAATGGTCCGAGGCGCTGGTCTATTATCGCAATGCGTCCTCTATCCTCCAGAACAGACGTGCTCCGTTCACTCGGTCCGATAGTCTTTTGAAGGCCGAGGTGCTCTCTGATGTAAGTCGAGCACTCCGGAACACTGGTCAGCCCGATTCGGCCGAGACGCTCATGCGTCGCGCCCTCGACATTCGGAAAACCGTGCAGGGGCCGAATCACCCGGACGTGTGGGCCGAGAAGGGCGAACTGGCGTACATTCTGCGGGAGAGCGGGTCGGTTGGGGAGGCCGAGCGGCTCTATCGTGACGTGCTGGCCTGGAAGCGGGAGCACGCCGATTCCCTTGACGTGGCAACCACTCTGAACAACCTCGGATACCTTCTGAGAGATCAAGGAAAGTATGAGCGGGCAGAACGACGGTATCGGGAGGTCCTGCGCATCCTTGAGGACCAACTTGGCCCCGCTCATCCCCGAACGCTCGTCACCCGGGGGAATAATCTCGGCAACCTCTACCTGATGCAGGACAATTTCGCGGCTGCCGAAAAAGTTCTGCGAGAGCAGCTTCGGGCCGTCCGCGCCCAATACCCCGACGACCACTGGCGCGTGGGCAAGTGGGCCTATATTCTCGCCGAGCGGCTGCTCTTTCGAGGTCAGCATCTTGCTGAGGCCGAGGCGCTTCTGCGGGAAGGCGTGCGCATTTATAGAGCGTCCGACCTAGCAAATCGAGAATCCGTATTGGAGATCCAGGCAATATTAGGACGTTGTCTCGTACTGCGACACAAAGAGCAGCGCGCCAGGTCCTTGCTCGAAGAGAGTCACGCCGTGCTCTCCGCCGATTCCGTCGAGGCCCCCGTGGATCTAGCACATGCGAAGATCGGACTGGGAGTGTATCACACCCGTCGGGGGCACTACGCTCGGGCGGAATCACTCCTGACGGACGCCCATGAGACATTCGCGCGAATCTATAAGGTCGGTTTGGGGGACGAGAGCCCGCTGAAACCCGTTCGTCAGGTTCGAAGCCGCCTCGTTCGGCTCTACGACGCGTGGGGAAAGCCATCGAAGGCGCAGAAGTACGCCTCTGCGGACACTCAGGGCACGTTGTAAGAGTAGTCCCTTCTCCGTTCAGACTCCAGGGAGACTCGTCATCGGGACGAACCGGAGACTCACCATCTAGGGGGCGACCGGCCGTGTGCGCGGCGGCTTCGGACAGCGACAGGGCCAATTGTAAGACACCAGCGACGACAAACAGGGTGGTTTCAGTCGAGTGGAGAGTTGGGAGAGGGGACGTTGGCAAGGAAACCGTTCCGGACCCCTGTGGGAGAACCAATTAGAAGTTCGGGGTGATACGGAGCCAGATCGACGGACGAGAGCCAGTTTCGGGCACTTTCCGTAGCGGCCAGGAGACGTCCAGGCGCACCTCACGGTCGTCAAGTCCAATCCCAACCCCGGCGGATGGCAGCACGTCCTCAGTGCGGAACCGAGCGCCCGAGTGCCCGATCCATCCCGCGTCGAATAGACCTACGAGGAAGAGGTCGTCGAGGAAATCATCGTCCAGCGTGGCGCCGTCGATGATGTATTCGACGTTGCCCAGCAGCATGCGCGTGCCACGGCGTGCATTCTGGTCGTAGCTTCGCACGGACCCGATGCCGCCGAGCGTGAACTGCAGTTGGGGCGGAGCGTCACTCGTCGCGTATCCCCCGCGGAGCCGAAGCCCGAGGCGCGTGTCGGGCGAGAGCGGGAGGAAGGCGCGTCCGTCCACCTCGTAGCGATTGGATTTCAGGTCGCCCCCGAAGGCTGTCCCGATCATTACCCCCATCCGGAAGGCAGCACCGGTGGGGAGGTCGTCGCGGTCTTCAATGTGCCCGCCTTCGAGACTGGCCATTCCGGCATGCAGGTGGCCCGATTCGGCCGCTGGGTTCGGGCGGAACGTACCTGTGTCGAAGAGGGACCAGCTAGTGTGTCGGGCCAGTGAACGATGTGTCTCGGCACGGAATCCGGCGGTCACCCGGAACGTGGAGGGAAGGGCCTGGACGGCATAGGCGGAGAACCCCTCCGCCTCGTAATAGTCGAGGAAGTCGTAACCAAAGCCCAGCCCCCCGATCGAATTTTCCGCGTACGAGGTCTTCCAGCGGTCGGGGGACAGGGTCTGTTTCTCGTACGAGATTCCCACTTTTAGTCCCGTCTCCTCGTCGCGAACCAGCTTGGATTCGACCCCGACCGTATAGCGCAGGTCGCTCAGTGCAAAGGCATAAGCGAGTTGGCCGTAGATGCGGGCCGTCTCCCTCGGATCGCGAAGCGAGAGGGGCTGGCGTCGCAGGCCGAGCACGAGCCCTTCGACGCGGTTGTAGCGGAGCGGCGGCGCCGCACGGTACACGGCGGATTCTCCACCAAACGGACTCGTCCGTCCGTCGGCGGCTCCAACATAGTCCTCCGCGTGGTCGTGCACGTATGATCTGGTGCGATGCCAGGGCGTCTGCTCCGTTGGAGCCTCGTCGGAGGCGTCGGGGCCCGTACTATCTGGCGGGGCGTACTGAGTGGCGCTAGAAGAAGGGGAGTTGGTCGTGGGTTGGCCGGTGGCACAAGGAACGGAAATTAGAAGGAGCACACTCCAGATGAACACCCAAGGGAATCGCATGGCATGAGTGGAGTACCGTGAAGGGACAGGGACCGAGTCCTCGCTTCGTATTTGTCGTTACAGTAACATAACGACCGTGTGGCGTGATCTGTTACAACGCGGGCGTTCAGAACCGCTCTTCCATTTTAGAACCAGCAAGGCACTTCCGCTTGCAGTGTCAGTTCGAGGTCTCGAAAGAACGAATGGGTTGGGAAAAGGCCCGCGTGGGATGGTAATTCGTGAATGGAGTGAATACCTTCCGCATGCGGTTGGCGGTATGCGTCGGCGGGAATGAGTACGCTTTTCTCATCGAGAACCCTCGTCTATGTCCAGAGTCTGGTTTGGCGTCGTCCTGACGGCACTCGTCGGCTTCCTTTTTGTGGGGTGCAGCAGCCCGCCCACGCTGCAGTCGCATTCGCTGTCTCAGTCCCCCACTGTTGATGGTGCACTTTCGGAGTGGGGCGGGGCGCTCACACGGGTGGGGGATCGTTCCGTGTCCATGAGTGCCGCGCCGACCGATAGTCTCCTGTACGTGGCCATCGTGATCTCGGATCGCGACCTCATCCGGTCACTGGCCGAGAATGGGCTCATCGTGTGGATCGACCCGGCAGGCAAAGAGCGACACACCTATGGGGTGCGGTATCCCATCGGACGGCGTGGCAAGCGGGCCAGGTCCGAGCAGGGTGGAGGAGAGTCCAGTGCTGGTGTGCCGCAGGAAGCGTCGACCCTTGAGGAGTTGTTTCCGTCGGACCTTGCCATCATCCGGAACGACACAGTGAGGTACCGGATGCCCGCAGGGTTGTCGTCGGCCTTGAAGGTGCAGGCGACGCTCGATACTGGGTCGCTCATCTACGAGATGGCCGTGCCGATTTCTCCGTCCCGGGCGGCAGCGACAGGGGACGGTTGGGAACATGGCCTGCACTCGCGGTTGAATCGCACCGTCGCCATAGGGCTCCAAACCCCGGACCCGGACGACTCGGATCTTGTGACTCCCTCCTCCCGAGGCATTCCGTCCGTGACGGGTCGAGGAAGCGGGCGCCGTACCCCGAGAGGTCGGCGACGGGGGCGTCAGCGACGACAGAACCAGCAGTCGTCAGCCCCGGCCCCGCAACGGCCCACCCTTGATCTCTGGGCGCACATTGCGCTGTCCGGCGACTCCTGAGGTTGCTGTAGGGCAGACTCCCGGCGTCGCGAGGTGTCGCTCGTCCTGTAGGAGCCGATAGCGAACCCATACAGGATTGTCGCCTCCCTATATTTTTGTGAAGACATTAGGAATCAGGGTTGCGCGACGTTATAAACGTCGTCCGTGGAGTGTCTCTGTGGATGCGTGAACGGGGCCCGTCCCTGGTCGCGCGTCATATCTTCCTTGTCTCAGCGCCCGGCCCTTGGTGGGGGTCCGGGCGCTTTTGTATGCGGAGGTGTTTTGTCGACCCCAGAGCCGCGGTCCACAGGGAATCAGGCGAGCCGGTCGGTGGCCCGGGCGCCATTTTCGAGGTGCGTCGTGTCGTTCCGGAGGGAAATGGTCCAGTTCCCGTCTCGCCACTCGACTTTCGTGAGACTGGCGAGGGGACATCCGGGGTCGGGCACGTTCGAGCCCACGAGGCCGTGCAAGACGCCTTGCACTGTGATGCCGTGTCCCACGAGGAGCAGCGTCTCGTTGGCGTACCGGTCGACGAGGCACGTTCCGGTGGCCCCGAGACGGGCAAGGGCCTGGTGTTTCGACTCCGGATAGGTGGGTTCTCGGCAGGGATTCTGGGGGAACGGGAGGACCGGCTCGAAGTGAGTGGCGAGCACGTCGGGCGGGCGTGTGTCTGGGGTGTCGTCGAACCAGTCGTCGTTGAGCCACTCGCCCAATCCCGGCTCTAAGACGACATCGTGGCCAGTCACCGTGGCAATGTGGTGGGCGGTCTGTACGGTGCGCAGGTACGGGGACGAGACGATGCGGTCGACGCCGAGGGTGGCGACGCGGCGGCCCAGTTGCTTGGCCTGGTCGATGCCGGTCGGGGAGAGGCCGGGATCGTGGGGCCGGTCGGCGGTCGCCGCCCAGTCCGGATCTGCAAAATCCTGACGGTTGGCGTGGCGGGCGAGCCAGACGATTTGCATCTGCTGCGTGGTGACATGTATGAAAAGCACGACGATTGGGGCCACTGCAATTCTGTTCGGCCCTCGTTTTCCGAACA
Source organism: uncultured Salinivenus sp. (assembly GCA_964384855.1). GTDB lineage: Bacteria > Bacteroidota > Rhodothermia > Rhodothermales > Salinibacteraceae > Salinibacter. The sequence goes on from CAYLMT010000042.1 coordinate 11,829, forward strand.
TCCCGTTCGCCACGCAATATAGCGCTTCTGTCTCTCGCGTGGTCCCCCCAGAATCTGTTACTGTCCATGTCTCGCCATCTCGTACTCACCCTCGCTCTGTCGTTCCTTTTCGTCGTCGGAGGGTGCGGGGGGCTAGGCGGGACCACCGACGATGGGGGCGACGAGGGGTCTCCGGAGGACGTGTCTGCGACGACCGCGCCGGTGGACGGGTACGTCTCGCATCCAGCGCGCATCTACGTGGACGAGGAGGGGGACGACTGGACGGACCTCTCGGTTCGACACACCGATCCTTCGGACGATGGTGACGGTGTGGACCTAGAGCGCGTGTGGATTGCTCACGACGGAGAATACCTCTTCTTGCGGCTCGAACTCGGGCAGGCCATTAATCTCCAGGAAGGCAATGATTTGACGCTCTATCTCGATACGGACAATGACCCCGGCACGGGAGAGCAGGCCCTGGGACTGGGAGCGGAACTCGCCTGGACGTTCGGCGAGCGGTCCGGGCGGGTGGTTCGCAATGGAGAAGTGCAGGAGGTAACGCACGCAGACCTCGGGTTCACGTCCTTGCCCACAGTCACGTCCGAGACATTCGAGATCGCCTTCGATCGGTCGGCGACCCCCACCGATGAGGGCTCCCTGTTCGAGGGCGACACTCTCCGGGTGGCGCTGTCGAACGACGGCGATCGGCTGCCGGACGCCGACGGCGGGCTCGGGTACGTCCTTTCGGACGCCGACGCGCCGTTAGATGCGCCGTCCATCGATGGCCCGGACGCCTCGGCGGTGCGGCTGCTCTCGTACAACTCGGTAAACGACTTTGACCGTGGACGGAGTGCCATCTTTCAGGAGGACCGTCAGCCGAGCTTCCGTCGCATTTTTGAGGCCACGGATCCGGGCGTGATTGCGTTTCAGGAGGTCTACGACCAGACCGCCGAGCAGGTAGCGAGGGTCACCGAACAGGCCCTCGGGCTGCCGGGCGGCTGGGCGTGGGCCAAACAGGGACAGGACCTCGTCCTCGGCAGCCGTTACCCAATTCTCGATACGCATGCCATTCCAGGGTACGACGAAAACGAGAGCGGAGCCTTTCTGCTCGACGCGGACGACGCGCTGGGGACCGACCTTCTCGTGGTCAACATGCATCCCCCCTGTTGCAACTACGGCCCCGAGGACGGAGAGCCCTCCCGCAATGCTCAGCGACAGCAGGTCGTGGACGGGGTAGTAGCCTTCCTCCGGACCGTGAAGCAGGGGGAGGGGCCCTTCGGGGTCCCGCCGGAGACCCCGATCGTCGTGCTTGGGGACATGAACTTTGTCGGGGCCGCACAGCAACCGCAGACCCTGCGCACGGGCGAGATCGTGAACACCGACCGCTTTGGAGCCCCGGCGGCGCCGGACTGGGACGGATCGCCCCTGCTCGACACCAAGCCCCGTCAAGTGGCAACGCCGTTGCACACTACCTGGATCGCGTCCGGCAGTTCGTTCCCACCGGGCCGGCTCGACTACGCGTTCGTCACCGACAGCGTGCTGGAGGTCGTCCACGAGTTTGTGCTGCACACCCCATCGCTCCCCAGGGAGGTGCGGTCCACCCACGGGCTACAAGCGGATGATACCGAAACGGCCTCCGACCACCTCCCCGTCGTCATTGACGTGAGTCCGCGGTAGGGGACGGCGGCGAGTCTCTTGCGAGACCGTCACATCTGCAGTCGGCTGTCACGACGGCAGTGGCGGGTTGTCGAATTTTCGGTCGGCGGCGGCCTTGCGCCGGTTGGTACGCGTCTTGATGCCCTGCGTGAACGGAATGATGATCGACGGGGCGTCGTGGACGCCCTGGTTGACACGTTCGCGAAACCGTCGAACTCAACCCACACAGAGGTGATCAACCATGACACAGCTCACACGCCGCACCCCGAACCGTACGATTCGCGACCTGCAACGTGAAGTGGACAGCATCTTCGACCAGTTCTTCGGTCGAGGAAGCGATGACGACACGTCGACCGTCTGGGCTCCCCGGACGGACCTGTCGGAGACGGACGACGCGTTCCGTATCCGGCTCGACGTGCCCGGCATGACGAAGGATGACATCACCATCAACCTCCAGAACAACACGCTGACTGTGAGCGGCGAGCGCTCCAGTGAGCGGAAGGAGGAAGGCGAAGAGTACGTGCGCGTCGAGCGCGCCTTCGGCAACTTCCACCGCACGTTCACGCTGCCAGACGCGGTGGATTCAGAGAACGTGGAGGCCGCCTACCAGGACGGTGTGCTGACGATCAACGTGCCGAAGACGGAGAAGAGCACCCGTCGACAGATTGAAATCCAGTAGCTTCCTC
>CAYLMT010000043.1:0-14065 GCA_964384855.1 uncultured Salinivenus sp.
ACTCGTAGTTCGACACCGCGATGCCCGTGCGGTAGGCGTCGCCGGCGAGCCCGATCAGGGTCGTGCTGGAAATGTTCGACGCGAAGAGGGAGAACCCGATGGTCCCCCACGCGAGTGTACGTCCGGCCAAGAAGAGGTCTTCCCCGCTTTTCACGCGCTGGGCCACAACGTAGCCGATGATCCCGACGACGGCGAAGTACCCGACGATGATGATCAGGTCCAGGGTTGCGAGGGGAAAGTCGGGGGACATGAACGGAAGTGAGGATTTGGGTGAAGTCAGGGGTGTTTGCAAGTGGCCTGGGCGCAGGGCCGCAGATGTGATTCTCGTCTGCCGAGCGGATCCCTGCATACGGACGCGCCGCCGTCGGGTGTAAGCGGTTTCGGGAAAGTAGTAAGGGCAGCGAAGGGACGCAAGAGGGGGCAGCGACCGTGAGGATCTGGGAACACCGTCAAAGGCGGTATCGATAGAGTCACGGTCCGATCTGCACCTCACCGCGTATCAAGAGGGCTCTTTTTCAAGCACACCGGCCGTTTCGGCGGCTCATCGATTCATGTATCTCGCCTCCCGTCTAGCACTAGTAGGAATCCTCATTGGCCTTCTATGGAGCTTCCTGGGGCCGCCCGACGCGCCGGCGCAGCAGTCCGACTCGCTGCAGGCCCCGGACCTGACCTACGCGGTGGGGGCGGACCTGTCGTTTTTGAAGGCGGCGGAGGAGCAGGGCACCACGTTTCGGGATGGGGGGGAGGCGAAGCCCGGTCTTCAAATCTTCCGAGAGCACGGGTACGACTGGATCCGGCTGCGCCTTTTCCACTCGCCCGACGAACTGCCCAACGACCTCAACTACACGATCGAGCTGGCCAAGGCGGCCCAGAAGCGAGGGTTTAAGTTTCTGCTCGACTACCACTATGCAGACAGCTGGGCCGATCCAGGCAAGCAGCCCATTCCCGCGGCGTGGGAGGGGCTCTCCCCTGAGGTGTTGGCCGACTCGGTCTACGAGTACACCCGGCGCACCATCGCGGCCTTCCGCGAGGAAGGTGTGATGCCCGAAATGGTGCAAATCGGTAACGAAACCCGAAACGGAATGCTCTGGCCCGTCGGCAAATTGCCCGACAACTGGGATCAGTTCGCGGCCCTTGTGAAGGCTGGAGTCGACGGGGTCGATGCCGGGCGTGGGCAGGCGCCGCGGCCCCTCATCATGATTCACTACGATCAGGGGGCCGATGCCGCCGGGGCCAAGGCGTACTACGACAAGTTCAACTCCTACAACATCGGCTACGACGTCATCGGGCTCTCCTACTACCCGTGGTGGCACGGCAATTTGTTGGGGCTGCGGGAAAACTTGCTGATGCTTACCGACAACTATGACAAGGACATCATCCTCGTCGAAACGGCCTACAACTGGCGGCCCAGCGAATATCAGGACGCCCGGGCGCCCTATCCGGAGACGCCGGAGGGGCAGCGCGAATTTCTGGAGTCGGTGCATAAGACGCTCCTGAGCGTCCCGAGCCGCCAAATTAAGGGCATTTTCTGGTGGGAGCCTGCCGTGATGGAGAGTCCCATCCGCTCCCGGGGCATGTTCGACGCCGAAGGCAACGCCCTGCCCGTGATGGACGTGTTCGAGAAGTACAAGCACGGTGTGGCCGGAGCGGTGAACGCACCGGAATGACGATCCGGGGTCGGGGGAGTCACAAAGGGGGGGGCTGGGCGGCCGATCCACCATTCTCAGAATCGTAGAAGCGCTTCGGCTTGACATTGAGTTAAGCTAAGATTACCATGTAAGCGCTTACGTAACAAGAATTCGTCCTGCGTCTTCCCCTCCCTCTCGTGTCAACCACCATCTATGACATTGCGGAGCGGGCAGACGTGTCGACGGCGACGGTGTCCCGGGTCTTCAACGACGAGTCTGGGGTCAGCGAGGAGACGCGGCAGCACGTGCTCGATGCGGCGGCGGCCTTAAATTATCGCCCCCATGCCTCGGCACAAAACCTGGCGCGGCAGCACACGAACCAGATTGCCGTCGTGGCGCCGGTCGTGGCGAACTACTTCTACATGCACGTAATGCGGGGCATTCAGCACGCCCTTGCGGATCGAGACATGGACCTGATGGTGCATGCGCCCGCGAATCCGCAGGACCGCATTCACGAACAGCCCGATCCGGAGTCCCTCAACACCTATATGGCTCGGGCTCTCCAGCCGGGGCGGAACGACGGGATTCTTCTGCTCTCGATGCCGCTGACCGACGAGTGGGCCGACCGGCTGGCAGAGACCAGTCGGGCGGTTGTCCTCGTGGACGGAGAGCACCCACAGTTCGAGTCATTCGCGGTGGACAGCCGGCATGGGGGCTACGAGGCGACGCAGCACCTGATTGACTTGGGGTACGAGCGAATTGGGCACATTACCGTCGAGTACGATCCGCCCCCGGCCCGCTTCCGTCGGGAAGGTTACGAGCAGGCGCTACGGGACAACGGTCGGACGGTGCGAGGCGATCTCATTGCTTCGAGCGACGAGCGGCCGTTTGCATTTTCCGAGAAAGGTGGCTACCGGGCCATGAAGACCCTTCTCGACCGTGATCCTTCGCCAGAGGCGGTGTTTGCCGCGTCGGACATGCAGGCGCTGGGGGCAATGCGTGCGGTTCAGGAGAAGGGGCTCCGCGTGCCCGAGGACCTTGCGATCGTCGGGTTTGACGACCTTGAACTGAGTCGATGCGCTGGCCTCACGACGCTTCACCAGCCTGCTCACACCATGGGCGCCCGGGCCACCCGAACCCTCCTTCGGCGCATCGAAAACGCCGATTCTGTCCCGGTGTCAAGTACCGTGTTTTCCCCGGACCTCATCGTTCGGCGGACGTGCGGGGGGAATTCCGACTCCGAGACCTCATCGCCCGGATTTATTCTGAGAGATCAGTGAGGAAAGGTATTCAACGTTTGTGTTTGTTTTATGTGTAAGCGCTTTCTCCGCGGGATGTGGCAGATAGGGTGCATCGTGCGGTTTTGTGCACGCCAATGGCCCTGACGACGTCCCTTGAGTGACGCTCCACGGGACGGCCCCGCACCCGAATCCGTGATCATTCACGGCTCCGATCCGGGCCGGGCATTCCCCGATCTAATTCTGCATCACCGATTCAGCATTCAACCTATGCAATACCGACGCTCGATCCTAACGCTCGTGCTTCTCGGCATGGCCCTTTGTGTGGGGGCAGTCCAGGCACAGGACCGGCAGACGATTAGCGGTACGGTCACCAGTGCCGATGACAACGAGCCACTGCCGGGGGCGAACGTGACTGTGCCCGGTACAACCATAGGGACAGCCGCCAACGCGGAGGGCCAGTATTCGTTGCGCGTGCCCACCGACGCGGACTCGCTGCACTTCTCCTTTGTGGGGTTCCAGGCGCAGACCGTGGCCATTGCGGGCCGCACCACGATTGACGTAGCTCTCGTTTCGGCTGCCCGGGAGATCGGCGAGCTGGTCGTCGTGGGGTATGGACAGCAGGAAGAGCGTGACGTGACGGGTTCAGTTCAGCAGGTCAGCCCGGCCGAGTTTAACGAGGGACCTGTGGTGAGTCCCGAACAGCTGATCTCAGGCAAGGTAGCTGGGGTGCAAATTCAGGCGACAAGTGGTGCGCCCGGCGCCTCGTCCTTCATCCGCATTCGCGGCGCGAGCTCGGTGAATGCCGACAGCTCGCCGCTCTTCGTGGTGGATGGGGTGCCCCTTAGTAACGTCGGAAATCAGGCGACCCGAAATCCGCTGAACTTCCTGAACCCAAACGACATCGCGAATGTCACTGTCCTTAAGGACGCCTCCGCAACGGCCATCTACGGGGCCCGAGGAGCCAACGGCGTGATCATGATTGAAACGAAATCCGCCGACGAGGGCGAGGCGCGAATCTCGTACTCGGGGTCGGCTTCACGGGCTGGCATCGTGGATCGGATTGACGTGCTGGAGCCCGACGAATTTCGGAGCGTCGTTCGGGAGCAGGCCCCGAACCAGCTCAGCCGGTTGGGTGACGCCACTACGGACTGGCAGGACGTTACGCAGCGCACTGGATTTACGCAGGAGCATAACTTGAGCTTCTCGCGCGGCTATGAGGATTCCGCCATTCGGCTTTCGCTGAGTTATCTGGACCAGGACGGGACCCTCGAGACCTCGTCCACGCGCCGCGTAAGCACGTCCATTCGCTACAACCAGGATTTCCTGGACGATCAACTGACGATTACCTCTAACCTGAGGGGCTCAAAGGTCGATAATTCGTTTCAGCCGGGAGTCATTGGGTCCGCCGTGACCTTTGCCCCGACCCAGCCGATTCGCGACCTCGACAGTCCGTACGGAGGGTTCTTCGAATGGGACGAGAATCTCGCCGAGAACAACCCGGTCGCCTCCTATATCCTGACCGAGAACAACGGGGAGACGTACCGGAGTCTCGGAAATATCGAGGCCGATTATGAGATCCCCTACGTCGACGGACTGAATGCCCGGGTTAAGGTGGGCTACGACGTCACGAGCGGGGAACGGGAGTTCTTCCAACCGACCAACCTGAAGGCCCAGCAGGAGAACTCAAATCCGGGTCAGCTTGAGCGGCGCAGCTTTACGCAGTTCAGCACGCTCATGGACGCCTTCCTAGAGTACAACCGGGCCTTCGATGCCATTAGCAGTGAGGTAGACGTGACCGCCGGATACTCCTGGCAGGAGTGGCACGAAGAGTATCCGGAGTTTGTCGCGCAGGGGCTCTCCACAAACATCTTCGGCCCCAACAGTGCGGAAGTAGTTACGGACCTGCAGAACACGGACCCATTCGTAACTGAAATTCCCAAACGACTGATCTCCGGCTTTGCGCGGGTGAACTACCGGCTGCTGGATCGCTATCTTCTCACCTTCACGGTGCGACGAGATGGGTCCTCGCGGTTCGGGCCGGAGAACCAGTGGGGAACGTTCCCATCCGCCGCCCTCGGGTGGCGCGTGCACAATGAACCAGCCCTCGAATCGCTCTTTGAGGGTGCGCTCTCGACGCTGAAAATCCGGGGGTCCTGGGGCATCACCGGAAATCAGGAGATTGGCAATTTCCTCTATGCGCCGCTTTACTCCTCCGGCTCCCCGACGGTGCAGTATCAGTTTGGTGACGAGTTCGTGGGTACCATTCGCCCAAGCGCAGCCGACGAAACCCTGAAGTGGGAGGAAACGACATCCTACAACATCGGGGTCGACTACGGACTCTTCGATGGCCGCTTGACGGGATCTTTTGAGTACTACGTCAAGGACACCGATGACCTGATCTTTCCGGCCACGGTTCCCCGCGGTGCCAATCTGAGTGACGTGGTCACGACCAATGTAGGCTCGATGAGAAATCAGGGCTTTGAGTTTACGGTCGACGGGCAGGTCGTCAACACCGAAGACTTCTCCTACAATGCTCAGTTTAACGTCTCCACCAACGACAACGAGGTGCTGAACGTGGCGGCCGCCGGTGGACAGGTCCTTACGGGTGGCATTAGCGGGGGGACCGGAAATCAGGTCCAGATTATCCGAGAAGGAGATCCGCTCAACTCCTTCTACGTGTACGAGCATAAGAAAAATGAGAATGGAGACCCGGTGTCCGATGGCCCGAATGTGGCCGACACGGACATGTACGTGGACCAGAATGGCGACGGCGACATCAACGCAGAGGATCGCGTCGTTTCAGGAAGCCCGCAGCCGAACTGGAGCTTCGGTCATACCTCGCGGCTCACGTACGGCAACTTCGACATGTCCTTCACACTCCAGGCCCAGTTAGGCAGGTACGTGTACAACAACGTAGCCTCCAACTACGGCAACTATTCACGGCTGTCGGACTTTGCGCCGTCGAACCTTCACGAGTCCGTGACAACCACAAACTTTAGCGAGCCGCAGTATTTCTCCGACTACTACGTGGAGAACGCGTCGAACCTGCGGCTGAACAACGCGACGCTGGGGTACACGCTCCCTACGGACGGCATCTCGGGGGTCGATCGGCTCCGGATTTACGGCACGGTCCAGAATGCCTTCATTCTCACCGGCTACAGTGGTGCCAGCCCGCTGGCGGTGGGGATTGACAACAATCTGTATCCCCGATCCCGAACGTTCACGGCGGGAGTAAATCTCCAGCTGTAAGGCTGACTGCCGGCGATCCTCTTCCCAGTTGCTTCTCCTATAAAGCTTGCCAGTTGTTATGAAGCTACGCACAGTCTATCCTCTCATCTTAGCGATTCTGGTGCTCGGCAGTACCGCTGCGTGTACGGACGTGGCTGTCAACCCCAAGAGCAGCGCCACAGCGGCAAACATCTTTGAAGAGGACGGCTCGTACCGGTCGTACCTCGCAAAGCTGTACGCCGGTCTCACCGTAACTGGGCAGGCCGCGGCGGGGGAGTTGGACATCAGCGCGGGCGTCTCGGACGCCGGATCGCAGCAATACATGCGCCTGTGGTGGGAGCTTCAGGAGCTTCCGACCGACGAGGCAGTGATTGCCTGGCAGGACCAGACGATTCAGGACTTTAACACGCTGGCCTGGGGCCCGCAAGATGTTTTCAACGAGGCGATGTATAGCCGCATCTTCTTCCAGGTGGCGCAGGTCAATGAGTTTCTGCGACAGTCGACCTCCGACCGGCTCAGTGAGCGAGGGGTAAGCCAGTCAGTTGAGGAGCAGATGCCGACGTGGCGGGCCGAGGCGCGGTTTCTGCGCGCGCTCAGCTACTGGCACGCCATCGACCTGTACGGGAACGTGCCCCTCGTGACGGAGGAGTTTCCGCGGGGAGCGGAGCCGCCGGAGCAGGCGTCTCGCCAAGAAATTTATAACTTCGTGCGGGATGAACTTCAGGCACTCACGGACTCGGATGGGGAGGAAAATCTCCTGCCGGTGGGGGAGGCTGAATACGGGCGTGTGGACAAGGGGGCCGCGTACATGCTTCTCGCGAAGCTCTATCAAAACGCCCCCGTGTACATTGGGGAGTCTCACTCCTCGGAGGTAATTAGTGCTCTTGAGAACGTAATCTCGGGGCCGTACACGCTGGAGGAGGATTACCACGACCTGTTTCTGGCAGACAACCACACCGCGAACGGGGTTATCTGGGGCCTACCGCAGGATGGTGACAATGCGCAGACGTACGGGGGGACCACGTTTCTCGGACACGGTGCAATTGGAGGAAGTATTGCTCCAGGTGATCTTGGCTGGGGAAGCGCCTGGGCTGGCCTTCGCAGCACCCCCGAGATGGTCGATCTCTTTGAGGGGGGCGACACGCGACCTGTCTTTGAAAATGTCGGGTCCGGGCAATTCTACACCGACGGTCAGACGAAGCAGGTCAACAGCCTGACCCAGTTCGCAAATGGCTACCTCGTTCCCAAGTACCAAAACGTGACGTCCACTGGGCAGGCAGGATCGGACGTTACCTTTTCAGACATTGACTATCCGATGTTTCGCCTGGCCGATGCCTACCTGATGTACGCCGAGGCGGTCCTCCGCGGGGGCGGTGGTACCGAGAGTGAGGCTGTGTCGCTCATCAATGATCTGCGAGAGCGAGCCTTCGAAAACCAGAATGGCAATATCACCGCCTCGGACCTCGACCTTGAGTTCATTCTGGAGGAACGGAGCCGTGAACTCTTTTGGGAGGCCCATCGGCGGACCGACCTGATTCGATTCGGCCAGTTCACGACGGATGCCAGGCTCTGGTCTTGGAAAGGTGGAGTGCAGGGGGGACGAGCTGTCGACGAAAACTTACAGCTATACCCGATCCCGAGCTCGGAGATCCGCGCGAATCCGAACATGACTCAGAACCCGGGTTACTAGCTCATTCTCGGCGAGTCCCTTCTACGAGGGGCGTCGGTCGGGAGGAGGGGCTCCCTGGTTTTCTGGTATCGTGATCCACATTCTTCTACACTGTACGTTTGCACACCGTTATGCGGAGTTTTACGTTCTCGCGCACCCTTTTGCTTTTCGCCGTCCTCGGACTCGTCGCTGTCGGGTGCGACAACAGCCCAACGAGCGTCGACGACTTTGACGTCCAGCCCGATGTCGAAGTCTCAGAATCGTCCCTCAGTCTGGTGCTCACTGGCCCAGAGAGCTCGACCGACTTTCAGGTATCGTATCAGGGGCTCGAAAGTTCACCCACGGCCGAGGGAACGGGCATTCTGTCCCTGGAGAAAACAGAGGAGTCGGGGTCGGCGCAGAATGGGGAGCAGATGTGGTCCGTCGGAACGAGCGAGTCCGTCTCGGGAATCGTGCAGGAGTCAGTAGTCGTCCAGTCGCCGACGCAGGACGGGGAAATCACCGATACGCTCTCCGTGACCGTGAGCCCCTTCAGCGTCACGAGCGACTTCAGCGCCGGATTTGCTGCCGTCGCGGACTATGAGGATGCCCAGCGGGATTCGTCGGGCACCGGCGGCACGACGATTACGCTCCAGACGAGTGAGGGCAACAATCCGACGGGGAGCACCGGCACGAACTACCTAGAAGTGAATGCCAGCGGGTCCGGAGCGGCGGTCTTTGAGCGGCGAGCCAGCGCTCCCAACTCGGATCGGTTCACCTTTCTCATTCGGCAGGCAGACACGGCCTTTGACCTCACCTTGACGTTTACCGAGGAGACAGGATCCGGCACGACCGATCACGAAATTACGGTGCCGGTGAACGCGGGCAGCCAGTGGCTCAAGTACGGCATTGCGTTCTCGCAGATCGGCGAAAACTTTACCCCGGTGGCATCACGGGCTGGCGGAAATGGGCCATTGACGAAGGTTGAGTTTTCGGCCAGCGAAAACGTGACCTACGCCCTGGACGACTTGATGTTGGGCACCAAAGATGCCACCCAGGTAGAAATCATGGACTTCGAGCGGACGACTTTTGAATACAGCTTTGGGGGAGTCACACTTGGCACGTCGGGGGACGTTGCTGACAATAGTGATGGCTTCACATCCCGGGTCATCGAAAGCACTGGTGGGGGCGGATTTGGATACAACTATTCGCACCTCTTTCCCAGCGTAGAGGGAAGCGATGTGGTGTCACTTCGCGCCAACGCGAGTGAGGGGGATTCGCTCTATGTCTTCGTCGAGACACCCTCGGGAGAAGGCGAGTTCAACTACGGCAATGGCATTCAGGTGGGCCTCCCGTCCGGGGGGTGGGGCACGGTCGAGATCCGTGTTGACTCCCTCGGTAACACACCTTCGGCGCTTCAGTCGGCCGGAATTTCAAACGTCGGATTCGAAGCGCGAGGCGTCAATCCGGACTTCATGATCGACGACATCAAAATTATGTCGTCTAGCGAAAACTAGAGGGGTTATATCAGAATCCGGACCCTCATCGAAGCGCACCGGTCGGGCTGCCTCCCGACCGGTGCGTTTTCTTCGTTGAGCAATTTCCAGTGCGATCCTACCAGTGCTGTGAAGCGCCTCGTTTCGTCCCTTGCGATTTTCGGTCTTTTGGTAGCGGCGACCCCGGTCGTTGGGCAGGTGGTGGAGACCACCCCAAGTCCGCCTCGGACCGACCAGTCCGTGACGGTCTACTTCAACGCGGATCAGGGCACCGGGGGACTCGAAGGCCACGAGGGGGAGGTGTACGCCCACACTGGCATCTCGACCGACCAAAACCCCGATCAGGCGTGGAAGTGCGTGAAGAACCACTGGCCGGGGACCGACTCCTTTATAGGCAACCGGGACGACACGCAACTGACGCAGGTGGAGGGGGACCCCAATCGGTACCGGTTGGAGATCAGTGACATCCGGGCCTACTACCAGAACACCAGCACCACCTGCTCGCTCGGGGAGGACGAGAAGATTGAGACGATGAACTTTGTCTTTCGCAACGCCGACGGGTCGAAGGAAGGAAAGGCCTCGGGAGGGTCCGACATTTTTGTGGAGGTGGTGGACGTGAGCGGCGATGAGCCGGTTGTCTCGGCGAGCATTACCAATCCGACAGGGAATCCGCCGCTCTATCCCTTTATGGTGGTCACGGACACCACCGTTACGGTGTCGGTGTCGGCGGACACAGCTAACGTCGACGCACTGTCCGAAGTCCGTCTATTCGTGGAGGGTAATCAGGTCGCCTCCACATCGAACCGTTCGCTGTCCTACGATCTGGCAATGGACACACCGAACCGGTACCAGGTTCGCGCCGAGACGGAGGCGATGAGTGGTGACAGTACCATCGTCGATTCCACCAGCACGTTTTTTATTCGCACGCCGAACGTGGTGGACCAGGCCCGTCCGTCGGGTGTGCAGGATGGCATTAACTACAATAGCGACGGCTCAGTCACCCTCTCCCTCTATGCTCCCAACAAGGAGTTCGTGTACGCCATCGGGGACTTTACCGACTGGGAGATTGACGGCGACTACTTCATGAAGCGGCACCAGGCCGGCCCCGATAGCACGCACTGGTGGATTACTCTTGACAATGTGAATTCCGGCCAGGAGTACGCCTATCAGTATTTCGTGGACGGGGAGCTACGTATCGGCGATCCGTTCTCACACAAGGTGTTGAGCCCGCGGGACCAGTTTCTCGACGGGCCCTCACTGGGCTTTTCGGGCGGTCTCAAGCCGTATCCAGGGGACGAGACCGAGAACCTCGTGTCGGTGCTAGAGCCGGGACAGGAGGACTTCAGCTTCTCTGACTTTACGCCGCCGGAGCGCAGCGAGATGGTTGTCTATGAACTGCTCCTCCGCGACTTTCTGGAAAACAACTCCTTCGCCACGCTCACCGACACGCTCGACTACCTAGATCGGCTGGGTGTGAACACGATCGAGCTGATGCCGGTCTCCAACTTTGACGGCAACAGTAGCTGGGGGTACAGCCCGAACTTTCACCTGGCCGTCGACAAGGCGTACGGTCCGCCGGAGGACCTGAAACAGTTCGTGGAGGCGGCGCACCAGCGGGGCATCGCTGTTCTCCTGGATGTGGTATATAACCACGCAACCGACCGGTCCCCCCTTGTGCAGATGTACGGCACCTCGGACGCCAATCCGTGGCTCAACGTGCCGGCCAGCTCTCCTTTCAGCGTCTTCAACCAGCTCAATCACGGAAATCCTTTCATTAAGCGCTACATTGACCGGGCCAATACGTACTGGCTGGAAGAGTTTAATGTCGATGGCTTCCGGTTCGACCTCACGAAAGGCTTCATTTCCGGGCAGCCAAGTGATCCCAATGGGTACCAGCCACAGCGCATCGACAATCTCCAGCGCATCGCCGACCACATCTGGGACGATGTCGACGCGGAGGCCTACGTCATCCTCGAGCATTTCGGTGTGCCACAGGAGGAGCAGGAGTTGGCCTCGTACCGCGCCAGCGAGACCGGGGGAATGATGCTCTGGAATAACATGCACCACCCATACAGTCAGACGTCGATGGGGTACGGTGAGAATTCTGGTATCGGCGGCACGTATTATGAGAACCGCGGCCTCGAGAATCCCAATTACGTGACCTACATGGAGAGCCATGACGAGCAGTGGCTCATGCGCCGCAACAAATTGTTCGGCAACAGCAGTGACGGGTACAGCGTGCAGAACCTGGACACGGCGCTGAACCGGCAGAAGCTCGTCGGGGCATTCTTCTTCCCAGTGCCGGGCCCTCGTATGATGTGGCAATTTGGGGAGCTTGGCTACGGCTGGGGCCCCAACGAGTGTCTGCGCCCGACGGGCGGTGGGGGGGACTGTTCGGCCAGTGCTCCGGGACGCACCGCTCCCAAGCCCATTCGGTGGGAGTACCGAGATCCGGCGCAGAGCCCGAATCGGGTCCGACTTTACAAAACATGGAGCGCGCTCATTGACCTGCGCAACAGCCACGACGTGTTTACCTCCACGAGCACGACCATAAACATTTCGAGTGCCGGAACGGAGAGAACCCGTCGCATCCGGCTCCAGCACGACTCCATGGATGCTATTGTGGCGGGCAACTTTGGGGTGACCCCGCGCGAGGTACGGCCAAAGTTTACCACAACGGGGACGTGGTATGACTACTTCACCGGGAAGCGGATCAACATTGAAAGCGAGGAGCAGGACGCGTCCATTTCGATGGCCCCGGGCGAGTTTCACATCTTCACCAGTGCGCCGACGGATACGCCCGAGGCGGGCCTCGTCCCGTTCGACGCGGTGGCCCCGCCTCCGGCCGCGCCCACGAGCTTGGAGGCGACGGGCAACCCCGAGAGCAACGTCGCGTCTCTCTCGTGGTCCGCAAGCACATCGAGTGACGTGACAGGGTACCAGGTGTACCGGGGCACCTCGGCGGCCTTCGACACGACTGGCCAGCGCATCGCGACTCTGGGACCGGAGGCGACGAGCTACACCGACTCGACGATCACGCAGGGGACGGTGTACTACTACCGCGTGGTGGCGCGGGACAACGACGACATGCGGAGTCCCTCCACCTCGTCGGCCCGGGTGCTCCTTCGTCCATCGACCGTCACGGTGTCGACGTCACGGTCGTTCGGGAACGGCAGTGCCAAGAGTGACTACCGCCTCGTCGCACTGCCGGGGCAGGTGAGTCGCGGGCTTGGCGAGACCTTCGAGGGCACGGCGGGCGAGGCGTGGCAGGCATACTGGGACGACGGTTCGGCAGAGGACTACCTGCAGAAATTTGACGGCTCGTCGACGTTCGACTTTGAGTCCGGGCGGGGCTTCTGGGCCATCAGCGAGTCTTCCTGGAGCGTTGAGGGCGAGTTTGCCTCCGTCTCTCTCGCCGAAGATGCTGGACGGCAGGTGGCGATTATTAGCCTGCGGCAGGGGTGGAACATCATCTCGAATCCGCTCGGGATCGACGTGCCGTGGAGCCAGGTCGACGCGGCCAACGACGGGTCTCTGCAACCGCTCTGGCGCTTCGACGGAAGCTTCAGCCAGACCGATTCCTTTGTCTCGGCACGAGAGGGGGAGGCCTTCTACTTCCACAACCAGAGCGGCCGCGCACGTCTGAAGATTCCCTACGTCAGCGACGCCGCAGACAATCAAACGGCGACTCCCCAGAGAGCTTCACTACTCACGCTCACTGCCCGTGGGCCCGAGGAAACCGCATCGACTGTTCGGATGGGGACGTCGCCGGATGCCGTCGATGGAATCGGGCCGGAAGACGTGGTGGCCCCGCCGAGTCAGTTTGAGCCAATAAGCCTGCGTGTGCGCGCCGAGGACGGAGACGTGTCGACGCGGGCTCGCACGCTTGCCCGTTCCCTTCGAGCGGCCGGCAATGAGGAGGGGGCGGTATACGAGTTGTCACTGCGGGCGACTCCGGACATCCCTGTTCGGGTATCCGCCGAGAACGTGCGCGAGGCCGGGGCGGCGGTCCGGCTTGTGAATCGGCAAACGGGGGCGATCCACAATCTCCGCAACACCTCCTCTGTGGAGCTGGTGCCT
Source organism: uncultured Salinivenus sp. (assembly GCA_964384855.1). GTDB lineage: Bacteria > Bacteroidota > Rhodothermia > Rhodothermales > Salinibacteraceae > Salinibacter. The sequence goes on from CAYLMT010000043.1 coordinate 13,322, forward strand.
ACCGAAGAGGAGACGCGATGGGCCCTCCTCACTGGTTCTGAGTCCTTCGTGGAGAAGGAGCAGTCTGAGCTGCAGCCCGAGTCGCTGACCCTGTGGCCCAACTATCCCAATCCATTTCGTGAGCGGACCACGATCGAGTACACCTTGCCGGAGGCCGGGGACGTGCGGCTCGAAGTGTACGATCTACTGGGGCGGCGCGTGCGGGTGATCGCCGATGGTCGACGGGAAGAAGGGTTGCATCGGACCCACTGGAACGGCCGGGACGATGGAGGGACGACGGCCGCCAGCGGGCTTTACATCGTTCGTCTCCAGACGAACGGCGCGACGCGGTCTCGGAAGATCACCCTCGTTCGATAAGTGGAGTTTCCGTACGCACGTTTTCCAGCCACGATGATCGACATGACACGCTTCGTTTCGATCCGGATCCTGCGAGTTCTCGTGGTCTTTGCGCTCATCTACGTACTGCCCGCGTGTGGACTGCTGGACGGAAATGGGGATGATGAGAAATTCCCAGAGCCACCGGACCGGCCCAGTAGCGTCCACGTCGGAAGTCCGGACTCCGGTCCCACCGCGGGTTTCGTTCCGAGGACGAGCGACGCCGGCTCACTCACAGTCCAATTCCTGCTGTCCATCTAATGACGCCAAGGTCGCTTCACTCGTCAAAGAGGCTTCTATTCGTCGTACTGGTACTGGTGTTGGGGATTGGGCTGGGAGCCGCCGGTTGCCAGTCCGAGCCGGAGCCGA
>CAYLMT010000044.1:0-13977 GCA_964384855.1 uncultured Salinivenus sp.
CAGCGGTTATGCCAAAGGGTAAAAAGGAAAAAGTCGAACGCCGACAGCGGATTCATGACAGCATTCGGGAGTCCATGTTTGGGACCTCGGTGCGCCCCCGCCTGTCGGTGTATCGGTCCAACAAGTACATCTACGCCCAGCTGGTCGACGACATGGAGGGGCACACGCTGACCTCTGCGTCGAGTCTGGCGGACGAGATAGAAGGGGACACCCCGACGGAGGAAAGCCGGGCAGTGGGTGAACTGCTCGCCGAGCGGGCGCAGGACGAAGGCATTGAGAAGGCAGTATTTGATCGGGGCGGATACAAGTACCAGGGGCGGGTCCGGGCATTGGCGGAGGGGGCCCGCGACGGCGGCCTCCAATTTTAACCCCCGACGATCGTAACAACTATCCACGTACGGAGCACCACGCACAGCCATGGCGGATCGAAAAGAACAAAAGCGCGTCAACGCCGAGAAGCGACAAGAGAACTGGGTTGACCGGCTCGTATCGGTCAACCGGGTGTCGAAGGTCGTGAAGGGCGGTCGTCGATTTTCCTTCAATACCGTTGTGGTCGTCGGGAACGAGGACGGCCTCGTCGGCACGGGTTTGGGCAAAGCCAACGAGGTGTCGAGTGCCATTTCGAAGGGGGCGGACGACGCGAAGAAGAACGTCATCCGAGTTCCCATGCGCGACGGCACGATTCCCCACAAGGTGGTCGGCAAGCAGGACGCCGGCAAGGTGCTTCTGAAGCCCGCCGCGCCGGGTACCGGGGTAATTGCCGGGGGCGGCGTTCGGGCCGTGCTTGAGTGTGCCGGGTACCGAAATGTGCTCACGAAGTCGCTCGGCACGTCCAACCCCCACAACCAGGTGAAGGCGACCATCAACGCCCTCGCAGAGACCGAGGATGCCCTGGAGGTGGCCCGCCGCCGCGACATTCCGCTCGAAAAGGTGTTCAACGGTTAACGCAAGGAGTCACCGTAGCCAGCTCATAGGACCATGAGCACGCTCAAGATCCGACAGGTTCGGAGCACGAACGAGTGCAGACAGGATCAGCGGGACACCGTTCGCGCCCTTGGTCTTCGCGGCATCCGAGATACGGTTGTTCACGAGGAGACTCCTCAGATCCGCGGCATGATCGACAAGGTGGCCCATCTGGTGAAAGTCGAAGAGGTAGATGAAGAGGCATAGAGGGGAGGAGCGACGTTCAGTGGCAGGGAAGGCACGCGTACGTCATTTGAGTTCACACAAGGACGGAAGGTACGACATGGATTTGAGCAACTTGAAGCCGGCAGAGGGGGCGACGCACTCGAAGCAGCGCCTCGGTCGTGGCGAAGGCTCCGGGCGCGGCGGGCACAGCTCGACGCGTGGCACCAAGGGCCAAAGCAGCCGCTCGGGCGCCGGGACGCGGCCCATCTGGTTTGAGGGTGGGCAGACGCCACTCTTTCAGCGCATCCCGAAGCACGGGTTCAACAACGCCCCTTTCCGCACCGACTACTCAATTGCGAACGTGCGGCGGTTGCAGCGGCTCTTGGAGGAGGACGTGATCGACGAGGACGAGCCCGTGACGCCGGAGCTGCTCGCGGACCTCGGGGTCGTGCGGAGTGCCAACCGAGTTAAGATCCTCGGCGACGGCGACCTGTTCGATGCGCTTGAGGTGCAGGCGCACGCCTTCAGCGAATCGGCCCGACGGAAGATCAAGCAGGCGGGCGGATCGGTGACGGTCGTCGACGAGTAACCCGGCCGACATCGGAATTCTTTTCCCGCGGCTTACGCATCAACGAGGCTGACTCATGGCTGGCTTTGCCGAAAGCATCCGCAACATTTGGAGTGTCCAGGAGCTCCGGGAGCGCATCCTGTACACACTCGGACTTTTGATTATCTACCGCCTGGGCACCCACGTAACCCTGCCGGGGGTGGATGCGGCCGCTCTCGCACAGGTACGGGCACAGGAAGGAGGAGGGGGACTTTTCGGCTTCCTCGACATGTTCGTTGGCGGTGCCTTCAAGCAGGCCGGAATTTTTGCACTGGGCATCATGCCCTACATTACGGCCTCCATCATCATTCAGCTGATGGGGGCGGTGGTCCCCTATTTCCAGAAGCTGCAACGGGAGGGGGAAGAAGGGCGTCGACGGATCACGCAGCTTACCCGATACGGGACGGTGGGCATTACGGCCCTCCAGTCGATCGGATACGCCATCAACCTCCTGGCCGGCGCCACAGGCCGGGCGGTCGTCATTAACTCGACCCTGTTTACAATTACGACCGTCATCGTACTGACCAGCGGTACGGCGTTCGTTATGTGGCTCGGCGAGCGCATTAGTGAGGACGGCATTGGGAATGGCATTTCGCTGGTCATCATGATTGGCATTATTGCCTTCCTGCCTCAGGCCCTCATGAACGAGATTGGTCTGATCGGCGACAACATCTTCATCCTGCTCGTCGAGATTGGCGTCTGGGTGCTCGTAACGGGGGCGGTGGTCCTGGTGTCACAGGGCATGCGGCGCATTCCCGTCCAGTATGCGAAGCGGGTGGTAGGCAAGAAGGTGCAGGGCGGAACGACCCAGTACCTGCCCCTCCGAGTGAACGCGGCGGGCGTGATGCCGATCATCTTTGCGCAGTCGATCATGTTCATCCCTTCAACGATCGCGTCGTTCTTCCCGAACAACGCGACGATGCAGCAGATTGGAGGCTGGTTCTCCAACATCGACGGGATCGGGTATTCGATATTTTTCTTCTTCGTGGTCGTCTTCTTCACCTACTTCTACACGGCGATCACAGTGAACCCGCAGGAGATGGCGGACACGATGAAGCGGCAAGGCGGCTTCATCCCGGGCATACGGCCCGGCAAGCAGACCAGCGAGTTTATCGACACTGTGCTGACGCGCATTACGCTGCCGGGGTCCATCTTCCTCGGTCTCGTGGCCATTCTCCCTGCGTTCGCCATGCGGGCGGGCGTGTCACAAGGATTTGCCATGTTCTACGGCGGGACCAGCCTGCTCATTTTGGTGCAGGTGACGCTTGACACCCTCCAACAGATCGAAAGTCACCTGCTCATGCGCCACTACGACGGATTTATGAAGAGTGGCAAGATGCGCAGTCCGCGGCAAGGCGGCGGTCTGTAGACCCTTTTACGACTGAACAAACCCTTTCATGCGGTGGTTGTCCCGCCTCTGGAATCGACTCTCCGGAGCTTCTATGGTGCACTTGAAGAGCCAACGTGAAATTGAGTGCCTGCGTGAGAGCGCAGACCTCGTCGGGCAGACGCTCGCCGAGGTGGCCCGCCACATTGAGGTGGGCACCACGCTCCGCGAGCTCGACGCCGTCGCGGAAGACTACATCCGAACACACGGCGGGGAGCCTGCATTCAAAGGGTATCAAGTAGGCGACAACGTCTTTCCGAATACGCTGTGCACGTCCGTGAACGAGGCGGTCGTACACGGCATCCCGGACGATTATGCACTGCAGGACGGCGATCTGCTGTCCATCGACTGCGGCGCGAAGCTGAACGGCTATTATGGCGACTGGGGATACACGTTTGCTGTGGGGACCATCGCCGACGAAGATGCGGCGCTCTGTCGCGCGACGTACCAGGCCCTGCTGAAAGGAATCGAACAGGCGGTTGCCGACCGGCGGGTGGGGGACATTAGCCACGCCGTCCAGACCCACTGCGAGTCCCACGGGTTCAGTGTGGTGCGCGACCTCGTGGGGCACGGCATCGGGCAGAGCCTCCACGAGGATCCCCAGGTGCCGAACTTTGGAGATCCGGGTCGAGGACGCCTGCTGAAGCCCGGCCTTTCCATTTGCATTGAGCCCATGATCAACCGGGGCACAGCCCGGGTCGTCACCGACGACGATGGCTGGACCGTGCGGGCTGCCGACGGCCTCCCTTCCGCCCACTACGAGCATATGGTCGTGGTGCGAGATGGGGAGCCCGAGGTGCTTTCCGACTTTAGCTACATCGAAGACGTGATCGAGCCTCCTTACGAGATCGACGCTCTCACAGAGACCACTACTCGCTAATGGCAAAAGAAGAAGCCATCGAGAAGGATGGGGAAGTCATCGAAGCACTTCCCAATGCACAATTTCGGGTTCGACTGGAGAACGGCCACGAGATCCTCGGCCTTCTCTCCGGAAAGATGCGGATGAACTATATCAAGATTTTGCCGGGGGATCGGGTCAAGGTCGAGATGTCCCCGTATGACCTTTCGAAGGGGCGAATTGTGTATCGCTACAAAAACTGACGTTGCTGGGGAGAGGGCGTGGGGGGACATCGTGCATTATGGGGCGTGTAGTGGCTGCATGGATCCTTGAACGAAACCAACTTGACGAGTCATGCCGAGAATTGAAGGAGTTGACGTGCCGGAAGACAAGCGTGGAGAGATCGCGCTCACGGAGATCTATGGGGTTGGCCAGTCGCGGGCCAGCGAGGTCCTGGAAAAGGCCGAGGTCGACGTGGACAAGCGGCCTCACGAGTGGACCGAAAGTGAGACCAAGCGTGTGCGGCGCATCATCGAGGAGGACTACACCGTCGAAGGGCAGCTCCGCACCGAGGTGCAGATGAACATCAAGCGCCTCAAAGATATCGGCTGCTACCGTGGCAAGCGGCACCGCGAGGGGCTGCCGGTCAATGGTCAGCGCACGCGAACCAACGCCCGGACCCGGAAGGGCAAGCGCAAGACCGTAGCGGGCCGCAGTCAGTCGACTCAGAAGAAGTAGTTCGGGGTCGATCCTCCGCATTATCGTCCCGGCCTAGACGAGCACTGTACGCCGGGCTCTACTTTAGCACAAACACCGAACAGTTTCATGGCTGACGGAGATGATCGAGGGGGCAAGCGCACGCCCCGAAAGAAAAATGTCGTGGTTGAATCCAATGGGCGGGCGTACGTGAAGGCTACGTTCAACAACGTCATCGTGACGCTGACCGACCAGTACGGCAATACCATCTCGTGGGCGAGCGCCGGCAAGATGGGCTTCAAGGGAAGCCGAAAGAACACGCCCTACGCGGCACAAAAGGCCGGCGAGTCTGCGGCAAACGAGGCCTACGAGCTTGGCCTCCGGCGCGTGGACGTGTTCGTGAAGGGACCTGGGTCGGGGCGCGAGGGTGCGATCCGAGCCATGTCCGAGGCCGGGCTGGAGGTGGCGAGCATCCGCGACGTGACGCCCCTTCCGCACAACGGCTGCCGACCGCCGAAGCGCCGCCGCGTTTGACCCCTTTTCAACGACGTTGTGGGCATTGACAGGGCCGATACGGTCCGATGTGTTCCCCTCGTCTGTCCGACACTTGACATCTGACACCCGACACCGAATAGCATGGCTCGATACAGAGGTCCGAAACAGAAAATCGCCCGTCGTTTCAAGGAGCCCATCTTTGGGCCCTCGAAGGCGCTGGAGCGGAAGCCGTATCCGCCCGGGCAGCACGGCCAGTCGCGCCGGCGGCGGGAGAGCGAGTACGCCGTGCAGCTGAAGGAGAAGCAGAAGACGAAGTACACCTACGGGCTGCTCGAGCGTCAATTCAAGAACCTGTTCGACAAGGCGTCCCGCATGCAGGGCGTGACGGGCGAGAAGCTTTTGATCCTGCTGGAGTCGCGCCTCGACAACACGGTCTTCCGAATGGGGATCGCTCGGACGCGCCGTCAGGCCCGTCAGTTCGTGGCTCATCGGCACATTATGGTGAACGATGAAGTCGTGGACATCCCGTCGTACGAGATGTCCCCGGATGACATCGTGTCCGTGAAACCGGGCAGCCAGGACCTGGAGGTCATCCAAACGAATGTGGAGCATCGAAAGCGGACCTTCTCGTGGCTAGAGGTCGACCGTCAGGAAATGAAGGGCAAGTTCATTGATTACCCCAACCGGGAGGAGATTCCCGAAAACATCGACGAGCAGCTCATCGTCGAGCTCTATTCGAAGTAGAGTTGGGCTGCATCCCGAGCCGATTGCTCCGAGCGCATTGTTGCGCGCTCGATCTTATAACACGACATCATCCCTTACAACTTGCTGATCCGAGCGTATGAGTAATCACGGGCTTCAGATGCCGGAAGGCGTCCACGTTGAGGAAGTCTCCGATTCCAAAGGACAATTCGTCATGGGGCCGCTCGAACGCGGCTATGGCGTCACCATCGGGAATGCCCTTCGTCGGGTACTGCTATCGTCCCTCCGCGGCCTCGCCGTCACCGCCGTCAAAATTGACGGTGTTCAGCACGAATTTTCGACCATTCCGGGCGTTACGGAGGACGTGGCCGACATCATTCTGAATCTCAAGGAGATTCGGTTTGAGGCCGAGGAGATGCAGGAAGGCCACCTCCACCTCAATCTCGAAGGTCCCGGAAACTGGACGGCGGAGGACATCGATGAGGCTACTGCGGACTATGACGTTTTGAATCCGGACCAGCACATCGCGACACTGGCCGAAGACGCGGTCGTGAACGTGGATCTTCGGGTCGGGTATGGACGCGGCTACGTGCCGTCCGAGGAGAACAAGCGCGAGGACGATCCCATCGGCGTCATTGCAGTCGACTCGATCTTCACCCCGATCAAGAACGTCAACTACGAGGTGAAGCCGACCCGCGTGGGGCAGAAAATTGACTACGAAGAGCTGCTCCTCGACGTGGAGACCGACGGGTCGCTCACGCCGGAGGAGGCGGTCACGCAGGGAGCGTCGATTCTGCGGGACCACGTCAGCTTCTTCATCCAGCTCGAAGAGGAGCCCGAGCCGGTGGTCGAGGAGCAGGAGGTCGACGAAGAGGTCAAGCGCATTCGCGAGCTACTGGCGCAGCCGGTCGACGAGCTTGACCTCTCAGTGCGCTCCCACAACTGCCTCAAGGCGGCCAACATCAAGACGATTGGGGACCTCGTGCGCCGGGAGGAAGACGAGATGCTCAAGTTCCGTAACTTTGGGCGCAAGTCCCTCCAGGAGCTTGTGGAGGTCCTCGACGAGCGCGGGCTTCAGTTTGGCATGGACGTGGAGGAGTACCTCGAAGAGAAGAAGACGTCCTAGGGTCCGTCGAGGCCATTCTCGGGTCCTTCCGTCGGCCGCAACGGCCGGGCCCGCACCGCATCGCGATTCGTTACCCGTTTGAGACTACCAATGCGACACCGAAAGAAAGGAAAAAAGATTGGACGCACGTCGTCCCATCGCAAGCGCACGCTGCAGGCCCTCTCTAACGCGCTCATCGAAAACAAGCGCATTACCACGACCGTGGCCAAGGCCAAGGCTCTGCGCCCGTTTGTGGAGCCGTTGATCACACGAGCGAAGGAGGACACGCAACACAACCGCCGACAGGTGTTTCGGCACCTCCAGAGCAACGACGCGATCGAGGAGCTCTTCGGCGAGGTGTCCGAGCGTGTCGGCGACCGGCCCGGCGGCTACACCCGAATTATCAAGCTCGGGCAGCGCTCCGGGGACGGTGCCGAGCTCGCCATGGTGGAGCTCGTCGACTATAACGACGTGGCCCCGGCCGATACGGGGAAAGGGAGCTCTGGTGGGACGCGTCGGGGCAGCGGGAAGGGGCGCCGCACGTCGACCGAAGAGGAACAGCCCGACGAGGCGGAAGCGGAGGACGCTCCGACGGACGACACGTCCGAAGACGAGTCGGCGACGGCGGAAGAAGAGTCGGCCGAGGAAGACGCGTCCGACGAAGCCGACGAGGGCGAGGCTGACAAAGACGAGAACTAGACGGTAGAATTCCTCCACTTTCGGGACGAACCCCCTGGGCGCCGTGAGTCGATCACGGCGCCCCTTTGCTATTTGCGACCGGCCTGGTGGATGTTGACACGTGCTTTGGACAAAAGAGCTGTGGGAAACTTGTAGAGCCCCTGGAATTTAAAGGCAGCGTGAGTACCCCCTGAGCTGTTCCCACCGTTACGTCTATGATTCAAGCGTCGGCCGTCCCGCGGAAGAGCGAGATCGAGATCGACTCGAAGTACGAGGATCGTCTCGAAGAGCTTCTGTCGCACTGCCGGAACCATCTCCCCACCGTCGACGAGGAAATGATTCGTCGGGCCTTCCGGCTGAGCTACTGGGCCCATCGCAACCACTGGCGCGAGTCGGGCGAGAAGTACGTCAGTCACCCGCTCCGTGTGGCGACCATCGTGGCCCGTGACATTGGGCTCGACGACACCAGCGTGGCGGCCGCTCTGCTCCACGACGTGGTGGAGGACACCGAACTTTCCCTGGACCTCATTCGGGATGAGTTTGGTGACACGATGGCCACCATCATTGACGGGCTCACGAAGATTGAGGGGGTCTTTACCAGTCAGAAGCTCGGGCAGGCCGAGAACGTTCGCAAGCTGATGCTCTCAATGGCGTCGGATCTCCGCGTCATTCTGGTGAAGTTTGCGGACCGGCTCCACAATATGCGCACCATCGAGGCGCTCCCGAAGAAAAAGCAACTCCAGAAGGCCAGTGAGACGCAGGAGTTGTTTGCTCCACTTGCGCACCGCTTCGGTCTATTCAAGATCAAGAGCGAGCTGGAGGATCTCAGCTTCAAAATTTTGGATCCGGAGGCCTACACCCACATCGTGAATCGGCTCGAAGAGATGGCCGAGCAGCGGGAGGCGTACATTGCCGAATTCATCGAACCCCTTGCGGAGCACCTGGAGGAGGAAGGGTTCGAGTTCGAAATCAACGGGCGGGTGAAAAATGTGTACTCCATCCACCGCAAGATGCAGCGGAAGAATAAACCGATCGATGAGATCTACGACATCTTCGCGATTCGGGTGATTCTGCAGAGCGACGGAAAGAGGGGAAAGGAGGACTGCTGGCGTGTCTATTCGCTGGTGACCGACCTCTATAAGCCGCTCCCCGAGCGTTTCCGGGACTTCATCTCGGTGCCGAAGTCGAACGGCTACCAGAGCTTGCACACGACGGTCTTTGGCCCGGGAGGGAGACGGGTAGAGGTGCAGGTTCGAACCCAGGAGATGCACGAGGTGGCCGAGCGGGGTGTGGCTGCGCACTGGAAGTATAAGGAGGGGACGGAGAATGTGGACGAGGAGATGGAGCGCTTCCTGGAATGGGTGCGCGACCTGCTCGAAAATCCTGAGCCGGAGGAAGCCACGGAGTTCGTCAAGGAGTTTCGGCTCAACCTCTACGACGAAGAGATCTACGTCTTCACTCCACAGGGAGACCTGCTCACGCTGCCGCAAGGGGCCACGCCGGTCGACTTCGCGTTCAAGGTGCACACAGAGGTGGGAATGCAGTGCATTGGTGCGAAGGTGAACGGCAAGATGGTGCCACTCTCTCAGGAGCTGGAGAGCGGGGATCAGGTTGAAATCATCACGTCCGAGAAGCAGAACCCCAGTCCGGACTGGATCAACTTCGTCGTCACCCACAAGGCGCGCAGCCGCATCCGAAAGTGGACGAACGAGGAGCGGCGTAAGGCCGTGGAGCTAGGCAAGGAGATCTGGGCGAAGGCGAAAGACGAGGCGGACCTCGAGATTAGCGACCAGGATCTCCAGGGGGTGGCTCACGAGCTCAAATTTCCCGATCTTCAGCAGCTGTTCTACGAGATCGGGAAGGGGCTTTACGATCCGGGCGAGCTCGTCGATTACATTAAGGGCAACACGGAGACAGAGGACGAGTCCGTCGAGGAACTCGACGAAGAAGCGCTCCGGGAGCAGTACGAGCAGTTTCTCGATGCGGCCCAGGAGACCGAGACGCAGGCCCTCGTCATCGACGGGGAGGTGCAAAAGGACCTTGCGGTAAACTACGCCTCCTGCTGCAATCCCATCCCGGGTGACGAGGTGTTCGGGTTCGTCAGCAAGACGGGCACGGTGAACATTCACCGGTCCAACTGTCGCAACGCCTCGGATTTGCTCGTCAACAAGGCCGATCGCATCCTGGACGTTGACTGGAGCCATCAGAAAGACGTTCAGTTTGTCGCGGCACTGCGCCTGATGGGGGAGGATCGGGTGGGCATGGTGAACGACATCACGACGGTGATTTCGAAGAACCTGAAGACGAACATCCGGTCCATTACGATCGACACCGAGGACGGCATCTTCTCCGGCACGATCATGCTCCACGTTTCGGACCTGGAGCACCTACAGCGTCTCATTGAGCGTCTCAAGCGCATCGACGGCATTCAAGGCGTGTATCGCTTCAAAGAGTGATCTAGGGCCGCGCTCGCATTTTGACACAAGTCCTCCTCTTATGGCAGACCAAGTCGATACGGCGACGAAGGAAGACGTGGCCCGCCGCGTGGCCGAAATGCAAGATTGTCCGCTCTACGAGGCCAAGAAGCAGGTCCGCTCCGTCCTGACGGCCCTGGGTGACCTCATGATTGAGGCGGATCCGGAACGGCGGATTGAGCTCCGTAACTTTGGGGTGTTCGAGGTGAAGAAGACCAAGGCCAAACCGACGGCCCGCAATCCCAAGACCAACGAGCCGATGTTTGTGCCGAGCCGCCGCAAAACGCTGTTTCGGCCCGGCAAGCGTGTGGAGGAGGTTCTCAAAACGCCGCTTCGCGAACTGGGCTACGAGGTGCCGGAAGGAAGTGCGGAGCGAGAAGATGGAGAGGCCAACGACAACGAGTAATGTTCGTATCGGGGAGGACGGATTTCGACCCACTCGTTTCTTTCGTTTGCCGTGAGTACCCTCTCATCAAACGCTCGCGTCGTGGGGGTGGACGTGGGTACGAAGCGCGTCGGCGTGGCTGTGGCCGACCCCTTGCGCCTGTTTGCGCGGCCGCACGGCACCTACACGCCGGACGAGGCCCTCGACGTACTGCGAACGCTTCGCGATGAGGAGGGCATCGAGCGAATTGTCGTGGGATGGCCCCTCACCGAAGACGGCACCGCGGAGGAGGCTACGGAGATGGTGCAGGGATACGTGGACCGCATTCGTGAAGCGCTCGGCACGGTGGAAATCATTCGGGAGGACGAGCGGTACACCTCCGAGATTGCGAAGGACCTGCTCCGGGAGGCCGGAGTCAGCCAGCCGGGGCGCTACGACAAGGGCCGTGTGGACGCAGCCGCCGCCGCGGTGATTTTGCAGGGGTATCTGAATCGCAGAGAGTAGGAAAGAGGTGCGTGGGAGGCGCGATTCCTAGCTTTTAACGTGGTTCAGGATGCAGTGGGCGATGGCCCGGTTGAGGTCCGGTGCATTGCCCCATGCTCGGTTGTTCGCGATTATGAGGAGCACCGCATTCTGGGCTTCCACCCGGAAGGTCAGGGCCGTCACGTCGAGCACCATGTCGCGTGCCTGCTGGGTCTCGCTGAGGTCTGGCACGGGCTCCTCGAAGGGATGGGCCCTGGCGTAAGCCTCCGCGTACTTCATGTCCCGCGGCGTGAGAAGGCGCGTTACCACCTGTCCGTTTGCTGCGGTCAATCGCTCGCCGCTCATCGACCACTGCTTGCGAAGCGGCGGGAGCCAGGTCCAGTGACTGAAGACGTGGCCCACTCCACGCTCGGCGAGCCAGTCGAAATAGGGGCCTCGGAGGAGGTGCTCCGACCGCAGTTCAATGTGGGGCTGAGGGGCGTCGGGAATGGTGCCAAAGAAGTCGTCGAGTTGGTCGACATTTTCGTTGGGGCTGGGGCTGTCACCCACACGCTGGTATTCCTGTTGGAAGACGACCCCGTCGAGCCGGTTCCCCAGGATGTTGACGGCCGGCTCGAGGAAGGTCTTCAGGTAGCTCTCGGCGTCGAGGAAGCTGGGGTTTTCGACGAACTGCCCGTTCCGGCGGAGGGTGCGAGCAAAGAATTTCTGGGGGGCTTTGAGGAGAAACGTTGCGTCCGCAGGGGCGTGGTCGGCGTAGTTGGAAAGGACGTGGTAGTTGGAGCTCGGCTCGTCGTTCTCCTCGAGCAGCGGACGATAGAATGTGAAGTCGAGTTCGAGCACTTCAAAGTGCTCGAAGTAGTCACGCACCGACGCAATGGGCACTCGCCGTTCCGTGAACGTCTCGCCACCCATCTTACGGGACCGGGTCGACACGCGGTTGGCGTATCGTTTGGGGGGATAGATTTGTCCTATCCAACCGCCGTACCGGTTGCTGGCCGTGCCGAAGCGAACGTGGGGATGGATCCCGCGAAAGTCGTACGCGTCGATCGCAGTGCGGCGGTCGTCAATCGAAGCAGTACTCATGTAAGGGAGTGGTGGGGGTGAGGATTATTCTGTGGTTTCTGCCGCGCCGTGCTTCGTTGAGTCGCGAGCGTCGGGGGACATGGGTGCGCGGAGCTTGCCGTAGGTTGTTTGAAGGTCTTCGGGGAGGACCTTCGTGTCCGCCGTGGTGGGCATGAAGTTGGTGTCTCCGTCCCAGCGCGGCACGACGTGGGCGTGGAGGTGCTCCGGGATTCCGGCGCCGGCCGCCCGGCCCAGGTTCATTCCGACATTGAACCCATCCGGGGAAAGCGCCTCGCGGATCCATCCCATGCAGCGATCAAGAGCAGTGGCTAGGGCCTGCTGCTCGGCGGAGTTCAGGGCATCGTACTGTGTCACCTCGCGGTAAGGGACGATGAGCACGTGCCCGTTGTTGTAGGGATGCCGGTTCATAATGACAAACACGTGCTCCCCCCGCCAGAGAATCAGGTTTTCCTCGTCCCGCTCCTCGTGCAGCAGCGTCGTGAAAATGGACTCGTCCTCGGCGGGCTCGCGGTCGTTGGCCTCCGAGACGTAGGCCGAGCGCCAGGGGCTCCACATGCGATCCATCGGCCGCAAAGGGTGGGTGAAAAGCAGTACGGAACGGCACCATCTTTATGAACCCGAACGGAGGGGTTCGGTTCGACGCTCTGAGTCGATGTTTTCGTCTTTTTCTGATCAGCCTGCGGTCTCCCACACCGAAAAAATGCGCGACGAGACGGTCCACGCGGACCTCCACACTCACACCCACTGCTCCGATGGGACTCTTGCCCCGGACGCTCTGGTGCAACGTGCCGCGGAGTGCGGCATAGAGGTGCTTGCCGTGACGGACCATGACACCACCGCTGGTCTTGAGGGAGCCTGCCGTGCAGCAGAGAACCACGACATTCAGCTTGTGAATGGTGTGGAGCTCAGTTCAGAAGTCGACGGTCGCTCGGTGCATCTACTGGGCTATGGGGTCGATCCGGAGCATCCGGCCCTTACGGACTATCTTTCTGCCTTTACGAACCGCCGTCGAACGCGCCTCCAGCGGATAGTTCGACGGCTTAGGGACCAGGGTGTCGAGGTCTCGTCCGAAGTGCTTGATCGGCACCTGGGGACGAGTGCGGCGCCGGGCCGTCCCCACTTGGCTCGGGCGCTGGCGGAGGAGGGCCACGTCGACAGCTATCGCGACGCGTTTGAGCAGTACCTGGGCAGGGACCGGCCCGCGTATGTGCCGGTGCCGACCCGGCCTGCAGGGGACGCCATCGAAATGCTTCACGCTGTCGGGGGCGTCGCAGTCCTGGCCCATCCAGGTCAGTGGTTGCCGGGCGACGTGCTTCGCACCCTCCGGGATCGGGGGTTAGATGGGATTGAGTGCCACGCTCCCAGCCATCCCGACTACCTCGTTGACTACTACCGGAAGATCTGCAGGGCCCACGGTCTCCTCGTGACGGGCGGATCCGATTATCATGGCGGACCGGATGCGAACGAGTCCGATCTCGGCGACGTGGGCCTGACGCGTGCACAGTGGGAACGATTCCGGGACGCCGCCCTGTAACAGCGTCGCTTCCACGCTGCCTTTCGGTCTGCCACCTCCGCCTCAATGCCCACCCACCTCGAAGGAGACCTCGTCGTTGACGGCCACCGCTTTGCCCTCGTGGTGGGCCGATTCAATGAGCACATCACCGAAAACCTGCTCGATGGTGCCCTCGACACGTTGGAGCGCCACGGGGCCGACCTGGACGAGGTAACGGTGGTTCACGTGCCGGGATCGTGGGAGATTCCCGTGGCGGCTCAGAAGTGCGCCCGTTCCGGCACTTACGACGCCGTTATTGGCCTCGGGGCCGTCATTAGAGGGGAGACGCCCCACTTCGAGTATGTGTGCTCGGGGGCCACGAGTGGGACGATGCAGGCCGCGCTCGACACGGAGGTGCCGGTGC
>CAYLMT010000045.1:0-13768 GCA_964384855.1 uncultured Salinivenus sp.
AGCCTTCCACGCCAAGGCCCGTCGTTCCATCCGATAGCGTAAGCTTCACGACCCGGATCGTACCGGTTTTGCCTTTCGGCGCGTCGTCATAGGCATTCATCGCAACAGGCCGATTAAACGAACCGGGGACCTCCACAACCGTGACTCTGTCAATGGTCGGACCCGGACTTTTCGCATCCTGCCCAAATGTGTCAAGTGGGTTAAGGGCGGCAAGGGCAACTGAACTGGCGCTGAGGTGAAGAAAAGTGCGGCGCGAAAACGACATTGAGAGCAAGGGACTGATTAGCGGGTAAACGCTGGTAATCGCCACCAGAGTCCTCGATTGAAGCCTGCGAGAAAACCTACAAAATCGATATCAAAAGTGTATATGAATATCCAATGTCTAATTTTGGCGTGGTTACAGGGAGCAGTTCCCTTATTCTGATTCCAGCTTATCAAGGATCTGCTGCTATAAATATCTGCGGGATTACCTGCAGCCAACAAGCAAGTACCACCGCCCTGGAAAGCCTCTCCGGATCCCCATACGCTTAATAACGATCATCCGTTAGTATATACAAACCTAGCAGCGCAAAACCTGGGACACTATCCATAATGAAAATTAAAGGCTGAGCAACACCACCGTTTGCAGGCCACAAGGGCACGTTGACCCATGCCTCGTGAGAATCAAATTGCTCTTCGCAGCGGATCAGAGACTGTTCGGCGTTCAATCCTTAATCGATATTAGCACTCGTCTCCAACACTTCTTTTGCCCGCGGGGCCGTAGATCGCCTCAATTCAGAAAGTACTGAGTGGGCCGCAGACTCGAACCTCTCCAAGGTGGGAGTTGATGTCCTCTGCCTGCGGGGGGACCGGTAACACGTTGCCGGTCGCCATTCCATTTTGAGACCAGCAGCTCAACCTCGAAACCGATGAAGCGCCGTGTGTCCCGATGAGCAATGCGAAGGCGGACTGGTGCCCTTCCGCGAGCATCAGTTCAGCCATCTCGAACGACCAGCGAAACAGTAGCCGTAAGCAGAAATAGGGTGTGATACTGGATGTGATTTTCGGCTCGCATTCTCCAATCAAACCGTGGGCATCCGCTCTTCAATCACCACAGAGAGACGATAAAGCCGGTTTGGACTTACTTATGGCGGGCGTAGGAGTGTTCGCCCCTGACCACCCTTCCCCCGCTTTCCACCGTGTAGCGGCGTAGAGCGGGGATTTTGTTTGCTGCGGGCAGTCATGGTACCCCGTTCGTTCGAGCCTCGAATCCCTGACTTCCGTCATGCGTCGTCACCTCCTCGTTTGGGCCTGCGCAATCGTGCTCATGCCCCTCCACGTCTTGGCCCAGTCGCCGCCCGCTGACGCCCAAATCAAAACAGCCCTCCAGGCGGCCCCGGCCCCACTGCGCGCAGAGGCTACCGTTCTCGGATATACCGACGACCGCCTGATCACCCTCCGGGAGGGCTCCGGTTCTTTAATCTGCCTCGCCGACAATCCGCAGACGGAGGGCTTTCACGTGGCCTGCTACCATGAATCACTCGGGCCATTTATGAGGCGTGGTCGCGAGTTGCGGCGGCAGGGAGTTTCCGCCATTGATAGTGTCCGGCACGCCGAGATCGAGCGCGGCGACTTATCATATCCGAATCACCCAGCCGCCCTCTACAACCTGTCCGGAACATACGACGTCTCTACCGACACGCTCCGCGACGCCTCCCGCCTCCACGTCGTGTACGTCCCCTACGCGACCGGTCCGCAGACGGGTCTCCCCACCCATCCGCAGGATGGCGGCGGCCCGTGGCTGATGGAGCCCGGTCAGCCCTGGGCCCACATCATGACCCGGGTTCCGTAGCCGCCTCCTTTTTCCTGGGCAGCCCATAGTCTGTTGACCCTCTCCCTCCGGAGAATGAGGTTGAACAGCACCTCTTCGCTCGTCGCTCTTCACCCGACTTTCCTTCCCAATGAGTTCTGACTACCGAACAGAAAGCGACTCTCTCGGGGACGTCCGCGTCCCCGCCGAGGCCCTCTACGGTGCCCAGACTCAGCGGGCCAAGGAGAACTTCCCAATCAGCGACCTTCGGTTTCCCCGTCGCTTCATCGAAGCTCTCGGCCACGTAAAGCGGGCGGCCGCCCGGGCCAACCAGGATCTCGACCTGCTCGACGCCAACACCGCCGAGGCGATTGTCGACGCCGCCGAGGAGGTCATTGACGGCACACACGATGAGGAGTTCGTGCTCGACATCTTCCAGACCGGGAGCGGCACCTCCACGAACATGAACGCCAACGAGGTGATCGCCAACCGGGCGTCTGTTCTCCTCGGGGCCGACCGGGGCAGCAAGGCCGTCCACCCAAACGACGACGTGAACATGTCGCAGTCGTCGAACGACACGATCCCGACGACCCTGCACGTTGCCGCTCGGATGGGCATCGAACACGATCTGCTGCCAGCGCTGGAGGCGCTTCAGACGGCGTTCGAGGAGAAGGCAGAGGCGTTTGACGACGTACTCAAGAGCGGCCGGACGCACCTGATGGACGCCACTCCGGTACGGCTGGGTCAGGAATTTGGCGGGTACGCCGCCCAGATCGAGCACGCCATTCAGCGGATTGAGCAGGCGTCGAACCGCCTCTCGGAGGTCACCCTCGGTGGCACCGCCACGGGTACGGGGCTGAACTGTCCGGAGGGCTTCCCCGAGACCGCGCTCCAGTACCTCACCGACGCCACTGGCCTCTCGTTCTACAAAACCGGCAACCACTTTGCCCAACAGGCCGGCAAGGAGCTCTACGTCGACGCCCACGGAGCCCTGAACACCCTCGCCACGGCCCTGCTTAAGATTGCCAATGACCTGCGTCTCCTCTCCAGTGGCCCCACGAGCGGCATCGGCGAAATCAAACTTCCGGTCATTCAGCCGGGCTCCTCCATCATGCCTGGAAAGGTGAACCCCGTGCAGAGCGAGCAGGTGATGATGGTCGCCACACAGGTCACGGGCAACCACCAGACCATCACTGTTGCCAACACCCACGGCAACTTTGAGCTTAACGTGATGATGCCGGTGATGGCCCACGCCATGCTGCAGAGCATCGACCTACTCACCCACAGCGTAGACGCCTTTCGCACCAAGTGCGTGGAAGGCATCGAGGCGGACCGCGAACGCTGCCAAGAGCTTCTGGAGCTCAACCCGTCCATCGCGACGGCCCTCAATACCGCCATCGGCTACGACAAAGCCAGTGAAGTGGCAAAGACGGCGGCCAAGAATCGCGAAAGCGTCCGGACCGTCGTGAAACAGATGGGCCTCCTCGATGAGGACGAGATGGACGAATACCTGGACGTTCGACGTATGACGGAGCCGGGCGTACCGGGCGACGAGTAACGGCACTCCTCTGGAAGACATGGGACCGGTGCCTTCATCTAGAGGGGCACCTTCCCTGTCGGGTCCCCGTTATACAGGTGGGCCCAACAGGGGGCGGTACGAAAATCCGGGGGCCGTCCGTTTAGGAAGGCGGGTGTGAGGCGTGTCTCCGCCACCCAGTAAGCGAGGACGACGCCTCCCTCAATATCGCATTCTTTCCGTACGATTTTCCGCACCTCAATGAGCACGCAAGGCAAAATCTCCCTCGCTGTCGTCGTCGGTGGCGCATTCCTGGCCGGCATCTTGTTCGCCACTGCCGGTGCAAACTTGTTTGGGATGGGGGACGCCGTCGGCACCACCGGACAGGCCGCGGCCCTCGACGGATCGACGAAAATTGAACAGTCCGCCCCGGGTACGCCCGACGGATTCGAGACCGCCTTCTCGAAGGTCGCCGAGTCCGTAAATCCCGCCGTCGTTCAAATTCGGGCGGCGAAAGTAGTAGAGCGCCAAATCCCGAATCCGTTCGAAGGCACCCCGTTTGAACGCTTCTTCGGCCAGCCAGGCCCGTCCCAGCCGGACGTTCGCCAGGGCCTCGGCTCCGGAGTCATCGTCCGCTCCAATGGACACATCGTCACCAACAACCACGTGATTCAGGACGCTGAGCGGCTGAGCGTACGCACGCTGGGCGGAGAGCAGTACGAAGCCGAAGTCGTGGGCACCGACCCGTACAGTGACCTCGCCGTGCTGAAGGTGGATGCCTCCGACATGACAGCCATCAGCTTCGGCAGCTCGGAGCAGCTCAGCGTTGGGCAGTGGGTGATGGCGTTTGGCTCCCCCCTCGACCCGCAACTGAACAACAGCGTCACGGCCGGCATCATTAGCGCCCTCGGACGCCTCCGGTCGAGCCCACAGCGGAGCCGGAATCCCAATCAGAGCAGCGGGGTGCACAACTTCATCCAGACCGATGCGGCCATCAACCCGGGCAACTCCGGCGGTCCTCTCGTCAACCTGCAGGGACAGCTCGTCGGGATCAACACGGCCATCGCGTCCCAGACCGGCGGCTACCAGGGCATTGGCTTTGCCATTCCCTCCAGCACCGTTGAGCGCGTCGCCACCCAAATTATTGAGGAAGGGAACGTACAGCGAGGATACGTCGGCATTCGCTACCGCCCCGCACCTGAGACCCTTCTGGAAAACGAAAACCTACCACAGGGCTCAGCGATCATCTCGCAAGTTGAGGAGGGGGCTCCTGCGGAAGAAGCGGGCCTCGAGGCCGGTGACATTATCACAGGCGTCAACGGAGAGTCGCTGGAAAACTACCTCCAATTGGGCAACCAGATCGCCAGTATGCAACCTGGCGAGGAGGCGACGCTTCAAATCAATCGCGACGGAGAGACGCACACCTTTACGGTCACTTTGGGCTCCCGCGGCGAGGCGATGACCGCGTCGTCCGAAGGCGACAGTGGGGGTGGTGAGGACGCTTCGTCCGCCGAGGCGATACAGGAGGAACTGGGCCTCCAACTCCAGGACGTCACCCCCGAGATTGCCCGGCGGCTCGGTCTCGAGCAGGACCAGGGCGTGGTGATTACGGGCGTCGATCAGTCCAACCGGATGATCCGGAATTCGGGACTGCAGCCCCGACAGATTATTTTCGAGATGGCCGGACAGGAAATTCCGGACCTGGACACCTTTGTGGAGGTGTACCAGAGCATTGAGCCCGGGAATGCGTTCCGGCTGGCGGTTCGGAATCCCGACGGCTTCGTCTTCGTCACGAGCCTCCGTCGCCCCGCAAACGGCGAATAACTCCGACCCCACTCGCTCCACCTGACGCCCCATCCTTTTCCCAGGGTGGGGCGTTCGTGTGAGCCCCGGAGCCGCCACGTTCGTTCCTATTCATTGCTCGACCGCCCCCTCCATGAACGACTCTGCCCAAACCCTGGACACTCCTCCCGACGCAGCCCAGATCGCAAAGCTTCGCGAGCAAGCCGCCAGCAAGGACCATTCGGTGGAGGTCACCTTTCCGAGCGCCGACGGCGATCCAAAACGCTTCGTCGTCTCTCCCCGCGGCACGTGCGTCGTGCTGACAAACTTGCGAGAAGACACATTCAACCCCTCTGTGGGGCCGGAAGACGTGGCGGCCGCCCTTCGGGAATGATCTCTACTCCCGCTCCACCCCAGCCGTACGATTGGGGACGGCTCCCCCATCAACACGAACCGCCGCCTACGTGGCCACGACGCAGTTTGTCGTCCCGAATGCATTGGGCTCGAAGTCGTCGGCCTCCTCCTCGTTGATCCATCCGTCCTCCTCGCTGTAGTAGCGGAAGGCGAAGCGCTCCTCTTCCGGGAGTAGGACGTTGGTGCTGTAGGTCTGATTGCTGCGCCGGACGAGGCGGTGCTCCCCGGTTGTCCAGTCATTGAAGTCTCCGACGACCGAGATGTCGTCCCCGTACGGATGGTCCTCCGGAAGAACAAACGTCACCTTGACGCGATCGCTCGACCGCTTGTTTACTTTCTTGATCATGGAGTGGACTGGTAGAATCTCGTGACTGGAGGCATTGAAATTCCCGCTCAGCTCCCCTGACGGGAAATGGATCTTCCATTCAAGCCCGCGGAAAATCGATAGCCCCTACGCCAAGAGGCTCCCTTTGTGGCATTCTCTATCCCCGAAAAGCGCTTCCTTCGCTCGTTTTTCGTTGATCGAGACCCCCACGGAGAGGTCTCATGGCCGTTTCAGAGTACTATAGTCCCCACAATTCGACCCGTGCCCTCTCCACCATCGAACACCTTTGCGGCCCCGGCGTGCACTCTTTTCCCTGATCGCACCTGTGCCTGAAGGGCCAGCAGGAACGTCATGTCTTCTCGTCACCGCTCGCTCCGCGTATGATTGAACGTCTTACAATTATTGGTACCGGCCTTATCGGTGGCTCGCTTGGGCTCGCGTGGGCCCAGCGACGACCCGAGCTCACAATCGTCGGGCACGACCGGCCGGAGGTGCTTGAGCGGGCCGAAGAGCGGGGGGCCATCGACGAGAAAGCGGCCGATCCCGTATCCGCCGTCACGGACGCCGACCTCGTCGTCCTCGCCACACCTCTCGCCACGACCGTCCGGCTACTCGACACCATCGCCGACGCACTTCCGGACGGATGCCTCGTGACCGACGTCGCCTCGGTAAAAGAGCCGGTACTCGAACAGGCCCATGACGTGCTCCCCGACCACGCCACGTTTCTGGGAGGCCACCCCATGGCTGGCGCCGAGCACAGCGGCATCGAGCACGCGGACCCGTTGCTTTTCGAGAACGCCGTCTACAGCCTGTGCCTCCCCAACGATGTCAACGAGGCAGCCCTCGACGGTCCGTTGGCACCCCTCGTCGAGTTGGTGGAAGCCACCGGCAGCCGCCCGCTCGTCCTTGAGGCCGCCCGCCACGACCGCCTTGTCGCCGCCACCAGCCACGTTCCCCAGCTTCTTGCCGTGGCCCTGGTCAATCTCGTCGCGAGCACGGAAGACGACGAGGAGCAGGACCTTGCCCTGCAGCTCGCGGGGGGCGGATTCCGCGACATGACACGCATCGCCTCCTCTCCCTTCGACATGTGGCGGGACGTACTGATCGGGAACGAGCGCGAAATTCACGACGCCCTCAGCCGCCTGCGCCGAGGCCTGCGCACCCTTCGAAATCGGCTTATTGAGGAAGACCTGGAGACCCTCGAAGACGCGTTCGACGAGGCCCGCACGGCCCGCGATGCCATTCCACGGGACCATAAGGGCTTCCTACATCCGCTATCCGACATTTATGTGCGGGCCCCCGACGAGGTAGGCGTCATCCACGACCTCTCGGGACACCTTCTGGACGCCGACCTCAACATCAAAGACATCGAACTACAGACCATCCGGGAAGGAACTGGAGGCACGTTCCGGCTGGCATTCGACACCGCGGCGGACGCCAAAAAGGCCATCGCGGTGCTCTCAGACGCTGGCTACGAGGCCCGGCGGCCATAGCGACGCCCCCAAAATCATTTCCCCTTCGTTGACTAAACTGCCGCCGTCGGGTATCATGGGTATCTGCAGGCCTCCAACTCTGCCTGTGCCTGTCACTGCCCTCTCGTAGTTCTCTGTTCTCCCGATGGCCGACTCTGCTTCGTCTCTTCAGAATACCCCCCTTCACGACGTCCACGAGGAGCTTGGCGCCCGGATGATGGCATTCGGGGGATTCGAGATGCCGGTGCAGTACGACAGCATCATCGACGAACACCTAGCCGTCCGTAACGACGCCGGCTTGTTCGACGTGAGTCACATGGGCGAGGTGCTCATTCGTGGAAACCGGGCGCTTGACTTCGTTCAGCACCTCGTGACCAACGACGCCGAAAAGCTCTACGACGGACGGGCGATGTACACGGTCATGTGTACCCCCGAGGGTGGCATTATCGACGACGGCATCGTGTACCGTCGCGCCGAAGACGAGTACCTGATGGTGCTCAACGCCGCCAACGCGGAGCGAGACCTGACGTGGATGCACAATCACAATCCCATGGATGCCACGCTTCGGGACATCTCCGCCGAGACGGCCCTCCTTGCCCTACAGGGCCCGAAGGCCCTCGAGATTGCCCAGCCATTCCTTGACGATGACCTCGACGACCTGTCGTTTTATCACTTCTGGGAGCGAACCGACGGCGAATTTTTGGACTGCGAAACCGCCCTCATCTCCCGCACCGGATACACGGGCGAACCGGGCCTGGAGCTTTACGTGCCCGCCGACCGAGCCCGCCACGTGTGGACGACTCTACTGGAAGCGGGCGAGGATCGCAGCCTGAAGCCGGCGGGGCTTGGTGCCCGAGACACACTTCGGCTCGAAGCTGGCCTGTGCCTGCACGGCAACGACATCACCGAGGAGACAAATCCCTACGAGGCGGGACTGGGCTGGCTGGTGAAGCTGGACAAAGGGGATTTCATCGGGCGGAAAGCCTTGGGTGAGATCCACAAGCACGGCCCGGAGCGAAAGCTCGTGGGCTTCGTAGCGACCGAACGGGGCATTCCCCGCCACGACGACATCCTCCAATCGGCGGAAGGAAGCGCCATCGGCGTGGTGACGAGCGGAACCCAATCGCCCATCCTCGACACAGGCATTGGGCTCGGCTACGTCCCCAACGAGCCCCCGTATACCGAGCCGGGCCGGCCGCTGAAGGTCGCGAGCCGGCGCCGCACCTTCGACGTGGAAGTGACCGAGCCTCCGTTCCACACGAACAAGTAAGCCCATCTCCGGTCCCTGTGCTTCTGGATCCCCTTCCACTTGATTCGCTATTCCGATGGACGCTGAAGTCTTCTTGACACATTCGAACATTTCGGAAGGCGACGTACAGGGGCGGACGGTCGTCGTCATTGACGTGCTCCGGGCCTGCTCCACCATCGTGACAGCCCTCGATCGGGGCGCTCGAGCCGTAATGCCAGTCCCGGACATGGCTCAGGCCGGCAAAATCGCCAGCAACCTCGACCCCGACGTGTATCGCCTTGGGGGGGAACGCGACGGGGAAAAAATTGAAGGCTACCACCTGGGCAACTCCCCCCAGGACTACACACGAGACGTCGTCGAGGGTCGGGACATCATTTTGAACACCACCAACGGGACCCGGGCTCTTGAGCAAGCCAAAGAAGCTAACACCCTCGTGGCCGCCTGCTTCTTGAATGCGGGTCGCGTCGTCGACTTCATCCGACGAACGGCAGATGCCGTGACCATCGTCTGCGCGGGCCGACAGAATCGCCTTGCCCTGGAGGATACCCTCTGTGCGGGACTCCTTCTCGATCGCCTCTGGGACGGAAACGAGCCGTACCCGGTCACGGACTCGGCCCACACCGCCTACACGCTCTACCACACCGACCGGAAGGACCTTGACAACGCCCTCCGCGGTGCCAACCATGCCGAACGGCTCACCCACCAAAACCGCGAGGCGGACCTGGACTATTGCTTCCGGATTGATGCCCTGCCGGTACTGCCCTACTACACGGAAAACCGGCTGCTTCTGTACGAGGACGCCGTGTCGGCGTAGCCCATAAGTCCGCCTCTCGTCTCACGATGTCCAGGCGAATCGGCTCTTTCGCGCGGCCCCTCGCATTGCATTTGTGCCGTGTTGAGCCCACCTTACGAAGATGTGTGTCCCGTTTAGAACGTGGATACGCACGTGAGGGCTCTTCGTATGCCCCTACATCCCATTCCTTCGCTTAGCCTGTTCTGTTGTATGGCTGCCTCGGGTTCCGACACGAAGACGGAGGAGTCCTTCCTGATCTCTCCGCGTCGGAAGGTGGAGATTTTTGGGTTGGTGCTGATGGTGTTGGCCCTCTTGCTCTCGCTCGCCTTCGCCAGCTACCACCCCGGGGACACTGTCGTCCTCCGCACAACGGAGTGGTCCGAGGTCTTCCTCAATCCGCAGAGCGCCCAGGCCGACGGGCCTGTCGAGAACGTGCTTGGGCTCATCGGGGCCCAGCTGGCGGAAACGTTTGTACCGGGCTTCATCGGCTACGGGGTACTTCTGCTGAGCGGTCTCCTCATGGTGTGGGGCTACGCCATCTTTCGCCACGCCTCCCTGTCACGGCTCCTCTACCCGTCGCTCCTGACGGCCCTGTCGGCCTTCGTGTTGTCCTGCTTCGTAGGCTGGTTTCATCATACGTTGGACGCGTCGCTGCAGGCCTGGGCAGGACTCGTGGGCATCGGCACCGCCGGCTGGATGCAAAATGTGTTCGGCGAGGTCGGCTCGTGCATTCTTCTCCTCCTCGCGGGCGCGGTGCTGCTCTTGCTCGTGGTCGACCATGACATTCAACGGACGGTGGATCGCGTCATTGAGGCAGCCCACGCTCTCGTGGCGGGCCTCTCCGCCGCCGGGGCCTACGTCAAAGATCAGTGGAGCCGGGCCCGTGCTCATCCCGAATCGGAGACAGATTCCGACGCTTCAGCCCCTTCTCCGTCCGCGCCCGACGCCTCTTCCACGCCTGCGTCGCCCGACGAGTCCTCCTCATCGCCCCCTGAACGAGACGAGTCTCCCTCCCCACAGCCGCCAAGTCGACCGTCGGGGCGCTCCGACAACTCCGTCCTGGAGGACCAGCCTGTTCGTCGAAACGACCTATTTCGTCCGGGGAGCAATCCGTCCCTCTCCGCCGTCGAGGACGACGCGAACGCCTCCGATCCAGCGTCCGACTCCTTCCCCCCCACCTCCGCCAGCGATACGACCGAAGAAACAACGGAAGGGGCTCGGCCCTCCTCCGCGTCTACGGGAGAAACGGAGTCGGAAGACGCCCCCCCTACGCCGGACCCACCCCCTACTCCCGAAAAGACGTCTTCCCCCGACGCCCTGGACTCCGAAGTCGCTTCTCTTGAATCGGACGACCCCGATGACGAGGTTTCGATGACGATCCAGGAGCAGGTCGAAGAGGAGACGACCGACGAAATCGAGCGGACCGCGGAGCTCCCCGAAGACTTTGAATACGAGTCCCCCTCCCTCGACCTCCTCGACGAATCGGTGGACACAGATCCCACCATCAATCGCGAGGAGCTCGAAGAAAACAAGCGGGTCCTCCTCGACAAGCTCGACATGTACAACATCGAGATCGAGGAGATCAACGCCGTGGTGGGCCCCACCGTCACACGATACGAGCTCACCCCCGCTCCCGGCGTCAAGGTCAGCCGCATCAAGTCACTCAAGGACGACTTGGCCATGGCGATGGCGGCGCCCGGCATCCGGATGATCGCGCCCATCCCGGGCAAGTCCGCCGTGGGCGTCGAAATCCCGAACCGAAATCGAGAGCTCGTCCGCCTCCGCAACGTGATCGGAACCCGGAAATTTCAGGACACCGAGCTCAAACTTCCCCTGCCCCTCGGCAAAACGATCGAGGGGGAGGTCCACGTGGGGGACCTTACGACGATGCCCCACCTTCTTATTGCCGGCGCCACCGGGTCCGGCAAGTCCGTGGGGCTCAACTCCATCATTACGGGCCTCATCTACGCCTGCCACCCGGCCAATCTGCGGTTCGTCATTATCGACCCGAAGAAGATCGAGCTCCAGCAGTACACACCGCTCGAAACGCAGTTCGTGGCGGTGCCAGAGGACATCGATCAGACCGTCATCACGGACATCGACGAGGCCTCCGGCGTTCTCAAGAGCGTAGAACGGGAAATGGAAACCCGGTACGACCTGCTCTCGGACGCCAGCGTTCGCAACATCACCGGCTACAACGAGAAGTTTCAGGCGGGGGAACTGGACCCCACGGAGGGTCACCGGCACATGCCCTACCTCGTGGTGGTCGTCGACGAGCTGGCCGACCTGATGATGGCGGCCGGCGACGACGTGGAGGGACCCATTTCTCGTCTCGCCCAGATGGCTCGTGCCGTCGGGATCCACTTGATCCTGGCCACCCAGCGGCCCTCTGTCGATGTCGTGACGGGCGTCATTAAGGCCAATTTCCCTTCCCGCATCGCCTTCGAGGTGGCCTCCCGGGTCGACTCCCGGACCATTTTGGATCAGGGGGGGGCGGAAGACCTCGTTGGGAATGGAGACATGCTCTTTCTGAGTGGCAGCGACCTGAAGCGCCTGCAGGGCCCCTTCGTGAGCGTGGAGGAGGTCGAGAAGGTCGTAGACTACGTGGCCGACCAGCCCGGCGTCACCGCGTATACATTGCCCTCGTTGCAGGACGCCGGCCACGGCCCCGACGAAACGCTGGGCGTGGAGGACACGGACGAGAAGTTCGAAGAGGCGGCCCGAGTCATCGTGCGTCGCCAACAGGGCTCCGTGTCACTTCTCCAACGGAAGCTGGCAGTTGGGTACACGCGCGCCGCCCGTATTGTCGACCAGTTGGAAGAAGCCGGCATCGTGGGGCCCTTCAACGGCACAAAAGCCCGAGACGTGCTCGTGGACGACGAACAGGAGCTTGACGAGCTGCTCCACGGTGAGGACGCCTCCGAAGAAGCCGACCCGGAAGACGCGTAGCGCCGCGGGGCAATCCCTTCCTCGACCCGCGTTTTTTTAAACCCACTTTTCTGCGACGACTCGACTCTCCTCGTATGTGCTCTACATTTCCGATCATTGGCATTCTGGGGGGCGGCCAGCTCGGCAAGATGATGGCGGCCGAGGCCGTCCGCATGAGCGTGGATGTCCGGCTCTTGTCCCCGAAGGATGCCGGCCCCATGCAACCCTACGCCGGCGCTCAGGTCGGCGACTGGACCGATCCGGAGGTCCTTCGTCCCTTTGTATCCGAGTGTGACGTGGTGACGGTCGAAAGCGAGTGGGCCCCCGCCGACGCCGCTGAGAACGTACTGCCGGAGAATACCGCGCTTTGGCCCTCGACGAAGACGCTCTCTCTGATCAAGGACAAGGGCGTGCAGAAACAGCACCTCGCCGACGCGGGGTGTCCGGTGCCCGACTTTGTGCGCTGCGAGACCCTCGACGAGGCCCTCAACGCTGCGGACACGCTCGGCTACCCGGTGGTGCTCAAGCAGTATCGCGGGGCCTACGACGGCTACGGCAATGCCACGGCCGCCTCTGAGGAGGAGCTCCGCGAGGCCTGGCCCGACCTGGCTGCCGAGAACGGTGCGATGGTCGAAACGTTTGCGGATTTTACCCGCGAACTCGCCGTGCAGGTGGCCCGTCGGCCCGGAGGGAATCAGGTCGTGTATCCCGTGGCCTACACCGAGCAGCGCAATCATCGTTGCCACGCCGTGGAGGTCCCGGCGGACATTGACGATGCGATAGCCGACAAAGCCCGAAGCATTGCTCAGCGAGCCGTCGACGCCGTCGAGGGCGTGGGATTGATTGCCGTCGAGCTCTTCGAGATGCCTGATGGCCGAGTGCTCGTCAATGAGCTCGCCCCCCGCCCCCACAACACCGGACACTACTCGATCGAGGGGTGCGCCACGTCTCAGTTCGAGAATCACGTGCGGGCCATTCTGGACTGGCCCCTCGGCGCCACAACCCTGCGGTCCCCCGTTGCGGTGATGGTGAACGTGCTCGGCCGTCGCGAGGGATCGCCCCCGCGCACTGAGGGCCTCGCTCGAGCGTTGAACACAGAGGGCGTTACCCCCCACATTTACGGCAAGCCCGACGTGCGCCCGGGGCGCAAGATGGGCCACGTTACCGCCCTTGGCACTGACCTTGCAGATACCCGAAAACGTGCCGAAATGGCCGCCGGTGCCATCGAACTGTAGCCACTCCGCATCCTCGGTTGTGGCGCATCGTCCGGCGAGATGCATCGTCCTCAGATGGGAACTGCTCCCCATTCGGGGTGGACCACGACGAGGAAAATCGTTTCACATCGCCATTTTCCACGACAATCCAAACCGACCATGTCCACTTCCGATGCGCCTCCCGTCGGCATTGCCATGGGGAGCGACTCCGATCTTCCCGTCATGGAAGAGGCCGCCGAGGTGCTCGATCAGTTCGACGTGCCCTACGAGTTGCGGGTCCTCTCCG
>CAYLMT010000046.1:0-13608 GCA_964384855.1 uncultured Salinivenus sp.
CCTGCTGGGTCTGCTGGATCTGCTTCATGTCCACCGTCTCCTGCTCCTCCATCTGAACCTGGAACGAGCTTTCGTTCGACAGGTCGGCCCGAAAGGCCACGATGAGAAGCGCAAGCGAGAGAACCAGGCCGATCTCTACGTACAGCGGATATTGTTCGCGCAGATCCGCGCCTTCCTTCTTGCGTAGGGCCATGGTGAGCTACCTTGTTTTGAAACAATGCGAGTACCGCCGGGCGGTCGCACGACTGCTTCGTGCATTTGTGCTTCGGGTATCGATAAATACATCGATACTTGTCCGATGTTTCATCTTTGAGAGGCTCCCTTCGTGTGCCTCTTCCCTCCCGAAGAGCCCTCGACGGGCTCGTCAGCCGTGCAGCACAGTACCGCGGCTAGGCCGACGCTCGGTCGGTCCGGCGCACATGGTAGACGTAGTAGCCTACAAATGCAACGATGAACCCGAGGAGGTCCGCCGTGACGTCGTAGGGATCCGCCACGCGCTCGAGAGGGAGGAGTTGTTGATACATCTCCGTCCCCACCGCAAACAGGATCCCGGCCACAAAGAACAGGCCGCCCCGCCAGCGGAAGCATGCCGAAAGTCCCTCGGTGTCCGGCGGGCACAGTCCCCGAAGCCAGAGTAGGCCAAACCCAGCAAAAAGGCCCGCGTGCACGATTTTGTCAATGCCCGTGGCCTGGGTGTCGGGCATGCTGCCAGCGGGGAGGGTCAGTGCGACGAGGATTCCGACCGTCCAAAGCGTCGCCAGCAGGCGATAGTGAACGGTTCGGAGCGACGGAAGAATGCGCATCGGTCGAGACGGGTGTGAGGAAAAAGGGGACGTCAGAACGAGGAATCGGAGTCAGTCCCGTCAAGGCCCGTCCCCAAACCGTTCGGCGGCCACGCGGGGAATCATGTCGAGCAGGTCGGTTGCCACCATCGACCGGGGATCGTGCGTGGCCGTGTACCGTTCGGCGGCGGCTCCCCCTACGTGCAGGGCCGCGGCAGCCGCTTCGAGGGGTGGCACGCCCTGGGCCATGAGCCCCACACACTGGCCGGCCAGTACGTCGCCCGTGCCGGCCGTCGCCAGGGCCGGTGTGGTGATGCTGCCGAGGAAGGCTCGACCGTCCGGCCCCGCAGCGATGCTGGGCATGCCCTTGAGCAGGCACACGGCCCCCCACCGCTCTGCGTAGCTTTGCGCGACGCGCACCCGATCCGTGAGGTCCACGTCCTCGCCCGCAAGCCGCCGAAATTCGCCGGCGTGAGGCGTCAAGACCCATGCCCCCTCCCGTTGCTCGGCCAGATCGTCGATGTGCCCGGCGAGCACGTTGAGGCCGTCGGCGTCGAGCACGAGGGGCGTGTCGACCGTCCGGACCAGTCGTCGCACGAACTGCGCCGTCCCAGAAGCGCGCCCGAGGCCCGGTCCCACGAGCAGGGCATCGGCGGTGTCTATTGCGTCGGCCAAGAGATCGAGGGCCTCGTCCGGAGCAATGCCGTCGCCGTCTCCGGTCGGGAGCGGAAGGGTAGGAATCGTCGTGAGGGCACCTGAAAGGGTTGAATGTATGGTCTCCGGCCCGGCACAGCGCACGTACCCGGCGCCACTTCGCCCCGCCGCCTTCGCCGCCATCACCGGCGCCCCCGTAAACTGGGGCGCACCACCGACGACCAGGGCCGTGCCCACGCTGTATTTGTATGCGTCGGGGGCCCGCTCCGGCCACCATCCCCGCACCGCCGCGTCGGTCGTCTGCCGCAGACACCCGGGCTTGTTTGCAGCGCGGTCGAGCACGAACGGGGGAATGCCGATGTCGACCACGTCGACCGTACCGGCCCGCGGGGGCCCTTCCTCAATCCGCAATCCGACCTTGGCGGCGGCCATCGTCACCGTGCGGTCGGCCCGGACGGCCATGCCGAGGACCGTTCCGGTGTCGCTGTGGAGACCGGTGGGCACGTCGAGGGCCACGGTCGGGGCGTCGCGCTTGTTGACCCACTGGACGAGACTGCGGAGGGGCTCGCGCACCTCGCTCGTGAGGCCCGTACCCAGGAGCGCATCGACATAGAGACGGGGCCGGAGGGGAACCACCGTATCCGTCAAGGCCTCCAGGGCGTCCAGCTCGTCAATCGTCAGTCGCTCCCCCGCCGCCTCTTCCGACCCGAGCTGGCGCAGCAGCGACAGGTTGTGGGCCGAATCGTCGCTCAACTCGTCGGGCGAACTCGTCAGGACGACGTGGACCCGGGCCCCGGCGGTCAGGAGGTGTCGAGCCACGACGAGTCCGTCTCCGCCGTTGTTGCCCTTCCCACAGAGCACCACCACAGCTTCCCCCTCCAGCGGACCGTATGCAGACCGGATGCGCTCGGCGCAGCCGCGGCCGGCCGCCTCCATGAGCGTAAAGCTGGGCAGGCCGTACTCCTCGATCGTGTACCGGTCGGCCGCCCGCATGGCGTCAGCAGTGAGAGCGGGAGGACACGACGCACCGGACTGGGAAGAGGCCATGATTGGGAACAAGCAGTCGCAGTTCGAAGGATCGTGCGAAACACTCCTCAGCGGTCTTGCTCGGAGTCACCGGACGTGTCGGGCGGCATGGTCTGCGGCACGGGCTCTGACCCGAGAACGGGGATTCGCAGTGGGGCCGGCAGCTCCGTCGTCCACCGGGGGCGAGCCTCTATCGGCTCCTCCAGCCACGTCACCGGCTCGGCGGGCACGTACGGCTGAATCTGGCCGCCGTCCCAGCGTCCGTTTTCATTGCGGTCGAGGTACGCCTTGAACCGGTACTGCCCGTCCGGCACCTCCGCAAACTCAAACGGACTGCCGAGCGACGTGGTCAGCCGGCGGGGCTCCACCGGAATTGAGGACTCGACCGCCGTCAACTCCACTGCGACGGGACCATCGTAGAGAAGCGAATCCGGAGGCCTCCGCTGCTCCCGTTCCTCCAGCGAATCCTCTGGAATGGCGAGGGTGTCCGCCCGGATCGAGTCCGTGCGTGGAGACGAGGGGCGGGCCGCCGTGGTGTCCCTCCGCAATCTGCTCTCTTCTTCTGTGCGGGTCGTGTCGGCAACACGGACACGGCCCGCAAGCTCGCCGAGCACCCGGTCCGTGACGCGCCGAAACCTGCGGCGGAACGTCGTATCGGGCTGGGCAAACACGCCCCCCGTCACCGCCACGTCGACGACCTGCCCCGGAGAAAGGGGCGGGTCGAGCCGAAGCCAGTACGTAGTGCCGTTGTCGGTCGTGAACGAGAACCCCTGTGGAGCCCCGGTGGTGTCCTGAACGCTCACACCCTCCCGGAGCGCCGCACTGTCCGGGGCCTGATTGAATCGAACGCCCGGCTGAACGTCCGGGAGAAGAGGACGCGCCCCCGTCGAATCCCGCGCAAGACCGGTCGGTGCAAATCCCCGGAACCGCGTGCGAAGCGTGTCGGCCCGCGTGGCCGCCCGAAAGCGAGCCGTGTCCGGCCTGAGCGGCTGTCCCAGCGTGTCGACCACCGCCCCGCGCCGCAGCGGCAGGACATGACGCACGTCCGGCATCGGGGCTGTGCGCACCACCACCGCGTTCGGACCGTTGGGGGCGCGGTAGACGCCCTGCACCGTGACCGGCGCGTTGGTGGCCGAGTCGCGAGGGGCCCAGGCCGCTGCGGCGGACGTCTCAAGCCGCACCGGTTCGTCGAATCGAAGCCGCAGACGTCGTTGGCTCACCGGCCGCACCTGCTGAAGTCGCGGGCCCGTCGTGTCGCTCCGGGTCATAAGCCAGGGCACCGGCACCGCTGCGGCCCCACTGTCGGCCCGGATCGACAAGTGGGGCGGCACGGCGAAGGGCTCCTGGGGATCGGGTTGGCGATTGCGGTTGTTGTCGCGCAGGGCCACGACGTAGTAGGGCCCCTCCCGCATATAGTCGAACGAAAAAAGCCCGTCTTCCCCCGTCTGCGTGCGGTAGCTAGGGGCGTCGGGCAACGGACGGACGGCCTCCGCCCCCGGCGGCAGCGCGTACGCAAACACGTCGACCCCCGGCTGCGTGGTGCCCTGACGCCCATTCACGACGCGCCCTTCAATCTGTCCCCGATTGATGCGGGGCCCCGTGGAAAACGCCACCGTAATCGGACTTTCAAGCGAGACGCCGCGAGCGTCACTCAGGTTCGTATCGAACGTAAAAATGTAGGTCGTGCTGTCCCGCAGGGCAGAGGAAAACTGAATCTCGACGGCCTGTCCGTCCCAGCTAAACTGGGGTCGCTGTTCAAAGGTGGGGGTGATGGAGAGAGACTGCGAGAGGGTACTCCGCTCGACGTACTCCGAGAACTCGACCCGCAGTGCCTCAGTGTCCGTGGACACGTTGACGGTGTCGCGCACCGGTCGCGTCTGGACAACCGAGGGAGGTGTGGAGTCTCTTGGGCCGCCGCTCGGGGCCTGCGGATTGGCGCAGGACACGAGAAGTCCAACCACCAGTCCAATGACGCTTCCTACGGGGAGGTGTCCCCAAAGCGTGTCGTCCCCCTCCCAGCAACAGCCCTCCTCCCACTGAACCACAGTGTCGCCTTCCGTCGACGTTATGCCTACCTTCATCGTGCCCACCACTCGAGGCCAGAGAACTGCGCGGTCGTCACTCGACGGTCTATCTTCCTACGCATAAATCCCGCGCATCTGGAGCGCCTCGGCCACCCGACGGACCCCCACCACGTACGCCCCGATGCGAAGCGACACGTCGTGCTCGTTGGCCGTCTCGTAGACCTTGTCGAACGCCTCTTTCATCATCCGGTCGAGGCGGCGGTTCACCTCCTCCTCGGTCCAGAAAAAGCCCTGGCGGTTCTGGACCCACTCGAAGTACGAGGCCGTCACGCCCCCCGCATTCGCCAAAATGTCCGGGACCACGAGCACCTCTTTTTCCGCCAATACCTCGTCGGCTTCCGGCCGGGTGGGGCCGTTTGCCCCCTCCGCCACAATTCGCGCGCTGAGATTCTCTGCAATCTCACGATCAATCTGATCCTCCTTGGCCGCCGGCACGAGCACGTCCACGTCGAGCGTCAGGAGGTCCTCGTTCGTGAGGGAGTGGGCCTCCTCGTAGCCCGCCAGCGTACCGCCATGTTGCTGCGCGTAGGCCGTCATGGCCTTCAGGTCGAGGCCGTTCTCGTTGTAGTAGCCGCCCGTCACGTCGCTGACAGCCACCACGGTGCAGCCCTGCTTGCCCAGCAGCTCGGCAGCCGTGGCCCCGACGTTCCCAAACCCCTGCACGGCCACGGTGCAATCGCCCGGCGCCAGCCCGAGCTGTTCCATCGCGGCGAGCGTCACCGTCATCACACCCCGCCCGGTCGCCTGCCGACGCCCCTTCGACCCCCCCAGCCCCACGGGCTTGCCCGTCACGACGGCATTTTCGGTCTGGCGGGCGTGCATCGAGTACGTGTCCAGCACCCACGCCATGATCTGTTCGTTTGTGTTCATGTCGGGGGCCGGGATGTCCTTGTCCGGACCGAACACGTCGAACAGGTCGGCGGTGTAGCGGCGCGTGAGGCGCTCGAGCTCGTCCGGACTCAGCTCTTCCGGATCGCACGCGACGCCCCCCTTCGCCCCCCCGAACGGCAAATCCACCAGCGAGCACTTCCACGTCATCCACCCGGCCAGCGCCTTCACCTCGTTGAGGGTCACGTCCGGCGCGTAGCGGATGCCGCCCTTGCTCGGGCCCAGCACGTTGTTGTGAATGACCCGGTACCCTTCGAAGACCTTCACACGACCCGAATCCATCTCCACGGGGATCGAGGTCACATGCATCCGCGCGGGGCGGCAAAGATACTCGTAGAAGCCCGGACTGAGCTCCAGGATCTCGGCGGCCACGTCAAACCGCTCCATCATGGACTGGAACGGACTGTCGTGGTCGATGGGGGCCGGCTCGCGGTACGCCGACCGCTCGTAGACATCGAACTTGAACGGCATAGAACTGCGGGACAAAATGTGACAGCGGTGAAAGAAAGAGGTCCCTGCCGCACCGAGGACGCGCGGCGATAGGGAAAAAAGATCCGGATTCTCCGCCAAAAAGTCGAACGGAGGGCGGCCCGATTCGGAAAAGAACGAACGATTTGCAGTGCCTTCAGTTGCTCCGCCGCGCAGTTCGCCGTCCCCTTTCCGCCCGGTCGCTCAATTTTCATGCCCTCGTCCCTGTCCAATCGCCGTCGCAAAGCCATCGCCGCCCTCACGCGCCGCCGGGGCCGCCGGCGCCACGACCGGACGCTCATTGAAGGCCCCCGAGCCCTCCGGGCCGCGCTCGACGCGGAGGCGCCCCTCGTGGAGGTCGTCGTCACCTCCGACGCTCTCGACGATCCCCCTGTGCAGGAGCTTCTGGAGCGACTGTCGGTCCCCGTATACCAGACGAACCCCGACACGATGGCCACCCTCACCGACGTGGAGACGCCCCAGGGACTCGTGGCCGTGGCGGAGCGCCGTCTCCACGATCCCGCTACGGTGCCGGAGCGGCTCGGCGACACCGGCACCGTCCTCGTGCTCGACGGGGTGCAGGACCCGGGCAACGTGGGCACCCTCCTCCGCACGGCGGCGTGGTTCGGGGCGCAGGCCGTCGTGGCCGGACCCGGCACCGCAGGCCTGCACGGCCCCAAAGTGATGCGCGCCGGTGCCGGCAGTCACTGGGCTCTGGATCTGGCCCGTACAGACACCCTCGGTCCCTGTCTGGACCGCCTGCGGCGCCACGGCGTGGCCCTCTACGGCGCCGACCTTCAGGGCACCCGCGCCGACGCGTGGAGCCCCGACCGTCCCTCCGCTCTCGTCCTGGGCAGCGAAGCCCACGGCCTCAGCGCCGTCGTCCTCGACCGTCTCGACCTGACCGTCTCGCTCCCCGGCGCCCCGGACCGTCCCGCCGCCGAGTCGCTCAACGTCGCCGTCGCCGGGGGCATTCTGCTGTACGAG
This sequence comes from uncultured Salinivenus sp., assembly GCA_964384855.1. Classification (GTDB taxonomy): domain Bacteria; phylum Bacteroidota; class Rhodothermia; order Rhodothermales; family Salinibacteraceae; genus Salinibacter. The sequence goes on from CAYLMT010000046.1 coordinate 6,890, forward strand.
TGGCTCGGTCCCTAATCGTATCCCCGCTGCACCGGACAAACACATTAAGAAACGAGAAACGACGTTAGATTCTAGGATTTTCACGTGTCTACTTGACCCATTTCTTTTGGGGCGCATTTCTCCCAAAGCCCGGTCTCTTGGTGGGGGTCCGGGCTTTTTTCTTTGCCGGTACGGGATTTTTGCTTTCCTTTCCCCAACGATTCGTCTTTCCCCACCCTCCGGCCCCCGAGGTTTCGGAAACGGCGACGACCCACGTGCATTGGGACTCGACGGCTCCTCGCGTCTCTTCTGTGTCTATCATTCTTCTTTTCGCTCTCCATGCCCACCTACACGATCATTGGTTTCGAAAAAGACGGCTTCGAGTCGTTTTCGAGCGTCGCGACTGCCGACACCCCCGCCCAGGCGGCCGAAAAGGCGATCCAGGACACGTTCATTAAGACCCAGGGCCGGCGTCCCCCCAATACCGAGGCCCTCGCCCAACTCGAAAACGAAACCGGGCTCTTCGTGGTCGGCATCGTCGAGGGCGAGCACGACAACCTCAACGAGATCGTCGACCACTACGAGCAGTGGTGACGGAACTCCTGTGCCGCACGACAAGGAATCTGGACGATTGCCTCACTCCCACGTCACGAATCCCACCTCACCGGGAAGTTCGCAGCGGCGAATCGAAATTCGCGATGTAAAAAAACAGCGCGCTATCCCGAGGCGAGCAGATCGTCCAAGGCCGCGCTAATTTCTTCGAGGCACCATCGGTAGTCGGCGAGCGACCCGCCGTAGGGATCGGGGATGGCCCAGGTGACCAGCGGGTCGGGGGGCACGTCATGCTCGTCCTGGAGCCGCTGCGCCACCGCCGGACTCATCGCCACGATCTGCTCGACCGCCGTCAGGTCCACGTCGGACACGCCGCGAGGGGTGTGGGAGCGCACCGAAAGCCCCCGCGCCTCTCGGAGGGCCCGTTCCGCGTTCGGCGCCGCCCCGTCGCCCCGGGCCGCAGACACCCCTGCACTCTCCGCCGAAATGCCCCGGGCCTTCGCGAGGGCCTCGGCCATGGGACTCCGACACGTATTGCCGGTGCAGACGAAGAGAATGTGCGTGCTCATCGCGATCCGTTAGTAATCCAAAATGTCCCCGTTTAAAACGCGCCGTCCCGGAGCTGTAGTGTTCGTTCTCAACGATCGGGGCGACAATCAATACGATTGGGCAACGAACACCACCGTTGGGGACCCTTCGGGGCTCGATCGAGAAGCCCCTACCCTCTTCGCACCGTCTGCTGCGCCGATCCCAGTCCTGCCATGTATTGGATTCGACGAGCGTTGTACGTAGTCGCCGTGCTCGGGGCCGTCGTTCTGCTCTCCGGGTGTTCGGATAGTTCCACCCCCACTAGCCCCGACGAGCCGCCGGAGGACCCGGGAGATGGAGACTCTTCGGTGCAGTTCGACAGCCGGGCCGCCCCGGGCGACTCCGCTCGCTCCTTTCTGACCGATCGCCGGTTTACTGTCCTCAGCCTTGAGGTCGACTACATGGAGGGCTACGAGCCGACCGACGCGGCGTTCGACAGCCTCAAGACGGCCCTGGAGAAACACCTGAACAAGTCCACGATCCGCGTCGGGCCGAAAAGCAGCATCCCGGCGGAGGGTGATAGCTCCTACACCTCCGATCAGATCGTAGACCTCGAGAACGAGCACCGCGACCACTATACCCGAGCGGAGAGCGATACGCTTTGGGCGTACTTTCTCGTTCTCGACGGGAAGTACTCCAATGAAAACGTGGTCGGCATCGCTTATTATAACACCTCGATGGCGTTCTTTGGAGAGACCATCGACGAGATTTCGGGAGGTCTAAACCAGCCATCACAGGAGAAGGTCGAAGCGACGGTCTTTCGGCACGAGGTCGGCCACAACCTGGGCCTGGTCGACAATGGCATCCCGATGCAACAGGACCACCGAGACGACGGAAACGGCCATCACTGCACGGAGGACCAGTGCGTGATGTACTACGCCATCGAAACGACTGATTTCTACTCGAACCTCTTAGACCAGTCGATCCCGGCATTCGAGCAGTTCTGCACTGAGGACATGGCCGCGCAAAGCGGCGAGTGAGTGAGAACTCGTCCGACGCGGTGGGGACTCCTTCCCCAATACAAAAAACGCCTCCGGCGAGTGCCGAAGGCGTTTCGAAGAGTGGGCCCTCCTGGATTTGAACCAGGGACCTCTCGCGTGTGAGGCGAGCGCTCTAAACCGCTGAGCTAAGAGCCCGCGTCGAATGGAACGTCCTTAACGGAGGCGAATCGGCCGTGTTCGACCAAGATGAAGCGAAGCCGTGCGGACGTGAGTTAGCGCCCGCCTGCCGTCATAAACGTTGAGGCCGTGCGGCCCGTGTCGGAGTTCGGGGCCGGGGTATCCGTCGGGAATGTGAGGAATACCTCGTCGGCCGAGACGGACGACCTCCGCGATTCACGGGCGGGGGCTGTGGCCCTCGGTTGGGGATCTGCGTCTGCCCGCACCGCCTCCGACGGGGCGGCCTGTCGTTCGACGGCAGTGGCAGGGACCGAGGAGAGCGTGGCTGGGTCGACGAGCATCGACCCGGCGAGGAAGCCCACGACGAGCGCCACGGCAATGGACGAGGCGAGGCCCAGAGCCACGACGGATCGGTTCGCACCCTGCTCAGAAAACAGCTCCGGGGCAGAGCCTCGAAGCAACTCTCCGTCGACCTCACGTTTCACTTCCACCGCGGTCTTTGGCGACGGCGACTCGGCCTTCTTACATCCGCAGAGTAACTCGCGCGTCTGGCGAAGGCGCTCCACGTGCGCCTTCAACTCAGGATTTGCCTCCACGTACTGCTCAAAGACGGCCTCGACCGACGGGTCCATCGTGCCGTCCACGTACTCGCAGAGCCACTCGTCGAGCCACTCGTAAGAAGGGGCCCCGTCGCCGGAGGCCTCTCCGTCGAAGGGTCGTTCAGGGGACTGCATGGGACAAGGATCGCCGGGTGTACGTCTTGCGTCGGATGCGTAAATGTGAGATCACGCCGCCGAACGGCCTCGCTCCTCCGATCCCGCGGCCCCGCCCGAACCGAATGATTGGCCTGTCCAACCGGCCGGTACTCGCGTTTGAAGGAAAGGGTGCGTCGCAGATACGTATTCGAATGTGCACTCCTTGTTTCTGTGAATTCCGGCCGTGCCCGACACGAGCGGATGGGCGCGGCGGCGTAGGTCCGACAGATCCCGATCTATCCACTCGCCCCTTCTATGCCGCAACGGGCCGCGCCTTCGGCGGGAGCAGCCGTCGCAGCAGTAGCGTCATTACGAGGGAGGCGTCGCGAGACGCCCCGCCCTTGAGTTCGTAGTCCGCCGCCACGAGGGCCGAGTAGGCGTCGGCAATCGCCGCGCGGTCGTAGCGTTGGGCGGCGTGCTTGTACTCCTCCACGAAGTAGGGGCTGACACCGATGTAGCTGGCCAAGTCGTACTTGTTTTCGCGCAGGGCCCCGGGCTTCTGCAGCTTCCAGAGCTTGTCGAAGTAGCCGTTGAGCACGGCCACCATCATGATGGCCTCACTGCGCGGGTTGGACGCCTGCTGGAGGATGCGGTCGGCAATGCGCTGGGCGTCGGCGGAGCGGCCCTCCCCGAGGGCACTCTGCAGCTCAAAGACGTTAAACTCGCGGGTTTGGCCGCTAGCGGCGAGCACGTCGTCGGCCGTGAGGCGCGTGCGCTCGCCGGAAAACGTAACGAGCTTCTCGATCTCGCTGGCGGCCCGCTGCAGGTCAGTCCCCACGTAGTCGGCGAGCATCTGGACGGCCTTCGGCTCAATCTCGTAACCCTGTCCCTGCACGTAGTCCTTAATCCAGCCCGGCATCTCGTTGTCGTATGGCGACTCAAACTCGGACCACGCGGCGTGCTCCTTCAGTGCGCGGTACGGGTGGGCACTCAGGTTGGGCTTGGTGGTGCAGGCGAGCAGGACGATGGCCTGCGGATTCGGCTGGGCCGCGTAGTCCTTAAACTGGCGGTTGTTTTCGAGCTTCTCGAACTCGCGCACGATGACGACGCGCTTCGGGGCCCCCGCCGGAAAGCCCTGACACAACCCGATGACCTCCGAGGCCTCGGACTCCGACCCGTACACCACGTCGAGGTTGAAGTCGTGTTGGCTCGGATCGAGCGCCTCCTCCACGAGCAGCTCCTGCAACTCGTCGATCAGAAAGGTCTCCTCCCCAAAGAAGAAGTAGAGGGGCTCAAAGTTTTGGTGCCGAAAGGCCGTGGCTAGATCGTCGTAGGACGGACCCGTATCTTTTGCCATAGTCGAGTGGGGAGTGTGGAATGTGGAGTGCGGAATGGAATGAGCGCAAACTCCGAATTCTAAACTCCGAACTCCACACTCACGTTGGTAGCGGCTTATCGCGGTCGGAGAGGTGAGCCCCGTGAAGGCGGTAGCCGAGGTCGCGGAGTCGCTGGAAGTCGGTCTGCGTCATGCGGTAGACCAGATCGAACAGGGTGACCGTCTCGTCCTCCAGCGTGGCGGCGCGGTGCCAGGCATCGAGGGGCAGCTCTTCCAGTCGGTCGGTGAGGGCTCGGCGCGCCGCTTTCACCTTCTGCAAGATGTCGCCAATGGCGCGCTCATTCCAGCCGGCGTCGCGCACCTCGGTGTCCACGTCGACCGGGGACAGGGTCGGCTCGTCTTCGTTTACGACCCGATCCACCCGAGACGGACGGACCTCCTCGTCGAGGGTGGCGATGGCTCCGTACAGCTCCTTCATTGTGAGGGCGTCGGGCGCGGGGCGTCCCTGGAGAATCTCGTCGGGCAGGCCGTCCACGACCGTCCGGAGCGCCGTAATCTCGTCGACGAGGTAGCCGAACTGGTCCAGCAGCGCGTCCCGTAAGGCCTCGGGATCTTCGGCCCGCGCCTCAGCAATGTCGATGGTCTCTTCCATCTGCCTGGGGACGTGACTTCGAATGAGTGTACTGGCGTGGGGAGGTGTTCGCGTGTGGACGTATCGGCGTACAGGGAACGCTGGCAGCCAAGGGGCCGCAGTTCCTCAGTCAGAGAGAAGACGCCCATATTCCCAAACGGACACGCTCACTCCGCAGCGTGCTCGGTCTTGGGCGGGCCTTGCCGCGTAGCGCCCCAGTCCTGGTCGCCCTCCGTGGCCATTCGCTCCTCGCGCTCGTGAGTGGTGTCCAACTCGTCCATGCCCTCCTCGGCCAGCCAGTCCAGGAAGTGCTGGTCCTTCACGCTGTGGAGGTTGTTGTCCTTCCGAAACTCCCACTGCTGCCCGAACTGCTTGTTCTTGTACTGGTCCAGGTATTCGAGCCGGTCCTGGACCTGCTCGGTGGGCCGCAGCAGGTCTTCCAGGTCGAACACCGCCTCGTCTCGGCTCTGAAACGTGAGGTCGTGCTCCTTCGACATGACGATGGCCTCCTCCGGACACACCTCCTCGCAGAAGCCGCAGTAAATGCAGCGGAGCATGTTGATCTCAAACCACTCGGGCTCCCGCTCCTTCACATTGTTCACCTCCTTCGACTGCATGGAGATCGCGAGCGGCGGGCACGCCCGGGCACACAGGTTGCAGGACACACACCGCGGCCGGTCGTCTTCCTCCACGAGCACCGGCCGCCCACGGTAGCTGTCCGGCGGGTACCACTGCTCCTCCGGGTACTCAAACGTGTAGGTCGGCTCGTTGGCCATTCGGTCGAAGGAGTAGCCGAGCCCCTTAAATAACTCCGGGAGGTAGAGGCTCTCCCAGAAATTGAGCTCCCGCTCGTTCTCTTTCTTCGTATTCTCGGGGGTGCCAGGCATGGGGGTGATGCGTCGTGAAGAAGTGCTACGTGGAAGCAAGCCGGACGAGCATTGGGTCCCGTCTCGGGTATATACGCGCTGCGAAGCGAAGGATTCCGTCTCGTCCGTTCCGACCCGTCAAGAGCCGATCTATTTCGCAGCGCAAGGGCCGTCAGTTCATCCGAGGGTCGTCCGGAAAGTTGGCGAGGACGGCGTACTCCCCGCCCATCCGCCGCAGAATGGTGCGCCAGAGCTGGGCGGGATTGGTGTCAAAGATGAACTCGGCGGCGCCCGGGGCCGGGATCCAGGCCTCTTCGCCGAGCTCCCCCTCAAGCTGACCGGGGCCCCATCCCGCATAGCCCAGGAAAAACCGCAGGTTGTCGGGCGCGGCGTCACCGCCCTTGGCCAGTTGCTGCACAATCTCGAAGTCGCCGCCCCACGTCACGTCGCCCGGCAATGACACGCCGCCGGGGATGTCGTCGCGGGTGTGGAGGTAATGCAGGGTCTCATTCTGAACGGGCCCACCCATGTAGAGCGGTGGGTCGTAGGTCACGTACTCGTCCAGCACATCGCCCAGGCTCACATCGAGTTCGCGGTTGAGAATGAGCCCGAAGGTCCCCTCCCGGTCGTTGTGCTCACAAAGAAGCACCACGGACCGGCGGAAGTTCGGATCCTGCATCATCGGCGCCGAGATGAGCAGCGTGCCGGGACCGAGGTCGACCTCGTCGGAATCGGGCATCGGAAGAGAAAAGGGCAGTTTGGACCAAATGCATCGCCTCTGTGCTCCGTCGAGCAGGGTGCTACTGATGCTCTCGGTTCGTGGTTCGCGCCGATCCCCGAGTTGTTCTCGTCCTGATCAAGGCAACCCGGGGCACACCGTCCGCCCGCCGCCTCCGGTCCCCTATCCGAAGAACCGCTGCGTCCACGCCTCGATCTCGTCGAATCCGAGAGCCC
>CAYLMT010000047.1:0-13551 GCA_964384855.1 uncultured Salinivenus sp.
ACCCTCATCACGATCGACTTCATCAAGCCGCGGCGGGAGAACCTCTCGCCCGAGGAAACCGGACGCATCGGCCGCATTACTACGATCGTGCTCATGCTGCTGGCGGCAGCTTGGGCCCCCATGATTCGCTACTTCCCCGGGCTCTGGAGCTACATCCAGTCCGTCCTCTCGTACCTAGTGCCGCCTGTCGTGGCCATCTTCCTACTCGGCGTATTCTGGCCGCGGACGAATGGAAACGGTGCGTTTGCCACCTTGATCGGGGGGCACGCACTCTCGCTCGTCGTCTTTGTGCTCAGTCAGATGGGATACATCGAGCTGCACTTTACGATCATTGCCGGGATCCTCACGGCTCTCTGCATTGGCATGCTCGTCATCTTGTCATTGACGTTGGGCGATGCACCCGCCGAGGAGAAGATCGACGACCTCACGTGGGCCAACCGGGTGTTCGAGACGGGCCCGGCCATGGTGTGGTACAAGAACTACCGGGTCCACGCCGCGGCTGTGCTCGGTCTGACGACGGTGATGCTCGTCGCCTTCTGGTAGTGACTGCGAACGACGAACAATGGACGGCCATCGTGTCGTTCCCAGCACTGGAGGGTATTATAAAAAATGCCCCGCTCCAGACCGGCGTCCGGAGCGGGACAGGAAAGCACGAGCACCAGAATGCTCTTACGCTGGCACGTAGGGCTCCGGGTGAAGCGTCCTCCGATCCACCCGTTCCGCCGGATCAGACTCGCCACGGACCAGCGGACTGTGCCCGCACTGCTGGCAACGAACGTATCCGTTGAGAAGCCGAACCGTCCACGTCGTGCGCTCCTCGCAGTGCGGACAGTCGGCGGAATGTTGGGCCACGTGCGAACTCGCTGAGAAGCGAAGCCACGTGTCGCGCAAGTGCCGTAGGAATTTCATCTGGCAGTTTATCTGGTTGTCGAGGGAGTCCATCCGAGAGACGACCAAACTCGAAAGTGAAACCCAGTCCGAATCGTCGTCGGGGGCTTCAATCCCGGATGCAACTCCGCGTTCGGCCGCAAGCGCTTTGCATCGCACAAGCTTAACACAGACGAAGACTCAGCGATGACACGGTTAACAAACCGTTACGAGAAAGCGCTTCGGGCCCCCATTCAGTGGCGTTCGCCGACCGGCGTCCATGTTCGTCCCGTGTCGCCAACGTACTGTGAGACTGGCCGGACGAGCCGGTTGTCACGCTTTTGCTCGAGGGCGTGGGCCATCCAACCGGCTGCGCGGGCGATCGCAAATGTGGCAGGAAAGAGGCCCTGCGGAATGCCGATGCCGTGAAGCAATACGGCCGTGTAGAATTCGACGTTGGTCTCCAGACGGCGGTCGGGCTTGTGCTCGGCCAGAATCTTGGTCGCGACCTGTTCGAGCTCCCGGGCCGTTTCGAAAAAGTCCGCGTCTCCGGCCTCTTCGTAGAAGCGCTCCGCCGCGGTGGAGAGAACGGCGGCACGCGGGTCCCGGGCGCGGTAGACACGGTGGCCAAAGCCCATCAGCCGTTCGCCCGCGTCCAGTTTTTGTCGGACGTATCCCTCCGGATTCCCGTGCTCGTGGACGTCGCGCAGCATATCGAGGACAGGACCGGGCGCGCCGCCGTGGAGCGGTCCCTTCAGTGTACCGACCGCGGCGGTGGCGGCGGAGACGAGGTCCGATTCGCTCGACACGACGGTGCGGGCCGTGAAGGTGGATGCATTGAGGCCGTGATCGATGACGGCGTTCAGGTACGTCTCGAGACCCCGAACGTCGGCATCGGACGGCACCTCCCCCGTGAGCATGTAGAGGTAGTTGGCCGCGTGGCGGAGGTCTTCACGAGGTGCAACGGGCGACTCTCCCTGCCAGAACCGCCAGTACGCCGCCACGATGGTCGGCATTACTGCGATAATACGCCGGGCCAGTTCCGTAGACTCGTCTGTGCGTATGCCTAAACTGGCCGCCGCAACCCCCATCCGGAGCGCGTCCATCGCCGACTCCTCCTCAGCGGCCGCGCGACGGAGGACTTCCAGCACCGCGTCGTCAATCGTCCGGCGACTCGCAAGGTCGGCCCGGAAGGTATCGAGTTCGTCGGACGTGGGTAGTCGATCGTGCAGGAGCAGGTAGACGCTTTCCTCAAAAGTGGCATTGGGAGCCAGCTCTTCGAGTGGAAAACCGCCAATGATCAGTTTGCCCTGCTCGCCGTCGATGGAGCTCAGCCGCGTTTCCGCAACCGCAACGCCTTCCAGTCCAGGATTGAGTTTCGTATCACTCATGGTCTCGTGCTATTGATGGGTGAGGACGGCAAGGGCCAACCACGGAACGGGCTGCGTCCGCCCGAGACCAATTGGTTGGACTGCCTCCAATCAGTCACGGGCCCACCTGTTCAATGTCAAACTATTCTTCAATTGAAGCCTGTCACTCCCGACCCAAACTGCACTTTTGTGAACCAAACGTGAAATAATTGTTCTACATTGAACAGTTCTATGTCGAACTGAATAGGAGAATGCGGACGATAAGGAGAAGGGGGCAGCGGCCACTGCGTACTTGATTACGACTTTGTTTTCCCTCCCATGACATTGGTCACGAGCATCACCGGCAACACTGGACGCAGGGAGTTCCGCCGCCGTCCTGGTGTGGGAATCGAGGCACGAGCATCGTCGCAACCGTGAAACGGTCCGGGCCTGTTTCGCCGCCCCCTGCCGTCTGAATCCCTTGATCGCCCCCAAGGGCCCCCTCGGCCTCCGACAAACTTCGACACTCAAGACTGCCTCCGACACTCGCCACCGCCATGCCTACGCATTACGATGGAACCGAGGAGGAAGAGCGCGCACTCAATACCTTCATCCGATTCACGCGGGCCTTCGACACGGTCGACCAAAAGATCGGCGCGACCTTTCGGGCCCACGACCTCACGTCGGGGCAGTTCGGCGTGCTAGAGACCCTCTACCACCTCGGCCCGCTGCACCAGGGCGCCCTCGGGGAAAAGCTGTTGCAGAGTAAGGGCAACATCAGCACTATTATCAGCAATCTGGAGGAGCGCGGCCTCGTGGAGCGCCGACGCGACGAGGCGGACCGCCGGTACGTAAAGGTGCACCTGACCGGAGAGGGACGCCAGCTCATCGCCGAGATCTTTCCGGCCCACGTGCAGAGGATCACGGAGACACTGGACGTACTGGACGACGAAGAAATCGAGGAGCTCGGTCGGCTCTGTAAAAAGCTGGGGATCCGAAACGCAGGGTGAATCGGAGGAAGATCTAGATTTACCGATTCGAACATTGACTGGAACCACGGCAGTTGCCAGGAAGCAGGAAACGTTTGCTCTCCCAAACTGGCAACTGGCCATTATCCAAGTAAAATGGGCTAAACTTTTTCGAATATAGTTCAACATTGAACGATTTGAGGTCGAACGACCTACACGACTCACGTACTCTCTCACCCATTAGGCTTCACGCACTATGCACTCTGCAAACATCGTCATTCCGTTCTACTCCTCCTATGGCACCACGCATAAACTCGCCCGGGCAGTCGAGGAGGGCGCGGACGCTGTGCCCGGTTCGACGGTACGGCTACGGCGCATCCCCGAGCTTCCCGCCGTAAAAGAAGCAATGTCCGGCCAGGACGCCTACGACGCGGCCCAGGCCGATATGGAAGACATTCCCCGCGTCGACCACGACGACCTCCGCTGGGCCGACGGCATCATTTGGGGCACGCCCACCCGGTTTGGCAACATGGCCGCGCAGGTAAAGCAGTTCATCGACACGCTCGGCGGGATGTGGTTCGAGGGGGAATTGGAGGGCAAGGCCACCGGCATGTTCGTGTCCACCGGCTCCATCCACGGCGGGCACGAGACGACCATCCTTACGAGCCTGGCTCCGCTAATTCACCTCGGCATGGTCTTCGTCGGGGTGCGCTACAGCACCAATGATCAGATCATGACCACCCAGGGCGTGGGGGGCTCCCCCTACGGCCCCTCCACGATGCCCCGTGAGGACGACGACATCGAGGCCCCGACCCCGGACGAGATCGAGACGGCCCGGTCGCTGGGCGAACGCGTGACGCGCGTGGCGTCCCGGTTGCGGGTGTCGGAGAAGACACCACAGGAGGCAACGACACCCTCGGTATAACGGCGCGAATTCGTCACAGAAGGGCCCAAGCAGAGGTAGAGTCTCATGCATGACCGCACGCAGCTTTCGGTACTGCTCTTGGTCAGCACACTCCCGGTGATGACGGGCGCGGTGCTGTCCCCGGCCCTTCCCGCGCTCCGGACCGCTTTTGGGGACGGACCGACCGCGCAAACGTGGGCTCGATGGGCCCTCACCACACCTGCCCTCTTCACGGCCGTCGGGGCCCCGCTGGCCGGCGCAGTGGCCGACCGACTGGGCCGGCGCCCAGTGATGCTCGCGTCTCTTCTCCTGTTTACTGGAAGCGGAAGCGCGGGGGCACTGCTCGGCTCGCTTCCGGCCATCACGGCCACTCGGGCCGTGCTCGGGATGGCGGCCGGGGGCATTGGTACCGTCACGACGACCCTCATCGTCGACTACTACGACGAGGCGCAGAGCCGCATCCTGGGCGGACAGGCGGCAGTGATGGCCCTCGCGGCAATGATCTACACCATTCTGGGCGGCTTCCTCACGGACCTGTCGTGGCGGGCCCCGTTCGGCGTGTACCTGCTTGGGCTCGTCGTTTTGTGGCCCGCCGCCCTGCTTCCCGAACCGCCCCCCGCGTCGGCACAGGAGAATTCTCCGGACTCCTCGGACCCGACCGATCAGGTCCCGTGGGGACGCGTCGGACTTCTTTACAGCCTCGCGTTCCTGGGCCTGGCGGTCTTTAACCTCATCCGTGTGGAACTGCCGTACTACCTCCGTGCGATGGGCCTGGAGTCGGGGCTCTGGATCGGCGCGGTGCTGTCGGGCGGGACAGTGACCGGCGCGCTCGCCTCGTTCGGGTATGACCGGGTGCAGGCGCGACTGGGCGTCCGGGGCACGCTGACGCTCGTGCTGGGGCTGTTCGCCGGTGGCTTTGGCATCGTGGCGGTGGTCACCTCACCCCTTATGGCCGTGGGGGGCGTGGCGCTGGCCGGCGGGGGCATGGGACTACTCGTGCCCTCCCTCAGCGACGGCGTCGGGGACGCTGCCCCCTCCTCGATACGGGGGCGCCTGATGGGTGGGCTCAGTACGCTGCGCAACCTGGGCCGCTTCGCGTCTCCGGCCCTCACTGCACCCGCTCTGGTAGGCACCAGCGCCACAGCACCGTTTGTCGGGGGTGCCGTGCTCGCGAGCGGACTGATGTTCTTGCTCCTCGGCTGGACGATCGCCTGCCTCGCTCCGTCGGATCTCGCCCGGACCACCCCCGGGACGCTCGATCGACGTCGGGCTGAAAAGTCGAACCCCCTATGCAATGCGTGAGGCACCGTGCACGGCTTCAACACGCATGTGTAGCACCGTCCGTGGATGTCGTCGGGACGAACAGCGGGATGTCTCAACATCGACGTGTGAGCGTAAACTCGAAGATCGGTTGATCGCGCCGGAAATGGAGGTCCTGCCCAGTGATTTCCTCCCAACGACAGAATCGCAGTATCTGCTCGCCAAACCAGCATTCATCCCATGTCCGAACAGACCCTAGACACGACCGAGTCGACCCCCAGAATCCGCCGGAGTAGCGACCGTGGGGTGCAAGATCTCGGGTGGTCGGTCAATCGAATGACGTTCTCCTTCGCCGACTACCACAATCCCAACTGGATGCACTTCGGACCGCTCCGGGTGCTCATCGAGAGCCGAATCGATCCGTACGAGGGCTTCTCCGAGCACCCACACCGCCACGCCGAGATCCTTAGCTATGTGACCCAGGGCGTCCTTCAACATCGGGACAGCAACGGCCACGAAGCCGAGATTGAACCCGGGGAAATGCAACTCATCAGTGCCGGGCGTCGCGGCATGGTGCACGAGGAGAAAAATCCGAAGGCCGAGCCGGAAGCGCATTATCAGATGTGGTTCATTCCGGATCGTCCGAACACGGACGCTGCCTACCACGAAGTAAAGCCGTCCACGGAGGAACGGCAGGGGCGGTTTCGGCCCTACGTCTCCCCCGACGGACGCGGAGATACGATGCCGATTCACACCGACGCTTTCGTCTCCGCAGGGCTCTTCGCGCAGGGCAAGCGACGGACGTACGACCTACCCCCGGGCCGCGGCGCGTGGGTGCAGGTCGTGGACGGGACGGTGTCCGTGGAAGGCGTGACGCTCCGCTCGGGTGACGGCGCGGGCTTCACGCTCCCGACCGCTCTTACATTCTCGTTCCTGGACGACAGTGAGGTGCTCCTCATCGACGTACGAATGGATGCCCCAAGAATATGGGAGTAGTGCCCCTTCCTACGACTGTAAAAACCCAATGAAGGGATGCGTCATGATCGCTTCGACCCCGACTAGGAGAATGGAGCGGGACGCGAAGCCGACGCAGCTTTGTGCACCAGTCGGCTTCTGCTCCGCTGAATTCCTTAACCGGTTCTCGTCTGTATTTCGAAGATCAATTGCCGCACCTCATGAGCCAGCTCGAGTACCTAATCGCGCTCGTGTCCATCATCGTCGGCCTGGCGCTGGCTGACCTCGCCGGGAGCTTTCGTGAACTCGTCCGCCCGCGACGAACGGTGCGGTGGCACTGGCTCCCGTTGACCTGGGCGGCCATCGTGTTGTTGATCCTGGTCCAGTTCTGGTGGACCTCATTCGGGATCCTGCAGGAGGCAGTGTTCGGGGAGGCGGCAGCGTTCCTCCCCTACCTGATGGCCTTTCTGGTCCTATACCTCGCGTGTGCGTTTGCCCTCCCGGACCCCGACTGTCGCCCCAAGTGCGCACCGGAGATGCAGCCCCGCGGAGACCGCTCCGCAGCACCGGACGGCGTCCTCGACATGCAGGCGTTTTACTTTTCGACCACGCACCGCCGCTGGTTCTTCGGCGCCCTGATTGCCCTGCTTGTGCTCGGACAGGTCATTTCCATCGTTTCCTCAGTATTTCTGGGGAACGGGACCGCGTCGGACGGGGCAATCATCGCAGCCACCCACCTCACCGCTGCCATTCTGCTCGGCGCGCTTATCGTCACGACCCGGAGACGGGTCCACGCAGCAATTACACTCCTCGTGCTGGGCGCCACAGCCTTCACCTTTATCCTGGGCCTTCCAGCACTGGGGTAAAGGCGCTCATTGTTTGCGGGACGGATCGTCGAGGAGGGCCATCCGCCGCAGCACAGCCCGGCGGAGCGGACCAATTTGGAGCAACCTCCCCAAGAACTGGAGGGCCGGGACGAGGAATGCTCCCTCCCGTGCGAGAAGCAGGCGCGTCAATGCATCAGTGGTCCAGACAGCACCGGTCTCGAGTGCATCACCCCGCTCCGCTTCGTATGAAGCCAGAGACGGGGCCTGGTCCCAGTCGAGGGCCGCGTCCAGCACCCGACGGAGAGCATTTGCGTCCTGAATCCCGACGTTCATTCCCTGACCGCCCACCGGACTCGTGAGGTGCGCCGCGTCGCCCGCCAGTGCTACGTGACCATTCACGAACGGCTCAGCGACGCGTCGGTGGAGGTTGAATTCGCTTTTCCAAACAGTCGTGTAGGCGTCGGTCGAGAAGAGGTCGGCCGCGGCCTGCTCGATGCGCAGACCGAGCGGCGGACGGTCTTCTCGTGTGCGAGGCATGATGACACGCCACCGTTGCTCATCAATGCGAATCCCCGTAGCCACCCCGCGACGGCGGGTTACACGGGGAGACCGTACGTCCGGGTCAACCGCAAACGTGAGGTCGGCCAGGGCCGCCTGCACGCGGTAGGTCCTGCCCTCAAATGACGCTCCGAGCACGTCCCGCACCCGGCTGTGTGCCCCGTCGCAACCCGCAACGAACGTGCTCTCGACAGTCTGGGTCGTGCCGTCCCGATCGTACTGCACCTCCACCCCACTGGCCGCAGGTTCGAGGTCTGTGACCTCGGCCGAAAACTGGATCTCAGCCGACGCCTCCTCCCGAAGCGCCTCACACAGAAGCTGCTCGGTCTTGGACTGGGGACAGAGGAGGAGTTGTGGGAACTTGGTTTCTCCCCGAAGCTCCTCGATGGGCAGATGCAAGAGTACCTGGTCCCGATCTGCGTCCCAGAGCTGCACCTCGGACTGGACGATCCCCGCTTCCAGAAACCGATCAAGCACGCCGAGGCTGGCGAGAATCTCCTGCGTGCGCGGCCAAATGACGGGGGCACGGGACTGGTCGCTGGTCGTTGATTCTTTTTCGAGAAGGAGGACCGATCGGTCGTTGCGGGCCAGACCGAGTGCCAAGCTTAGGCCGACGGGGCCGGCTCCAACCACCACGACCTCGTACTGGGGAGTGGTCATGAGCTGTAATAGGACGACCTATCCGGGCTGACGCGAATAGACTCGTTCGGCGAACTGAGCATGGCTCCCGAACCGCCAAAACCATCGTACACATGCCCGCTCGAAACGACAAACAAAATGCACATCACGTCCAGAGAGGAATTCGTCACTGTCGCAACCCATAATTCGACGTGCCCGTATGGTTGGGCGATGCTCGGATCCTGTCGAAGAAATTCCCTCGGCGACGTATGAGCGACGACACGACGACTCTTCTCGTGCAAGGACTTAACGGCGAAGGGCCGGGCGACATTGTCGGCGCCTTCACGAACGAGGCGAACGTGGATCCCGACGCCATTGGGGCTATCGACATCGACAACGACGAGGCCAAAGTGGACGTGCGTCCCGGCGTGGTCGATCGCATCGTGAAGGTGCTCGACGGCGGCCATATCGGGAACGCGACGGTGTCGATCATTCCACTGGACGGGGACACCGCTTCAGCCCTCGAGTACGCCGACGAACTCACCGACCTCGTGGAACTGGAGCGCGAGGAAGAAATGCGGCGGCACGAGCGGGAGATCAAAAATCTCTCGGGACGAGAACGGGAAGACCGTGGCCGCGCCCTGCTCCGCATGCGAGGCCGTGACGAAGGCGAGGCGCTGGGCGGTCACCACGTCAAGTTCATGCGCGATCAAAAGGGCAAGCCCCTCCCCGACCACGACATCCGCGTGGGGGACCTCGTCATGATTTCCAAGCAGGATCCCCTTCGCGACGACAACCCCACCGGCACGGTTACGCAGGTCACAAATTACTCGATCACCGCGTCCTTCGATCCGAAGCCCGACGGATGGGTATTCGGAAAGGGCCTGCGGGTGGACCTCTACGTGAACGACATCACCTACCAGCGTATGCAGGACGCGCTGGCGCTGCTTCCTACGGCCGACGGCCCGCTCGAACGACTCCGCGACGTGAGCACCGGGGCCGCCACTCCCACTTCCGCCGAACCCGCCGAGATCGACGGCTGGCACAACCCCGCGCTCAACGCGTCGCAGCGGCAGGCCGTCCGCGAAGCCGTGGCGACCGACGACGTGCACCTCATCCACGGCCCGCCCGGCACTGGCAAGACCACCACCGCCATCGAGGTCCTTCAACAGTGTGTGGACCGCGGCGAAACGGTTCTCGCCACCGCCGCCTCGAACACGGCCGTCGACAACGTGGTCGAGTTTCTGGCAACCCAGGGGGCCGACGTGGTGCGCCTCGGGCACCCGGCTCGTGTGACGGACACGCTACACGCACACACGCTCGACGCCCGGATCGAGGACCACGTGATGTACCAGCGCGCGAAGAAGAAGCGCGAGAAGGCGTTCGCCGTACTCGACCGGCAGGAGGACCTGACCCCTCCCTCCGGCCGCTGGCGCCGTGGCATGTCCGACCGAAAGATCAAGGAGTTTGCTGAGCAGGGCCGCGGCTCGCGCGGGGTGCCGCCGGAGCGCATCGAGGAGATGGCCGATTGGCTGAACCTCCAGGAGCACGCCGACACCCTCTTCGACGAGGCCGAAAAGCTGGAGCAGGAGGCCATCGACGAGGTCTTAGAGGCCGCGGACGTGGTGTGCAGTACCAACTCGACCGCGGGCAGCGACCTGCTCGACGGGCATACGTTCGACACGCTTGTGATCGACGAGGCGACGCAGGCCACGGCGCCTTCCTGCTGGATCCCGATAACGCACGCCCGGCGAGCCATCCTGGTGGGCGATCACAAGCAACTCCCGCCAACCATCCTCAACCAGGAAGCAGCTCAGAGCGGACTCCAACACACCCTCTTCGAGCGCCTCGCTCATCACCACGAGACGAACCCCGAGGCGCCCGGTTCGATCCGCAGCCTACTGCGCACGCAGTATCGCATGCACGAGACGATCATGGGCTTCCCCAACCGCACCTTTTACGATGACCGCCTGGAGGCCGACGACACGGTCCGGGACCACACGCTGGCCGACCTCGGCGTGACTCAGGACACCCTCCCCGCCGATGAGCGCCGCGACATCCTCGATCCGGAGGCGCCCCTCGTCTACGTAGACACGAGTGCCCTCGATGCCCCCGAGCACCAACGCCCCGGCTCGCATTCCCGCGAGAATCCCCGCGAGGCCGAGCTCGTCACCCAGCTAACGACCGACCTTCTGGAGGCAGGCATGGACCCGTCGGACGTTGCAGTCATTTCCCCATACGACGACCAGGTCGATCGCATCGACCGCGCACTCGCCCTGGACGCCCTGGAGGTAGACACGGTCGACGGCTTTCAGGGACGCGAGAAAGAGGTCGTTTTCGTCTCGCTCGTCCGGAGTAACGACCGGGGCAATATTGGCTTCCTCGACGAGCCGCGCCGCTTCAATGTGGCGGTCACCCGCGCCCGGCGCAAAGTGGTCGTCGTGGGCGACGCCAGCACCGTTGCGGCCGGTGACGTATTTGACACGTTTATTCGTTATGCCGAAACTAAAGGCCGTGTCGTCCGGCTTTGAGGCCCTTTCATGCCCAACGGACCGAGTCATGCGACAACTCGTGCTTGCGCTCCTTCTTGCCGGCGGGGTCGTCGTTCCGGGATTCGCCCAAGCCCCGGACTCCTCCGCCGGAAGTACGGCGGATACGTCGACGACGGCCTCCGGAAAGGCCAATTGGCTCGTGCTCCCGTACGCTTCCTATACACCGGCGACGAAAATCGCGGCTGGAGGGGCCGCCGGCTACTACCTACCTGACACTCCCCACCAGTCGCCATCGAGCGTCGAACTGACCCTCACGGTAACCCAGCGGCGCCAGGTCACCGTGGCCATCGATCCGGAGTTGTATTTGAACCACGGCCGCTGGCGCGTGGAGGGGGCGCTGCGCGGAAGCAAGTATCCGAGTTCATTCCACGGCATCGGTGGGGACACGCCCCCAACCGCCAAGGAGTCCTACACGGAGCGCTACGGCACCCTCGATTTGACGGTGCAGCGACGCCTCCGCCCCCACCTGTACGTGGGTCCCCGGGTCTTCACGCGAACCAGTGCCATCACCAATCCCGAGGAGAACGGCCTGATTGACGACGAGCGCATCCCAGGAGCCGACGGCGGCTTCACCGCGGGAATCGGTGCGGCCACTCGATGGGACGCCCGAAACAGTCTCTACTACCCCACGAAGGGGACCTACGCGGAGCTGGTCGGAACGTGGTACTCCACGGCATGGAGAAGTGACCACACCTATGGTCATTTGAAAACCGACCTCCGTGGATATCACCCCGTAGGCCCGGGGCTGATTGCCGCACAGGCCTACGCGGAAACCGTCGTGGGCGAGGCGCCTTTCCTCCTCCTGCCGCTGCTCGGCGGCTCTGACCGGATGCGCGGCTACCGCAAGGGCCGATTCCGCGACGACATGCTCTGGTCCGTCCAGACAGAATACCGGACTCCGCTCTTCTGGCGGTTCAAAGGCACGGTTTTTGTGTCGGCAGGAGAGGTGGCCCCTCGCATCAGTTCGAACTTGTTCGAACAGGTTGAGACGGCCGTCGGGGTCGGTGGACGGTTTCGCCTGACCGAGGACGGGATTCACGGACGACTCGACTTGGCCTACGGCCGAACGGGATTTGAGCTCTACATGTCCCTTGGCGAGGCGTTTTGATCGTCTCACCTCTCACCTCGGTCTCAATTCCGAGGACGACGGTGGAGCCTCTTGCCCTTCCCGATGCAGTGCGGCCCCGGAAGTACCGAAATTCCCACCTGTACGTAACCGGTTCCGACGCCCTTTCCCTGTCGCACCGTCGCACAGGGCTCCCACGTCCGTATCGACGTGGACCGGCCGACTCCCTCATGGCATCCTCCCTGTTCGACATTCTCTCGTTTCTGCGTCCCACCGACGCCAACCTCTCCGACCAGGAGGCCTGGCTCGTTCAGGTGTACCGGCTCCTGTCGCTCCTTGCGGCCCTCCTCATCCCTATTTTCGGTGCGCTGTATCAGATTTGGAATCCTGCGTACGTGGACCCCTGGAGCGCACGCGTCGCAATGTCGAGCCTGTTCGGCGGTACCGTCGCGCTGTCGTATATCTCCGAGTGGGCTCGGCGGCACTACAAATACCTCCTGTGGACCTTCCTGTACGTGTTGTTCGCATGGATCACCGTCCTGGCCGCTCTCAATCAGATCAACGGTGACTACGCGGTGGCCGTGTTCTTCGTCTTCTGCGTTGTGGGAGTCAGTATTGGGATCGGCCTTCGAGAGATGCGTCCCCTGGTTTGGTTTTTGGGATATGGACTGCTGGTTCCCGCCGGTGCCTACGTCATCGTCCCGTCGCCCGAGACCAGCCCATTCGCGCTCGTTGGCTGCATCGCCACGTTGGGACTCGTCCTGTATGTCATCTTCCGAGCGCGCCTGACGATGCGGCGCCAGCTGCGGGTGGCCCAGGAGGAGGCCCAAGCCGCAAGCCAGTTGAAGTCCGCTCTCCTCGCCAACATGAGCCACGAGGTGCGCACCCCACTGACCTCCATTCTCGGCTTCGCAGAAGTGATCTCCGACGCCGACCCAAACAACCCCGCCCCCCTCGCCGACCGCATCCGACAGAGCGGCCGCCGCCTGCTCGACACGCTGGACTCCGTGCTTCGGGTATCTCGGCTGGAGTCGGGGGCCGTCGACCTGGAGCCCGAACCCCTGGACGTGGGTACGCTCGTGACCGAACAGGTCGAGGCTCTCTCCACGAGGGCCGAACGCCAGGACCTTCACCTGACCGTTCACCGAACGGCCCCGAGCCTGAATGCCCGGGTGGATGCCGACGCGACGAAGCAGGTCGTGAACGAACTCGTGCGGAATGCCATCGCTTTTTCCGAGGCCGGCGACCGGATCCACGTCACGGTCGGGGCTCAGCCCGAGCATGTGACGATCGCGGTTGAGGATACCGGGATCGGGATGCCCGAAGAGCGTCTCGACGAACTCGTTCGCCCCTTTGAACAGGCGTCCGTGGGATGGAACCGCACGCACGAGGGTGCCGGCCTCGGGCTTACGGTGGCTCACCGACTCGTCCAACTCATGGACGGATCAATGGAGGTTTCCAGCGAGGAAGGCGAGGGGACCCGTGTTATTGTCACGCTTCCCCGCTACACGCCCGACCCACCCCGGCCTGAGAACGAGACACCCTTTGGCCTCCGAAAAAATTGTCAACCCGCAAACCATTCGACGACTTTAACATCTAAATAAGGCCCCACCGACGCCAGCTTTCGG
>CAYLMT010000048.1:0-5464 GCA_964384855.1 uncultured Salinivenus sp.
TTGACGAAACGGTGCTAAAGCGTTTCCGCGTCAATCTCCACCACCTGCCGGTTCATCATCGCGAGAGTGCGGGCCGGATACGATTTGACGAGGCGATGGTCGTGGGTCGCCATAAAGAGCGTCATGCCCTGCCGGTGCAGACCGAGCAGCAACTCGTGGATCTCGTTGGCCACGGACGGGTCGAGGTTGCCGGTAGGCTCGTCGGCCAAGAGGACCCACGGATCGTTCGCAATGGCCCGAGCGATGACGACGCGCTGCTGCTCCCCCCCTGAGAGCTCGTGCGGATAGCTGCGGTGCTTATGACTGAGGCCCACCCGCCCTAATACTTTCGTCACTCGGCTCTTGACCTCTGAGGAGGATTTCCCGGTGGCGTAGAGCGCAAACGCGACATTTTCGTACGCCGTCCGGTCTGGAAGGAGCTGAAAGTCCTGAAAGATCACCCCGATCGACCGCCGGAGGTACGGAATGTCCTCCCGTTCAACCTCGTCGGACCGGTAGTCCCCGATCTGGACGACCCCCGAATTGGGAAACAGGTCCATGTACAGCAGGCGCAGGATCGTGCTCTTGCCACTGCCCGTGGGGCCGACCAGGTATGACTTCTCCGACTGGTCGATGTGGAAAGAGACATCCTCCAGGACCGAACGCTGATCCCCGTTCGGCAGGGAAAACGAGATGGAAACGTTGCGGAAGTCGATCACGGACAGGACAAATATTGCCGGGCAGACGGGCCTATAGGATTGCGATCCGGCCGGGAAGGGTCAACCACCGTCACGTCCGAACCGAAGACAAAAAACGCCTAAACGGAGACGCGCCGAGCGCACTGCCCCCCCAATGATATTGGATGGGTAGACGAGTTATGGTGTGGGCTTGGCCTGTTGACGCCGATGGCGAGCGATGGCGACGGCCAGTTCCATGGCGTTTCGCATGCTGCCCGGCAAGGCCATGCCCTTCCCGGCAATACCGTAGGCCGTTCCGTGGTCCGGCGAGGTGCGCACGATGGGCAGCCCCGCCGTGTAGTTGACGCCGTGATCGAATGCGAGGGCCTTGAAGGGCACGAGGCCCTGATCGTGGTACATTGCAAGTGCGGCGTCGTGGTCGGCGTCGAGTTGGGTTCCAAAGAACCCGTCCGCGGCGATGGGCCCCTCTACGCGAAATCCTTCCTGCCGCGCGGCCTGCAGGGCCGGGGCAATCACCTCTTCTTCTTCCGGGCCGAAGGCTCCAGCCTCCCCCGCGTGTGGGTTGAGCCCAAACACAGCAATCTTGGGCTGCTCAATGGCAAAGTCATCGCGCAGGGACGCGTCGATCACGCGCAGCTTTTCCAAAATGGCCTCCTCGGTGACGGCCGCCGGCACCTCCGACAGCGGAATGTGACTCGTCACGAGCCCAATGCGGAGTCCCCCGGCGACCATCATCATCGTCGGTCGCGGACTCTCCGTCATTTCTGCGATGAACTCGGTGTGGCCCGGCACGTCGTATCCCGCCTGTCGAACCGCATCCTTCGAGATGGGTGCGGTCACCATCGCGTCGACGGTGCCCGCCTTGCACGCCTCCACGGCCCGCTCCACTGCCCGCATTGCGACACGCCCACCGTCCGCAGTGACGGACCCAAACATAACGGGGGGCTCCGGATCCTCAGCTACATCGAGCACCGCTACGTCGCCATGGGGCACCTCCTCCGGCACCTCATCCACAATGTGGATGTCCAGGTCCGAGAAGCCGAGCACGTCGGCATGCACCCGCAGCACGTGCGCCGAGCCAATGAGGACTGGTGTCATGGATGGCATGAGGCCCGGATCGTGCAGACTCTTCAGCACCACCTCGGGCCCAATCCCATTCGGGTCGCCCAGGGTGATGGCGAGGCGTGTGGGGGCGCCGTTCGGCGCCGGCGGTTCGGGACGTTGAAAGGTGGGTCGCTGAATGCGCATGGAGGGTACGATTTGGTTCGAAGGACACGGCGAAAAGGTCGACCGCCCAAGGCGGTTAGCGGTCCCGCGCCGCCACGTAATTGGTGAGATAGTCTACAAGGAGACGCACCCCAAACCCCGTACCTCCTTCGGGGTGATACGCCTGTGCGGTCTGTCGAAAGGCCGGGCCGGCGACATCGAGATGCAGCCAGGGGACCTCGTCGTCCACGAAGTGCTCCAGGAACTTCCCGGCGGTAATAGCGCCGGCCGGCCGTCCCCCCACATTTTGTAGATCGGCGATCTCGCTCTCCAGATGCTCCTTGTACACGTCATACAGGGGGAGCGGATGGACGCGCTCGCCCGTTCGTTCCCCAGCGCGTTGAATGGCGTAGAGCCGCTCGGCCGCAGCGTCGGTCTCACTCGTCATGACGCCCGCCGCAGCCTGTCCGAGGGCCACAACGCAACTGCCGGTCAGTGTCGCAACGTCCACGATCATCTCGGGAGCGTACGCCTCAGCCGCGTAGGAGAGCGCGTCGGCCAGGAGCAGGCGACCTTCGGCATCGGTGTTCATCACCTCCACGGTCGCCCCAGAATGCATGCGCACCACGTCCCCGGGCACGTACGCCCGGCGGCCGGGACGGTTGTCGGTGGCGGGAAGCAACCCAATGACGTGCACGGGCACCTCCAGGTCCGCCAGGGCCTCAAACGTCCCCACGACGGCCGCCGCTCCCCCCAGGTCGGACTTCATTTTGTCCATCGAGTCTTTCGTCTTTTTCAGGGACAGCCCCCCAGTATCGAAGACAACCCCCTTTCCGGCGAGCACCACGGGCCGCTCGTTCACCGCCTCGTCCGGGTGCCACGAGAGCACGGACATCGTCGGCGGATCAAAACTGCCCCGATTCACGGCAAGTAGTCCGCCCAGCCCCTCGTCTCGGATTCGATCCTCGTCCCAGGTCTCCACGTCGTACCCGTGACGTTTCCCCGACGCGGCAACGACCTCGGCAAACTGATGCGCGGTTTTCTCGTCGGGGGACCGATTGACGAGATCACGGGCGGTACACGTCGCGTCGGCCAGACGCCGTCCGCGCTCGGCCCCCTCCTCCACCGCCGCCCGGTCGTGGTCGTCCCCCACGTGTACACGAAACGCCGACGGCCCGTCGAAGCCGTCGGCGGTCTTGTATCGACGATACTGGTAGGTGCCCAGCACGAATCCCTCCACGAGCCCCTGTGTCATGCGGGCATCGGTGAGGACATTCTCCACCGGAAGCAGACAGGCCACTGTCTCGGCTTCGTGGTCGAGCGCCACCTCACCCCCCGCCGCCCCGGCGACCCGGAGCGTCTCGGCATCAAGGTCGGCAACCGGCCCCAACCCCACAAAGGCGAGACGAGGTGCCACCGTGTGCTCCGGATACACCACCCGGGTGTCCCCCTCTACCGCCGTGAAGTCTCTCATCCCCCGCCCGATCGCCGCTCCGAGCGTCTCCGAGAGGGCCTCCACAACCGGGTCCGACGGCCGCTCCGTGAACGGCAGTAAAAGCAGGTCGACCTCCAACTCGACCGGCGGATCCGTCGTCGTGGAGAGGGTCATGTTCGCACTGCGGTTGCAACAACAAATACGAATCGAACGGCCGAGAGGCCCGCGGGCAGGAGCCTCTAGTTACTGCACCAGGCATCGATACGTTAATCGCCGCTCACGATCAACGTCAACCCCGGGAGAACAGTGTTTCCGTGCGCTTCACAGAGGAAGACGCCCCTCGATGCACTAGGGGGAGTCGGAGGTTCCGTCCAGGAGTGTTTCCAGATAGGACTGGTCTTCGGGGGACAGATCGTCGTCCGGGGTGTGACGCGCGTCAAAGGCAATGTAGTCCGACGCCGCCTCGATCACAGCCTCGATGGTTTTCTCGAAGGTCGGGCGTTTAACGTACGCCCCGGCCGCATTCCGGTGGCCTCCACCTCCAAAGTGACGCGCCCACTGGTCGACGCGCACGTCCGCCTCCGAGCGAAAGCTAATCTTGGCCCCGTCGTCCGTCTCCGAGAAGAGGAGCGCGGCCTTCACGTCTTCAATCGACAGCACATAGTTGACAAAGCCCTGCTTGTCATCCCAGCTCGCCCCCGTGTCCTCCACCATCCGCTGCGTGACCACCGAGTAGCCAAGCTGCCCGTTGTAGCGGAGCCGGATCCGGTTCAGCATGCGCCCGAGCAGCCGAAGCCCGGGCATCGACTTCCGGTCGTAGATGGTTTCGTGGATCGGCGCGGGCCCAATGCCCCCTCGCTCCAAAATGTCCGCCACGATGCGATGAAGCTCCGGCGTCACGCTGCTATAGCGGAAGGAGCCCGTGTCTGTCATGATCGCCGTGTACAGGGACGTGGCGATCGCCTCATCGATCAGGTCCGGGGCGAGCCCCTCGATAATTTCGTAGACCAACTCGCCGGTGGCGGCGGCCTCGTCCCGGACGAACAGAACGTCGAACCAGCGCTCGGGCTCCAGGTGATGGTCGACGAGAACGGTCGTCGCCGTGGCGTCCCGGACGAGGGACCCAACCTTGCCAATGCGTTCCTCGTCGTTGGTGTCGAGGACAAAGGCGACCTCCGCCTCTGCCAGCGCCTCGTGTTGCTCCAACGACCCGTCGAAGACGGTGATGTCCTCCGCCCCGGGAAGCCAGTCGAGGTTGTAGTCCACCTCGTCGCTATTGACCATCGCAACCGACTTCCCCATCTTCTCCAAAAATCGTCCGAGGGCCAGTTGGGACCCCACGGCATCCCCGTCCGGGCCGAGATGGGTCGTGATGAAAAACCGATCGTGGTCTCGGATCAGCGCAAGTACCTCGTCGAGCATGCGTCGCCTCCAGGACTCCCGTGGTCGAGATGATTTAGATAGCCTTCCCCTAACGGAGGGCTCCCAGAAAGGGTTCAGGCCGTGCGCGGGCGTTTTTGTGCACTCCCGTTATAGGGACCACGAGGCAAACTCCGTTCCGGTGAGGGGCTGCAGTCGTTCCGACTCCACGGGAATGAACGTAGGGAGACCTCCAGTGCTCGTTGGACGCGAAAAACGGAACAGGCAACCGTCGAGAACCGGGCTACGAAAGGGCCATCGACCGGAATTTTGCGTGGTCCTCCAGGAGCTCGTCGTAGGTCCCCTCGCCGACCTTTCGGCCGTTTTCGAGCATGAAGATGTTGTCGGCGCGCTTGACGGTACTCAGGCGATGCGAGATAAGGAGAATGGTCTGTTCTCCCTCCAGGTCGTAGATCGCCTCCATGACCCCCGCTTCCGTCGACTGGTCCAGCGCGCTGGTGGCCTCGTCGAAGACGAGCACGGACGGCCCGTGGTAGAGCGCTCGCGCAATGCCGATCCGTTGCCGCTGCCCCCCCGACAGCTTCACCCCCCGTTCCCCCACTACCGTGTCCCACTCGCTCGGCAGCTCGTCCTCAACGAAGTCGAAGATGTGCGCCCGGCGCGCCGCGTCCCGAACTGCGTCCCTGTCAATCGCCTCGGGCGAGACGCCAAACGCGATGTTTCGCGCCACCGAGTCGTCCGACAGGTAAATGTGCTGCGGCACGTA
>CAYLMT010000048.1:5564-8983 GCA_964384855.1 uncultured Salinivenus sp.
ACGCGATGTTTCGCGCCACCGAGTCGTCCGACAGGTAAATGTGCTGCGGCACGTAACCGATCGTTTGCTGCCAGCGACGGAGCGTGTCATCCCGGAGGGGGGCGCCGTCGACGGTGATCGTTCCGTCCTGAGGGCGGAGTAACCCCAATATAAGGTCCGCCGCTGTCGTCTTCCCGGATCCGGTCTTCCCTACGAAACCAGTGATGGACCGGGCGGGAATGGTGAGCGACAGGTCCCGGATGACCGGCTGCTGAGCGTCCGGGTACGTGTAGCTCACCCCGTGCAGTTCGAGTCGGTCCTCCGGAACGAGCGGTGCCCCGGTGGTCTCGTCCGAGCGCTCAGTCCGAGAACGCATTTCGCCCTCTATCCGGCCCCGAAGCTCCCTGTGCAGTTTGTTCAGGGCCGCGATATTGAAGCGCGCACTGGCCAGGCCGTGAAACGCCTCCTGCAAGGCGGGAAGAAGCCGGTACCCGGCAAACGCGTACAACCCCAGCACCGGCACTACCTGTTGGATGCTGTCCTGGATCGCAATGAGATAAATCGCAATCAGGATAATGCCACCAAAGGCGACCGCCTCGATCACGTACCGCGGTGTCTTCTTGATCACCCGGTACAGCGCCTGATTTCGGGCGTATCGTTTCGACGGGTCGTCGTACAGATCCAAAAACGCCTCCTCCTTCCCTTGAATCTTGACCTCCTTGATGCCCCCAAACGCCTCTCCCACAAACTGATACCGCTTCGTATTGGCTTCCACCCGGGCCTCACCGCGCGCATCAAGCTGCTCCCGGACGAAAAAGTAAATGGCTCCGTACGCCGTCCCCAGCACGAGGGACACCATGAGGGCCACGATCGGGTCGAAGTACACCAGAAAGCCCACAATGAAGAGCGCCACGAGGCCCTTCGCCGTCCCGCGGAGCGCCGGCTTCAGCATCTGATCGGTCACCTCCTTGACCTCTTCGAGAATGTTCTTCCCGAGCTCTGAGCTGTTCCGGGTTAGAAAGTACTCGTACGGCCGGTGCAAATAGCTCCGCAGGAGCCGCCGGGAGAGGCTGTGGTTTCGGCCCCAGGAGTAGCGTTCCATCGCCCAGCGTGTGAGGACGATGAACGCGTTGCTCAGGATGAGAACGATCAGGGCCGCGAGGCCCAGCGCGATGAGGAAGGACCGGTCATCGTCGAATCCGCCGGTTTGGTAGGCCCAGTGGAGGTACTCGTTTTCCTGAATAATCGTCGGGTCCGAAGCGACGGAGAGGAAGGGCATGATGGAGGCCACGCTCGCGACTTGCAGGCACGCCATCACCAGAACAGCCACGAAGAGGAGGTACAGGTTGCGCCGCTCCCGCCGGGTCAGAAGGGAGAACAACTTTCGGAGGACGTCCATCGGGCGAAAGCGATTGTACGGGAGGATCTGCGCCAGAGTCTACGGCGATACCGGGGCACAGGCATTGGCACACCGTCTGCCGCCCAGCGTTCCTGCGACCCCGCTTCCCCGAGCCAAGCTCTCTGTGCACCGCCTCACCCTGGCTACTCCTCCATCCACTGCGGCGTCGCGTCGTCGCTGAAGGCTCGGCCCGAGCGGAGGGTGCGGAGGGTGCGACGGACCCGCTGGAGTGCCGCTGTGCCGAGCCGTTTCAAGATCTGTCCGACCAGTGCAGGCCGCCAGTTGATTGGAGGGCGGGGATATCCGTAGGCCGAGAGCCATCGTCCCGCAATACGTTCCACGATCACCCGCTCCGCCTCCGGCATCTGCCTGCGCCACTTCTCCCGGTTGGAAGCGTCGATGTGCCGGGTGCTTTTTCTCTTCCACGGCTCTCGATCAGGATCAAACGGCTGGGTCTCCCGTCCTTGGGGTCGGAGCATCGCCTCGTGGAACGGCGTTTCTAGAAAATCGCACACGTCCCGGAGGTGGACCTCAGGATCCGTGATCAAGTCCTCATACCGCAACGCGAGGAATCGGTCCTCATAGTCGGTCCGGTAGCGGTCCACGAGCGCCGCGTAGGTGCGCCACGTCCAGGCCTGCTCTGGCAGCGTGCGATGGCTCCACGGCATTGATCGGAGTGACAGGCACACGTCGCGTGGGTCCCGAGTGATGGCGACGAAGACGGCCGTCGGAAATTGCCGGGCCATCTCGGGGACGAAGCGGAGGTGATCTGGAGTCTTCTCCCCCCATGCCGGGGCGTTCGATCGTTCCGCGTAGGTCTCAATCAGTGCCCGTAGTACGTCGCCAAGCGCCGGCACCGCCGTGTCCCGGACACACGTGCGAATCCGCTGCTTCTCCTCCGGACTCAGCCCCATGTCCTGCACGCCGGGCTGCCGGAAGAGGCGATCGAGCAACCGAAGCGCGTCCGCCGTATTCTCGACGGGCTCCCCCGTCCAGCACCGCGTGAAGTAGTGCGTCTCCGGGGCAATGACGAGAGAGGGATGGGCGTCGAGCAGGCTGCTGAGCAGCGTGGTGCCCGAACGTGGCATGCCCACCACAAACACCGGATGTCGGGGGACACTCAAATCAGTCATTGGCCTCCAGCACACGACGGTAGAGCGCGGCGGTCTGCCGGGCCAGCCGGGGCCACTCGAAGTCGTCAACGGGCGCGCTTCCCCCTCGGTCGGTCGTGCGCGCCCATTTTAGGCCGTCGGCCAGGCCCGTTGGAGTCAGTTCGCCCGTGTAGGTGCGCACCCAGTTGGGCCCCACCCGCTCCTGGAGCTCTGTGAGGGCCCCACGGTCGGGGACCAGCACCGGCCGGTTGAAAGATAGGGCAAGGAGGGCCGAGCCCGAGTGCATGATGGTCTCGTAGGGAAGTACCGCGAGGTCGGCGGCCGCAAGGAGGATCGGCATTCCCTCTTCTTCAATGAACCGGAGGTTTGTGCGGACGCGGGCATCCCCCTTGGCCGCTGCCCGGACGCGTTCGGCCAGCTCGTCGGAGACCGGATTCCCTGCAACGACGAGGCGAGCTTCCGGATGCTCCCATTGCCGAAAGGTATCGATCAGAGAAACGACGTTCTTGTACGGGCGGATGCGGCCTACAAACAGAGCCACGGGGGCGTTGGCCTCTAGATCGAGCCGGCGCCGGGCTTCTTCCTTCGATACAGGCTCGGGATACGCCGTGCGGTAGTGGCCGTGTGGGACGATCGCACTGGGGACGGATCGGAGGACCGGAAATCGATCGTAGGCCTCCTCCCGGGCCGTCTCACTCAGACTGATTATTCCGTCCACCATCGGCAAGAAGAAGGGCCAGAAGAAACGCTCCAGCCAGGGATGGTACGACTCGTGCGGGCCCAGGTCGTGGACCGTCCAGACCAGCTTTGTGCCACAGAGCCGAGCCCAAGCGAAGAGAAGCAACTCCGCCGTGACGTAGAAATAAGCAGCCCTCTTCGAGGGGTAGCTCAAGAAGTCCTCCGGCCAGTGCACGTGCCACACGTCGTAG
>CAYLMT010000048.1:9083-13058 GCA_964384855.1 uncultured Salinivenus sp.
CTTCGAGGGGTAGCTCAAGAAGTCCTCCGGCCAGTGCACGTGCCACACGTCGTAGCGGCGCTGGAAGGGCTCAAACATCGAGAACCCGTCCACCTCCACGTTCGCCTCCGCCTCCATCGCCTCGTAGAGCAGGCGGGTGTAGGGGTTGCCGTTTTCACTCGTAAACCCCGGCCAGCCAAGCACCCGCAGCGAGCGGTCGGTGGCCCCGTTCCGGTCGTCCGATCGATCATCTGTCATCAGTGACTCGCTCGTCGTCCGGGGTCAACCAGTCAGAAAAGGATCGGTCGAGCAGCGCTTCCAGTTGGTGCACGTCTTCGCGATACGCGTCCGCCAGGCGAGCCCGCGCCGTGTCCGGCAATGGGGGCTTCTGTAGGTTCGCGTTCCGTACAGTCATGAGAATCCGATCACGCACGGCCTCCGGGAGCACGAGGCGCGACCACCGCCGCAAGAAATGGTCCGGGGTGTCGATAAACTGGTGCAGCCAGTCGAGCTTTGGCAGGCCCGTAGCGCGACGGCGAATGCCGGTGTCCGGCTCGAAGGACGGATCCACGCCGAGTGCCCGGTAGACCCTCTGTGCAAAGCCAATGGGATCTCCCGTCAGTTCATTGAAACGATACACGTGCAGCTGCTCACGGTCGAAGTAGTCCAGGTAACGCTCCAGTTGCTGTCCGTAGAAGCCCATGCGCCGGTAGTGCCACGACCACTCCCACCCCGCCGCCACCCGCTCGTCCTCCGCGTCGAGGGCCGCCTCGAAATCTTCCAGGGGCTCGCGGCCGCTCTGGACCAGCTGAAGATAGTGCGAGTGTGCCCGTTCGATGGGATTTCGGAGAATTGCAATGAGCGTGGCGTCGGGGCAGTGCTCGTGCAAGAGACGCGGCGCGTCTTCGTCATAGAGGTAGACCGGGGAGGCTTCACCAAGAACATCCTCGGTCGTCCTCCCCGAAAATAAGGCCTGGTACTCCTCTAGCGTGTACACGACCCCGGACTCCCGGTTGGCGTCTTCGTCCCCCGGCCCGGCCATCTCGGGCGGATTCTCGGCGTAGGCAAAGTAGCACGGCTCCTTCACCGGACTCATGAAGACATCCGGGTGCTGGCGCAGGTAGTCGTACAACGAGGTGGTGCCGGACTTGGCCGCCCCTATGACAAAGGTGTTCGGCATCGTCGCCATCGGTCCACAGTGTCGTCTCAAGGCTCGAAGGCGTTGCTGAGTCTATTGAAGGCCCCACAATGTCCAGTGGCGCCTCCCCTTACGGCTCGACCGCTTCGGTGAAGCGTCCAGGGCGAAGGGTCAGAACCATCTCGCTCCTGCACCAGGACCTGACGTATGGAAATTGGAAACGGGAAAACCGGACGAGAGCCAACATAGACTGGTATCAGATGATCCGTCTGCCCCGCATCGAAACGGGCATTCCCCCGGCCCCCGATCGATGTCCGGCACGATTCTGCCCCCCCTACATCAATCCTCCACCAAAACTTAAGGACTCCCTCGATACAGTCCGGAGTTCCTAATTTCTTAAGGGTCCCATCGTCCGTCCAATAGTCGTGGGATTTTGAAGTGGGTCCACAGCCCGACCCTGACGCGTTGACGCTTTCGCTTACTGTACCTCCGCATGGACCATTCGTCGAAGGGTGACGCTTCGTCTTCTACCACCGATGAAGACAGGAGCGGCGACTCGACCGATTACGCCGACCGCATTTTGAAAGGGGGGAGTTCGGTCTTTTCCGGGTCACTCATTGCAAAAGGCGTCGGGTTTGCCCTGCAGATTGTCCTCGGCCGGAGTTTTGGAAAAACCCTGTATGGGGTCTACAGCTACGGGCTCTCCATTCTCCGTGTCGTAAGAGAACTGGGCACGCTTGGGCTTCAAAACGGCGTGGTCCGCTTCGGCGCTGAACATCACGAGCGTGGGCACGAGGCCAAAGTGAGGGGGACGTTTCTGGCGGTCGGTGGGCTCGGGATTGGGGCGGGTCTTCTCCTTGGCGTAGCGTTCTACCTGGCTGCGCCGTGGCTGGCCGAGATCACCCTCAAAAACACAAACGACCCGCTGATCTTCCGGCTCTTTGCGGTCGGGCTGCCCTTCTACATTCTCACGTACCTCGGCTCCCGCATGGCTCGCTCCCTCGGCAAAATGCGGGTGGACGTGCTCCTCGACTCGATCCTGCAGCCGGCCCTTTTCCTCCTGTTCACGGGCATTCTCCTGCTATTCGGGCAGGGATTTGCGGCGGCCCTATATGCGTTCCTGGCCTCCACCGTGCTCGCTGCCGGAGCGTCGGTGTACGCGATCTACCGCCTGTTTCCGCCACTCTTCTCGTCCCTCTCCCCGTCGTTCGACCTCCAGCGACTCCTTCGCTTTTCGCTTCCGATCGTGGGCGTGAGCCTTGCCAGCATGGGCCTTGCACGGGCCGACCGAATCATGCTCGGTCCCCTCGCTGGTGAAGATGCGGTGGGTCTCTACACCGCCGCCTCCAAAATGTCGGTCCAGCTGCGGTTCGTTCTCTTCGCCCTCACAGCCGCGTTTTCTCCAGTCATCTCAGAGCTGTACCACACCGACCGATTGGAGGCACTCGACCAACTATACGCGGACACGGTCCGCTGGATCGCACTGGGGACTCTTCCGCTGGCCGTGGTCCTGATCGTCTTCGCCCCGGACATCATGGCTCTCTTCGGAGCCGAGTTTCGGGAGGGGGCGATTCTGCTCCGGGTGCTGGCGGTGGCGTACATTGTGGTCGCCGGGTCCGGATCGGTGGGACACATGCTACAGATGTCGGACCATCAGGACTTTGCGTTTGGGGTGAATGCCAGCATGGCCGTGGTGAACGTCGCCCTAAACTGGGTGCTCATCCAGTGGTACGGCGTGGTGGGCGCGGCCATCGCCACGAGCGCAACGCACATCCTGGGAAATCTCTTCCAGTTGTCCGGGCTCTACTATTTCACCCGAATCCAGCCCTTCCGGTGGAACCTGTGGAAGCCCCTCGTGGCGGCGGGGGCCTCGGGGGGAACAGCGTGGATGCTCTATGCCCAGTTCGCCCCCCCGACCCGCTGGATGATTGGCATTCCGGTGGCCCTGTTCATCTACGGCGCTGTCGTGCTGATGCTGGGCCTCGTCCCTCGGGACCAGACCATTTTGAACGACCTATGGGCAGAAGTTCGGGCGCGGCTGAGAGCTTGAACAGTTGCCCTCTTGGGGATCTACTCCCTCCCCTCGCAATTCACTGAGGCCGAGCGGTGCGTGCACCCAGCTTTTTTGCTCCTCTCCTATGGCTACGTCGGTTCTCGACGACATTGAGACCTTTCTTTCGCAGGGGTACCTGTTCGCCCGTCAACAATTCCGGTACCTACAGGCCGAACTGGCGCATCTCTCCGGTCGCTCGCTCCCAGAAACGCGATTCATCCTCTTCGGTCGAGGACGCTCGGGAACGACTGCGCTGGTGAGCATGCTCGATGATGTGCCGGGACTGCGATGCGAGGGCGAGGTGCTGCACAACTACGTCCCGTTTCCCTCCCGGCACGTGCGGGGCCGCGCCGCCCTGTGCTCGACGCAGGCGTACGGATGCAAAATTCTGAGCTACCAGATCAAAGATGTGCAAGACCCACCCGGAGCGCGGAAGGACTTCCTCCACACCCTCCACCACGAATATGGCTTCCAGATTCTCTACCTGCGCCGAGCAAATCTTCTACGCCACGCGCTCTCGAACATTCGGGCGCGGCGGGACACCTTTCACCGCAAAAAGTCCGATCCGGCCCCCGGACCGAAGGCCCTCCACGTCGACCCCGATCACGTGATGGAGTGGATGGAAAGCAGTCAGGCTCTCAATGAGTATGAGCAGGCGCTCCTCGATGACCTCCCACACCTCTCGTTGACGTACGAGGAGCACATCCGTCACGCGGACGACCACCAGTCGACGGTCGACTTGGTCTGCGACTTTCTGGGCCTCGAGTCCGGCCCGGTCGAAAGCAGCTACCGCAAGGTGGCCCCG
>CAYLMT010000049.1:0-12702 GCA_964384855.1 uncultured Salinivenus sp.
GCTCGTACTTGCCCCAGCGGGCGTTCATCGTGCTCTCGAGGCTGGGCGTGGCCGAGCCGAGGATGCAGACCGCCTCGGCACGGTGGGCCCGCATCACCGCCACGTCGCGGGCGTGGTAGCGCGGGGCGGGGTCGAACTGCTTGTAGGAGGTCTCGTGCTCCTCGTCCACTACGACGAGGCCCAGGTTCTCCAGCGGCGCGAGGACCGCCGAGCGAGGGCCGATGGCGATGGCCGCGTCTCCCGCCCGCAACCGACGCCACGCGTCGTAGCGCTCGCCCATGTTCATCTGGGAGTGGAGAACAGCGATCTCGTCGCCAAAGTGCGCCCGGAAGCGCTGCACGGTTTGCGGGGTGAGGGCGATCTCGGGGACGAGGATAATGCCAGTGCGCCCTCTCGCCCGGACGGCCTTGAGCGCGCGGATGTACACCTCCGTCTTGCCGCTCCCCGTAATGCCGTGGAGCAGGAATGTGCCGTAGCGGTGCGCGTTAACCGCGTCGGTGACAGCGTCGAGGGCCTCTTGCTGGGCGGGGAGTAGGTCGTGATGCGGGGGCGAGTCGGGCGGCGGAAGGTCGTCGAGGGGAGAGCGCACGACTTCCTTTTCCACCAGCTCCACCATTCCCTTCTCCACGAGGCTGCGGACAGTCCCGTACGAGGCGTCGGCCCGTTTCATCACGTCGACGCGGCGGGGCTCAGGCGTGCCCTCGGCCCGGAATCCCGCGAGAGCCCGGATCACGGCCCTTTGCTTCTCGCCCCGAAGCTGTTCGACAAGGTCGTCCGGGGCGTCCTTGTGCTGGAAAGCGGGGGCGAAGCGGAGGTGCGTTTCCGTCTTGGGGCCGACCCGCTCATCGGAGAGGGTCGTCTCTACCTCAACCACCTCGTCGGCCGCCATCCGGCGGATCAGAGCGAGTGGAACGGCGGGACCCAGACGTTTGCGAACGGCCGCGAGAGTCGTCTCACCGTGCTCGGCCAGGTCCTCGAGGACGACCCGTCCGACCTCGTGGTCGGCCCACTCTTTCGGGTCGGCGTCGGTGCGCGTGAGCCGGTGCTCGGTTTCGACGGTGGTCCCGGCCGGGAGCACCGCCTTCAGCGCCTCTCCCCAGGGGCAGACGTAGTAGTTGGCGATCCATCTTGTGAGCTCGAGAAGCTCCTCGGTGCAGACCGGCACGTCGTCGAGCACGTCCAGAACCGCCTTTACCTCAAAGTCGAGGGTCTCGGGCGGGGGGCCTTCCTCCACGATTACGCCGGTCAGGCGCCGGTTGCGAAACGGTACGAGCACCCGCGCGCCTTTCTGCGCCGCGCCTGCAAGCGCCTCCGGCATGCGGTACGTAAAGGCCTGATCGAGCGGGCGGGGCAGGACGACATTGACGGTCACGGACGCGAGAAGATGGAGAAACGAGCCGGACGAGGTCTTCCTGAATCCGAACAAGGGCCGGAAGTTTGGCGAAGTTTCCGCGGACAAACGACTCCCGTGTTGCTCCCCGGCCATTCAGGGATTCCACTAGCACGATGGCATTTGAATTTCTTAACGGTGCGGTAAGTGCGCAGTAACAACGCCGCCTGCGTGGATAATTAGGGTAAGGATTGAATTGAGCGTCGCCAATCACACCCCCACCACGACATGCAGAACCCCCACTTCGTTCTGACCTTCCTCATCGCGAACATTTTCCTTCTAAATCCCTCAGTCGCCGGGGCTCAGGGCACGGACGCGGCCATCGCCGGCACGGTCGTCGGCGAGACCACCGGCAAGCCCCTCCCGGGCGCGACAGTCCGGGTCGTCAACCAGTCCACCGGGTTCAGCACCGGCACAGCGACCGGGGCCCGGGGCAAATTTGTGCTTCAAGAACTCCCGCTGGGTACGTATAGCGTGACCGTCAGCTTCGTGGGCTACGGCAGCCAGCGCCGAACTGGAATCGAAGTCAACCAGGGAGACGAAATCACACTCCGGTTCGTACTGAGCGAGGCCACGAAGCAACTGGAAGAGGTCGTCGTCGAGGGTACTGGCTTCCAGGAACGAACCAGCCGCCTCGACGCCAGCACGCGCATCACTGCCGAGCAAGTCGAATCTCTTCCGGCCGCTGGCCGCAACTTCACCGACCTCGTCAAACTTTCTCCGCGCGTGGGCAGCAGCAACAACATCGCGGGCTTTAGTGGCCGCAACAACGCCCTCACCATTGACGGTGTGAACGCCAAAGAATCGAACTTCGGCTCCGGCGGAGACTCCCCGTACGTGCTCTCGATGGCGGCGCTACAGGAGTTCGAGGTGGTCACCAACAGCTACGACGTGGTGGAGGGCCGCGGGACCTCCGGCGCCGTGAAGGCGGTCACGAAGTCCGGAACCAACGAGTATGAGGGAAGCATCTTCGGGCACTTTTGGGACCGGCGCATGGCCGCTGATACCGACCTGGCCGGGCGCAACGTCGAAGGCGATACCAAGACCCAACGCGGGTTCACGGTGAGCGGGCCCATCGTCGAGGATGAGCTCCACTTCTTCTTTGCCTACGACGGGATGCGCAAAAGTGAGGCCTACAGCCTGTGGGCCCAGAGCACGACATCCGGTGTCATGGAGAATGGGATCGGCCAGCGGGCAAGTGCCGACAACGTCAACCGCATCATCAACATTCTCCAAGAGCAGTATTCGCTGGACGAACGTCCGCAAACCGGGTTCTTCACCCGGAGTAACCAGCTGGACACGTTCGTCGGCCGTCTCGATTGGCAGGTCAACGACACCCACAAGCTGACGGGCCGCTACATCCGCAACCACTACACGCGGCCCAACATGAACAACAGCCACATAGGGGCGATCGGAATCCACGGGGTCACCTACGACTTCAGCTCCGAGGGCCACAACGGGCTGCTCTCCCTGCGCTCCCAATTCTCCTCGAACTGGACGAACGACCTGAAGCTGGGCTACTACTGGAATCGCCGGGCCAACATCCCGACGAACGGGCGCGTCCCGAACCTCTGGGTCTACTTCGATTCTCAAATTGACGGGCAGACCGAGCAGGCCGTCCTCAACGGCCGCGGCTACGAGTGGGTACCGGAGGACCAGCGAAGTGAGGTGTTCAGCTTCATCAACAACACGTACCTCAGCACCAACCGGTTCGACCTTACGTTGGGTACCGAGAACGCGCTCATTGAGTCCTCTGGGCTCTGGACGCACGGGCAGCAGGGCCGGTTTACCTTCAACAGCCTCGAGGCGCTCGAAAATATGGAGCCGGACCGGTTCGTGCGCCGGGTAGCCACGGAGGGACGGGAACTAACCGATCCGGTCCGAACGCGTCACCTCGAATTGTCCGTCTACGGCCAGGCGGAAACGGCGATCACCTCTCACCTAGACGCCACCGTCGGCCTGCGCTACGACCTCACTTCCTTCCTGACCTCACCGGAGTACAACCCAGTGCTCGAAGAGGAGCTCGGCCTCCGCAACGACACGACGCCCGTCGACTGGGATAACATTCAGCCGCGACTGAACCTTACGTGGGACGTGGCCGGGAACGGGCGGCACATCGTGCAGGGCGGTGTGGGTTGGTTCCAGGGACAGACCCTCACGCGCCCCTATGCCCAGTCGGTGGTCTTCAACGGCCTCCGCTTCTACCAGGTCGAGGCCACGGGCGAGAACGTCCCGACGCCTGACTACGAGGCCTACGAGGAGGATTTCTCCAACCTCCCCGGCGAGAGCCTTGCGCCGCCGCCCGAGGAGCGGCAGCAGATCGTACGCATGGTGGACGAGGACTACGAGATGCCCTTCGCGTTCCGGTCGAACCTCAGCTATCACCACTACCTGACCGACTGGCTGCGCCTCGGGGCCAATTTCTACTACAACAAGGTCATGGACCTGCCACTCGTGACGAATCCGAACCTCGACACCGACGGCGGCTTCCGGCTCAATGGCGAGAGCGGACGGAAGGTCTACACACCCACGAGTGCCCTCCGCGATGCCCCAGCCGACGGGTTCAATCCCGACGCCTCCCGCATCTCGGATCGCTTCGCCGAGGTCTCCATGTTTACCAGCGGCTACGAGCAGTCGTCCCAGCAGGTGGTGCTCCAGGCCGACGCGCAGTTGCCCAACCAAGGCCGCGTGAGCGCCAGCTACACCTGGAATCGCTCGAAAGGCGCCGCCGTCTACCACAACGAGGTCGACGACCGCTTCATCGGCCGCGAGTACGACGACTTCGACTACCTCGAAAACGGCTACTCGCAGGAGGCGTTCAAGCACAAGGTCCTTCTGAACTTTACTTCGCCCAAGTTCCGAGGCTTTCAGGTCAGCGGCTTTCTGAACCTGATTCAGGGCGACCGCTACACCGCCATGATTGACGGCCGTACCAACGTGAGCGGCCTCCCCGGCGAGCAGAGGTACCCGGCCTACGTCTTCGACCCGAACAATCCCGACACGCCAGACCAAATCGCGGAAGACATGAAGTACGTGCTCGAAAACACGAGCGAGCGGTTCCGCAAGTACCTTCAACGCAACATGGGAGAGTACGCCACCCCGAACGGGGGTGTCAGCCCCTGGGAGCCGGAACTGGACCTGCGAATCACGCAGGAGTTTGACCTCCCGCTCGACGCCTACGGCGACAAGCTCATCTTCAACGTCGACATCTTCAACGTGCCCAACCTCTTAAATTCGGACTGGGGCGGTGAGTACAACGTCATCGACACGCGGCTCCTCCGAGTCACTGGCTTCAACGAGGCCCAGCAGCAATACGAGTACGAGGTGAACCGAAATGCGGGCCAGCGGCGGTACGAAGGCCCTGGATTTACAACCCGATTTGGCGTGAAGTACACTTTTTAACGACGAGCGCTTCTTAGCCGTTGGAGCTATCAGTACGAGAGGGGGAGACTGGGGCATCGCGTCTCCTCCTCTGGTCGTTCACTCCCCTGTTTTAGAATGCCTCTCCCATGCGTACGCGTCCCCTCCTCCTTGGCCTTCTCCCCATTGCCGTCGGCGCGCTGCTTCTTCTCGTCCGCGGCGAGGGCGATCGGCAGTTGCCCCGCGCCCAGTCGTCCTCCCTGCAGCTGAACGACATCCAGGTGCTCGGCACACACAACAGCTACAAGGCGGCCATCGACTCCTCCCTGATGACGATTCTGAAAGAGCAGCGGCCGGAACTGGCCCGGGCCCTGGAATATGCACATCCGCCCCTCCAAGAGCAGTTGAACGCCGGGCTGCGCAACCTGGAGCTTGATGTCTACCACGACCCCGAGGGCGGGCGCTACGCCAGTCCGTACGGCCTCCAGCTCGTGGAGGAGCAGGGCCTGCCGCCCGGGCCGCCCTACGATCCGAAGGGCCGAATGGAGACGCCCGGCTTCAAGGTGCTGCACATCCAGGACCTCGACTTTCGAAGCAACTGCCTCACCTTCAAGCGATGCCTCCGCAACGTCAAGCAGTGGTCGGACGCGCATCCCTCCCACCTTCCGGTCGTGATTACCCTCAACGCCAAGGATGATACGCTCGACCTTGCCCAGGCGACGCCTCCTCTCCCGTTCGATTCGGCGGCCTTCGACGCTCTCGACGCAGAAATTCGGGCGGTCTTTTCCGAGGACGGCGTCCTTCGGCCCGACGACGTGCGCGGCAAGTACGAGACCTTGCAGGCGGCTGTGCACGCCGATGCTTGGCCGAGACTGAACGACGTTCGCGGCACGGTCCTGTTCGTGCTGGATCAGTCCGGCCGAAAGCTGGAGGCCTATCGGCGGGGCCACCCGTCGCTTCGAGGACGCATGATGTTTGCCGATGCCCCGGAGGGCACGCCGGAGGCCGCGGTTCACATCGTGAACGAGCCGATCGAAAAGGGCGACCGCATTCGGAGGTTGGTCAAAGCCGGATACCTGGTCCGCACTCGGGCGGACGCAGGCACCGTCGAGGCGCGACGAGACGATCCGCGGCGGAAAGAGGCGGCCTTTGCGAGCGGCGCCCACGTCGTGACCACGGACTATTTCCGACCGGACCCGGCGATGGGGACGGACTATCAGGTGTCGCTGCCGGGCGGGGAGCCGGGTCGCTGCAATCCGGTCACCGCCCCCGATACCTGCGAGCGGTCCCAGATCGTGGACCGCCCGTGAGCCGACGCGCTAGCCCCTTTAACGACGGAGTTGGAGACGAGCCTCCAGAACCATCAGTCCTCAGATCTTCTTTCCCCACCAACAACAGACGCTCTATGCGACCTCAACACATACTGACGCTACTGCTGACCTTCGTCCTCTCATTGGTTCTCCCCCCCAACACGGCGGCTCAGGAAAAAGTGATTGTCGTCAATCCCTACGAGAACGTCAATTGGGATGCACAGCCCCGCAAGGCCAACTTCCACACCCACACGACCGAGTCCGACGGCGCTCAGGACCCGTCCACCGTCATCGACGGCTACCATGCCCACGACTACGACGTGCTGGCCCTGACCGACCACAACCACGTGACGTGGCCCTGGCGCGACTACGGACGATCTCCGGAGCAACTCGGCATGATTCCCATCCCGGGCAACGAATTGTCTCGCCACGAGCATAACCTTAGCCTCTTCACCAAGTATCCGGCCCCGCTCCGGGACTCGTTGACCGACCGGCTCCACACGTCGATCCGGGAGGTGGCCGAAACCGACGGACTGAACGTGCTGGCCCATCCCGGGCGGTACTGGGAGCCGGGCGACGACCGCGTGCCCGACGACGCCCTCGCGAAGTACATTGGGCTGTTTTCCCACTACGACACGCTGGTGGGCATGGAGGTCCACAACCAGACGAATCGCTATCCCCACGACCGGCGTCTGTGGGATGCGTTGCTGGAGGAGCTCATGCCAGAGCGGCCCGTGTGGGGCTTTGCCAATGACGACAGCCACGAGGAACTCCACATCGGCCTCAACGCCAACTGGTTCCCCCTCCGGACGCTGAGCCGGTCGACCGTCCGCGCGGCCGTCGAGTCCGGACAGTTCTATTTCAGCACCGTGACGACCCACCCCGAGGCAGACCAGGACTTGAGCCGTACGCCGAGGCTTACCGACGTGACGTACGACCGCGCCGCCAATACACTCACCCTCACCGCCGAGGTGAACGGCACGCCCGTCGACGACGAGCAGGTGCAGTGGATTTCAAACCAGGGTGAGGTAGTCGCCACAGGCAAACGCATTGCCCTCAGCGACACTGACGGGTTGACCACCTACCTCCGCGCAGAAATCCGAAGCGACGGCGCGTTGGCGTATACGCAGCCATTCGGGCTCGACAAACGGTAACTCTTCGTGGAGGGCTTCCGTTACGCGGTCTCCGTTCGCTCTACCCACTGGGCCTGCACCTGAACCTTGACGGCCTGCCGCACGGCCTTTACCCGCACCAGGAGGTAGGTCTGCCCCCGGTGCTGGAGCACCTCTCCCGTGAGGCCCTGCAGGCGCTCGGGGCCGCCCGTAATCGTGATCGTCTCCCCCACCGGCGGACGCAGGTCCGCCGTCGACAGTCGCTCGGGCACGGCCTGGGCCTTCTGAAGTCGCTCGACCGTCTCCTCACGCAAGCGGGCCGGCTCCCCATCGAAGTGCACACAGCGCACGATGCCGTTGGTGCGAAGTACACGCAGACGATCCTTCTCGTCGACCCGGGCGAAGAGGTAGTTGCGAAAAAGCGGCTCGGTGACCTCTTTCGTGCGGTCGGACCACTGCCGCACCTCCGTCTTCTTCGGGACCATCACGTCGATGCGACGCTCGTCGAGACGTGTCTCACACTTTTTCTCGGCCCGAGCCTGAGTGTAAAAGACGCGCCAGACGCGATTGTCATCGGAGGAAGTGCTCATGACGCAAATACGAATTGGACGTGGACGTTGGAATTCCGGGGGACCGGACGATCGGCGCTACTGCCTCCGCGCCAAGGGAAAACGGAACCGCCTTTTCATCGCTGAGGCCAAGTCCTTTTTTCGTCATTGAAGCCGAGCGACAATCGTTCCGTTCTCCAACTGGACCGCCGGAGAGGAGGACATAACTACCCCTCCTTCTGCGTAAACGCAACCTGTTTCTCACGAAAGTGGCCTCACAGGTTCGTTCCATCACACATCCGCC
The DNA here is from genome assembly GCA_964384855.1 of uncultured Salinivenus sp. GTDB lineage: Bacteria > Bacteroidota > Rhodothermia > Rhodothermales > Salinibacteraceae > Salinibacter. The sequence goes on from CAYLMT010000049.1 coordinate 8,025, forward strand.
TCCATCTGCGCCTTCGTGGTGTGGGTGGCCGGGGCATTGACGGGATCCTCGGGCCAGTAGTGCTTCGGGTAGCGGCCGCGCATGTCTTTCCGGACCTCGTGGTAGGTGTCTTGCCAAAAGCCCTCGAGGTCCTGCGTGATCTGGACCGGACGCTGGGCCGGGGACAGGAGATGAAGCGTCAGCGGTACACGCCCGTTGGCGATGCGCGGCGTTTCGGTGAGCCCAAACAACTCCTGCAGGCGGACGGCGAGGACGGGCGCTTCGGGGTCGGAGTAGTCGATGGACCGATCGAACCCACTGGGCACCCCGACGTGGGTGGGGGCCCATTCCTTCAGGCGATCGCGCTGGTCGTAGGACAGCTGGTCGCGCAGGATCTCGGGGAGGTTGAGCTGCTGGAGGTCGTCGGCCCGCTTCAGGCCGTAGAGGTGGGGCAGGAGCCAGTCCTCCAGCGTATCGAGCAGCGCCTCGTCGCACACGTCGGGCCAGTCGTCCCCGAGGTGGTGGCGCAGAAACTGGATGCGACGCTGAAGCTGGCGGGCGTGGTCGGTCCACGGCAACAGGTCCAGCCCCTCGTCCCGAATGCCTTCCAGCAGCGCCTCGGCCACCGCTGTCGGATCGGGCGCCTCCACGGGTCCCTCGGTGAGCGTCAGGGCGCCGAGCTGCTCGCGGCGCCGGGCCTGCACGCGCCGTCGCTCCGCGTCCCATGCCACCTCCGTGTCTGTCGTGCTCTGGTCGCCGAAGTAGTCGACAATCTCCTCTTCGGAGAGGGGCGCGGCCAGGAAGATGCGGTTCTCGCGCCGCCGGGCGTCGACGTGGGCCGCCACGACGTAGTCGGCGTCCGACAAGAGCTGGGGCCGCGGCAGCTTTGCGGCGCGGCCGGTACGGAGCCGGAAGCGTCCGCTTTGTCCCTCGCGTCGCTGTGCGAGGCGGTCCGGGTAGGCAAAGGCCGTCAGCAGGCCCGCCACCTCCACGTCCCCTTCTGCCTGCGTAGAGATCCCGAGCTTGGCCCGCCAGTGATCGGCTACCTTGCGGACGTGGCCCACGGCGCCGTACGGGACGACGTAGCTGCGCGCGTGGTTCGGGGTAGGGCGCTCGCCACGGCGCAGGCGGTGGAGCGCCTCCAGGCGCAGCCGCAGGTCCACGTCCGGGGCCTCACCCTGTCCCTTGAAGATGTCTCGTTCGCTGAGGAGGGCCGCCACGTCGCACGCCACGGCTCCGTGTCCCAGCGCCTGAGCGTTGAGGAGCATGTGAGCAAGGCGGGGGTGAAGCCCGAGCTCGGCCATCTCGCGGCCGTGGTCGGTAACTGTGCCGTCGTCATCGATGGCCCCGAGACGTCGCAGGAGATCCTGGGCCTGCTCGTAGGTGTCGTCCGGGGGCGGGTCGAGCCAGCGGAGCTCCGACGGGTCGGGCGTGCCCCACATGGCCAGCTCCAGGGCGACGGGCGCGAGGTCGGCGTTCTCGATTTCCGGGGCGGTGTGGGGATCGAGGTGATGCTGCGTGCGCTCTCCCCAGAGCCGGTAGCACTCGCCGGGGGCCACACGTCCCGCCCGTCCTTTGCGCTGGTCGGCAGAGGCCTGCGAGACGCGCACCGTGTCGAGGCGAGTCATGCCGGTGGTGGCGTCGAACCGGGGCGCGCGGCGGAGGCCACTGTCCACCACCACCCGGATGCCCTCGATGGTGAGGCTCGTCTCGGCGATGTCGGTGGCCAGGACGACCTTGCGCTCTCCGTCCGCACTCGGCGCAATGGCCGCATCCTGCTCCCCCGGCGGCAGGTTGCCGAAGAGGGGGTGCAGCGTCACGTCATCCGGCACGTCGCCCTCCAGCCGCGACTCGGTGCGCCGAATTTCCCCCGCCCCGGGCAGGAAGACGAGCACGTCTCCGTCCGTGCCCCGGAGCACTTCCTGGACCTTGGCCGCAACTGGCGGCGCAATGCGGTCGCCCGGACTGAGGGGCCGATCCGCGTAGTGCACCTCCACCGGGTAGCTGCGGCCCTCGCTCTGAATCAGGGGTGCATCGTCGACAAGCCCCGCGATGGGGCCGGTGTCGAGTGTCGCACTCATGACGAGCACGCGCAGGTCGGGCCGGAAGACCTCGCGAGACTGGAGCGTGAGGGCGAGCCCGAGGTCGGCCTGCAGGTTGCGCTCGTGGAATTCGTCGAACAACACCGCCCCCACGCCCTCCAGTGCCGGGTCCTCCTGCAACATGCGGGTGAGTACGCCTTCCGTCACCACCTCGATGCGCGTACGGCGGCTTACCTGCGTGTCCATGCGCACCCTGTAGCCCACCGTCTCGCCCGCGTCCTCCCCGAGCTGCTGCGCCATGTACTGCGCGGCGGAACGGGCCGCCAGCCGCCGCGGCTCCAGCATGATGATCCGGTCGTCGCCGAGCCACTCCTCCCCCAGTAGTGCCAGCGACACGCGGGTCGTCTTGCCTGCCCCCGTCGGCGCCTGCAGCACCGCCTCCGTCCGCTCGCGAAGAGCGGCCGTCAGGTCCGGCAGCACGTCGTCAATGGGAAGGTCCGGCATTCGCGTCCAGAGGCAGCCGTTCCAAAAATAACCGCAGGGCTTGTAGCCCTGGGCCGAGCGGCGGGTTTCGGGCTCTCTTCGGACGGCGACAGACCCATTCGACCTACTCCGTCAGATTGCAGGTCTCCTTCGCGAGGTCGTACGCGAAGGCGTGGGCCATTTCGTGGACCTCTTCCAGGTCGATGATGTGGCGTGCCACGAGGACCGCTCTGGAAACGGTTCATTGTTGGCCAAATTACGAGGCTCGACGTGCCCGTGCGGGCTCACGATGGGGAGGTCTCGGGTTTCCTCGTAGAGCGTCCGGGCGATACGCCGAATGGCCGGTGTGGTGCTGAAGTAGTGGTTCTCGTGGAGGGGGAGGGGCTTCATTGGAGATGCGTGAGTTAGACGATGGCCGAAGAGCAAAACGGGGACTCGGACCCTTCTCAGCCACGACGCTACGAGCCGGCGGCCTCCCAGAGTCCCTGCAGGTAGGTAGCACCGAGGGCCCGGTCGTAGAGCCCGTAGCCGGGACGCGCATCGGCCTGGTCCCGCTCGCCCCAGATCATGCGCCCGTGGTCCGGACGCAGCGGCCCCGAGAATCCGGTGTCACGGAGTTTCCCAACGACGGCCTTTAGGTCGACGTCGCCGTCAGGATGAGGCGTTTCGTGGAAGCATTGGGGTCCGGTGCTCGTCACATTGCGGAGGTGTGCAAAATGAATTCGGTCGGCCACGCGCTCCGTCACCTGGGGCAGTGCGTTCGCACTGTCGGGGTTGGCCCCCAGCGAACCGGTGCACAGGCAAAGGCCGTTCGCCGGACGGTCGACGAGGCGCGTCACCCGCTCCAGGGCCGCCCCACTGGTCACGATGCGCGGCAGGCCAAAGACTGGCCAGGGCGGATCGTCGGGATGGATGGCGAGCCGGACGCCGGCGTCCTCGGCAGCCGGCACGACCCGCTCCAGGAAATACTGCAGGTGGGCCCAGAGAGCGTCCTCGGTTACAGCGTCATAGGCGTCGAGAAGCTCGCGCAGCTCCGTGCCGGTGTAGGCGTGCACCCAGCCGGGCAAGTCCTCCGTTCCGTCGGTGAGGTCCATCCGCTCCAACGACTCGTGGTCGTAGGCCAGCGCCTCGGACCCGTCGGGCAGGCGATGAGAGAGGCTCGTGCGGGTCCAGTCGAAGACCGGCATGAAGTTGTAGCAGACGACCTCTACGCCCACGTCCCCCACGTGCCGGAGGCTCTGTGCGAAGCGCTCCGCGTAGCGGGCCCGCTCCGGCCGCCCCAGCTTGATGGCCTCGTGGACCGGGATGCTCTCGATCGCAGTGAGCTCCAAGCCCGCCTCGCCGATTGTGTCGCGGAGCCGCCGGAGTGCGTCGACCGGCCACACCTCGCCGGGGGGCACGTCGTAGAGCGCACTGACGACGCCCTCCACGCCCGGAATTTGGCGAATGTCGGCCAGCGTCACCGGATCGTCCGGCCGTACCAACGAAAGGAAAGTTGCATTGCATCGCGGAAGCATTGGAGACAGGAAGGCCCGGCAAGGGGACGGCCCCAGGACTCGTCGTTACCCGCCACCCGTAGCAGAGTCCAGGGCCCGGCGGAGTCGGCGGGCGTTTGCTGTCACCTGATCGTAGTCGCCCGCCGCGGGATCGGCACCCTCTAGCAGGGCGCTGCCGACTCCCACCATCGCCGCGCCGGCTCGGAGCCACTCGCCCGCGTCGTCGAGCGACACCCCGCCGGTGGGGCAAAGGCGGAGGTGTGGGAGGGGTGCCGTCACGGCTCCGAGGTAACCTTTCCCCATCGCGGAGGCCGGAAACACCTTCACTACGTCGGCCCCGGCCTCGTGGGCCCTCTGGATCTCGGTGGGTGTGAGCGCCCCCGGAAGGGCCGGCACCTCGTACTCGTGGGCGGTGTCTACGATCGGACGTTTGAAGACAGGGCTCACGGCAAACTCGGCCCCAGCGTCTACGGCCCGGAGCACGTCTTGGGCGTCGGTGACCGACCCCACGCCTACGATCCCGTCGTCGCCGACGGCCGCCCGCACCTCCTCGATCGCCCCCAGGGCACCCGGCACCGTCATCGTTACCTCGATGGCCGAGATGCCGCCCGCCAGGAGCGCCTCGGCAATCGGGGGCAGGACGGCCGGGTCGTCGGCACGGAGCACGGCAACGGCTTG
>CAYLMT010000050.1:0-12693 GCA_964384855.1 uncultured Salinivenus sp.
ACCCGTGCCACCAGTCTCGATCCAGCGAGCGGTACTGAATTGCCTCTGAGACGTGCTCAGGACGGATCGACCCGCTCGCCTCCAAATCCGCCACGGTGCGGGCCACCTTCAGAATCCGCGTATAACCGCGGGCACTGAGGCCGAGACGGTCGGACGCTGTGCGAAGAAGGTTCTGTCCAGCCTCGTTGAGCGTGCAGTGCTTTTGCACGCGCTGCGCATCCATTTGTGCGTTGCTGTAGAGGTCCTCCGCTGCCCCGAACCGCTCCGACTGCTGCTCTCGCGCCCGCATCACCCGTTCCCGGACGGTGGCCGACGATTCGCCGGTCCGCTCGGCACTCATCTCGTCGAAGTCCACCGGCGCCACCTCTACGTGTAGGTCGATCCGGTCCATGAGGGGACCGCTGATCTTGCTCAGGTAGCGCTGCACCTGGGCTGGTGTGCAGACACACTCCTGATTCGGATCGTTGAGGTGCCCACACGGACACGGATTCATCGAGGCGATGAGCATGAAGCGGGCCGGGTAGGTGACCGTCGTCTCTGCCCGACTGATCGTGATGCGACCCTCCTCCATCGGCTGACGGAGCACCTCCAACACGCGCCGCTGAAACTCGGGCAGCTCGTCGAGGAAGAGCACGCCGTTGTGGGCGAGAGAGATCTCGCCGGGCGTGGGGTGCGCCCCGCCCCCACACAGGCCGGCGTCGGAGATGGTGTGGTGCGGCGCCCGGAACGGCCGCGTGGCGAGAATGCCATGGTCGGACGTGAGCTCCCCACTAACAGAGTGGATCTTGGTCGTTTCGAGCGCCTCGTCGGTGCTGAGTGGAGGCAAAATGGTCGGCATGCGGCGCGCGAGCATGGTTTTGCCAGAGCCGGGCGGGCCCACCATGAGTGCATTGTGTCCCCCAGCCGCCGCCACTTCGAGGGCCCGCTTCACGTTTTCCTGCCCCCGCACGTCGCTCAGATCGCGCCGGTATTGTCGGGCCTGATCGAAAATCGCCTCCAGATCGTTCGTGTAGGGCTCCGGCGCTGCCGGGCCATGCGGATCCCGCAGGATTTCGAAGGCGTCGGTGATCGTCTCCACTGGAAAGACCAGGAGGTCGTCCACTACAGCGGCCTCCGCGGCGTTCCTGGCGGGCACGAGCACGCCCTCGTAGCCCTCCTCCCGGGCCTTCATCGCCATGGGCAGCACGCCGTTGACGGGCCGCACAGTGCCATCCAGAGCCAGCTCACCCGTGAGCCAGTATCGATCCAGCACGTCCTCATGAACCGTGTTGCCGCTGGCCGCCACCCAGCCTACCGCCATCGGCAGGTCGAAGGCCGCACTTTCCTTGGGCACGTCTGCCGGCGCGAGGTTGATCGTAATGCGCCCCCACTCCACGGGGATGTCGTTGTTTTCGAGGGCGGCGCGCACCCGGTCGAAGCTCTCCCGCACCGCCGCCCGCGGCAGACCCACCACGGAGAGACCGCGCATGCCGGAGGCGACATTCGTTTCGAGTTCGACCGGCAGGGCCTCAACCCCGTGTGTGGTGCTGCTCCAGACCTGACTCAACATGGATCGCCCGGGGAATCGGTTCGGGAACGATGGACAGGATCAGTAGACACATCCGTTGCGGTGGGCATAACGTCACGGAGCCATGTTCCCTCCTTCGGCCCCGCATTTCGACTCCGCACCCGAACGGTTACCTTCGTTTCCTGTCCGCCACCCAGAAGGAGTGCACCTCGCATCCAGGCCCGTTCCTTCTCCCCACTCCCCCTCGGCCATGCTTCCAGATTTGTCTCGACCTTATTCACTCCTCCTCACCGGCCTTCTCCTCGCCGGACTGTTGCTCGCGGGATGCACGCAGGAGGACCCCTCCGTGGGCAATCCCCCGCCTCCAGACACGAGTCTCAACCTGGACGTTCCGTACGTCCCCACCCCGGACGACGCGGTTGCACAGATGCTCGAGCTGGCCGAAGTCGGGCCGACCGACGTGGTGTACGACCTCGGATCCGGGGACGGCCGCATCGTCATCATGGCTGCCCAGCGATACGGGGCGCACGGCGTCGGGATCGAGATCGACCCCTACCGCGTCTACCAGGCCCGGATGAATGCGATCGAGGCTGGCGTAGAGGAGCGCGTCTCGTTCCGGGAGCAAGATCTATTTGAGGCCGACTTTAGCGACGCCACGGTCGTGACGGTGTATCTCTTGCCGGGCGTGAACCGTGAACTCCGCCCCCTCCTGTTCGAACAACTTGCCCCGGGGACACGGGTCGTCTCTCATAACTTTGAAATGGGGGCCTGGGCCCCTGATTCCACCATGCAGGTGGGCCCAAGTGAAGTGCACCTGTGGACCATCCCGGAGAGCCCGCCCGACTCTCTGCAGGCAGAGTAGTGCCTACACGCTAAACGGGATCTGGCCTCTGTCCCCCTTTTCCACCCACGCGAAACCCCTTGACGCATGACATTTCCTCTACCTCGTGTCCTCGTAGTCACACTTCTGACCATTGGAATTCTCCAATCGGCGTGCACCCCGGAGACCTCCCGTGACGATTCGTCTTCTGAGTCCACGGTGACCCTCTTCACTTACTTCGAAGGCAACGGAGAGACCGGCGTGTTTCTGAAACGAAGCGAGAATGGGCTCGACTTCGAAACGGTAAACGACGGGGAACCCATCTTTACCCCGCCGACATCCTGGCCGGAGGATCAGCAACTCACCCGCGACCCGTCCGTCGTGTATCGGAAGGGCACCTTCCACATGGTGTGGACGACCAACTGGGAGGGACGCGTGTTCGGCTACGCACGGTCCCCCAACCTCCGGACCTGGACGGACACGACCCTGGTGCGTCCCTTCCCGAATGATCGTCCCGCCGAACAGCAGCCCAAGAACGTGTGGGCCCCCGAAGTGCACTACGACCCGGTCGAAGAGAATTTCTTTATCGTCTTCTCCTCCACCCTCCCCAGCCGGCTCGGCGACGACGCAGAAGGCGCCGACACGCACGGCAACAACCACCGCATGTACGTCGTCCGCACCGAAGACTTTCACTCGTTCACCGACGCCAAACTCTTCTACAACCCCGGGTTCAGCTCCATTGACGGCCAACTGGTCTATCAACCGGCCGAGCAAACTACGAACGGGGAGGCACGCTGGATCATGGCGTTCAAACACGAACGCCTGCCCGAACACGGCGGAAAGACCATTCGACTCGGAACTCGGGACCCGAAAACGAACTCTTTTTCCGACTACAGCGAGCCTATCGTGGGCCCGGGCTCCGGTCTAAACGAGGACTGGGCCGAAGGGCCAACCCTTCTGCACACCGACGATGGGACCTGGCGCCTCTACTGGGATGCCTATCGCCAGGGCTACTACGGGTTGGCCCGGTCCCCGGACCTCAACAAATGGACCGAGATCACGGACTCACTGAACACCGGTGTAGAGGACCCGCGGCACGGAGCGTTCTTCCACGCCCCTGCCGATGCCCTCGAAGACGAGACGCTATAACGTCCGAAAAGGGCACCGAAAGCTACTTCGTTCAGCTCTCTGAACGGCTTTCGGTCCCGAGTCCTCCCAAAACAGGGAGCTACTCCACGATCATGGTGCCCTGCATGGTGGCCCAGTGGCCCGGATACGTGCACACGTAGCCGTATTTCCCTGTCTCCGACGGTGTCGTGAACGTCACCGACACGGTTTCTCCCGGCTTCGACACGTCCGTCGCCGCCAAGACCGCCGAGTGATCCGGGACGTATTCGTTGTTCGCCCCCGCCTGCACTCCAGCCTGCCCGATTTCCTTGAAAATGCTCTGCTCCGGGGGCTCGGTCAACACAATCACGTTGTGTTGCATCGAGGGGCTTGAGGCAGTGTTCTCGAACACCAGCTTAATCTCCGTGTCCGCGGGCACCGTAAACTCCGTCTCCTTGTACTTCATCTGGTTGCCCTGCGGGTGCAGCGTCACCGTCTGCGCGCCGCCGCCCCCGCTCGATGCGCTCGCGGAGCCGGACGAGGCACTTTCCCCGTCACCATTTCCGCTACCGCCCCCACAGGCTGAAACCAGCGACCCGGCCCCCAGCCCCGCAAGTCCGACAACGCTCAGGCGCTGAAGAAAATCGCGGCGCGATACATTCTGTTCATTACTCATAGTCGCGTGATAAGCTTGGTTTAGAAGTTCGTCGAAAGGTTTCACCGTGGTAGAAGTTGAAAGTACCCTGTAGTCACGGGGTCCAACCCCTGATTAAGAGACCTCGAAAAGCACTTTACTCGACCACGAAGACCATTGAAGGAATACACAATCCACGATTTGTCCTCCACGGTCGATGTCCACATGGAGGATGTCGAAACGTCCCCCGCCGCAACACGAAATCTTACGCGTCTGGGGCTTCGTCTTTGAACGTCTGGACACGCCCAAAGAGGTCGTGCGGCCCCCAGATGCCACTGCGCAGGCACTCAAGCTGGACAATCTGGCTGTGGTCCACGAAGAGGTTCACCTCGGGCCCGTAGTTCTGGACATACCAGGGGAAGACGTGCGGATCCGCCGCCTCGAACATCAGATTCTCCAACCCTAGCTCGTCGATGAACTGGGCCGGAATCTCGGTCCGCATCTCTGGCACGTTCTCCGTAATCCCTTCGCTCTCCATCATGATCTGATAGGCCCCGGCCTCCAGAAAGCGCTTGGCCCGGTTGATCGCCTGCGAGGGATCCTGCTGCCCAATCTGTTCCAGCTCCTCGGTCGTAGTGGCGCCGCCGCCGGCACCGTGCTGCACGCCCACCTCCGGTTTGGCCTTCAGGCCGGCCTCCTGCACGAGCTCGATCAGGCGCACCCAGTCGTCGGTCGGCAGGGTAATGAAACCGGCCGAGATCTCAATGATGTCGAAGCCAAGGCGAGCACACTCGTCCACGTACTTGTGTACCGTGTCCTCACCCTGTGTGAGCACGTACTCCATGAATCCGCCCGTCGACACGCGCACGTCGTGGTCGTGGGCAAGGTCGAGCAGGCCCTGGACCTCCTCCTCGGGCATGAGGCTAAAGGAGCCTCCCGCAAACTTCAGGTTATCGACGTAGTGGCCCATGGTTGAAAGAACGTCGTCGAGATAATTCGGCCCCATCACGCTGTAGTATGGGCCGCGAATCTCGGTAACGCCCGTCTTGCGAGGCTTCTCACCACGGTCATTGAGATCGAGAAATTGGAAGGCGCGTCGGGGATCTCCTGTGATCTTGTTGTCGGCCATGGTCGGTTGAGAATTGGTTCGTGAAAGGATCAATGGACAATTTCGGATGGGGCGAGGCGACTACGTTCCGGGGGTGTTGACCTCTGCCAGGAGCCCAAAGAGGTCGCCCGCGGGCAGTGACTCCAGTTCCTGCACGGCGTCGATGATGTCGTCGCGGAGGGCGGCGTCGGTGTAGGGTTCTGCCAGACGCGTAAACTTCTCCGAGACGGTGTCCCACGACATCGGTCGCGTGTGGAAGCCTTCGTAATCTTTCTTGTGCGTCTCGTAGACGTCCCCGTTGGCATGGATGCGAACGTCGCACACCATGTGGTCGGGGAAGCGGTCGCTGTATTCTGGATTTTCTGTGACCGTCACCTTTTGGAGAAGCGACTGTACATCGTCGGCCTCAATGCGGGCCTGATCGTACTGGGCGGGCAGAACCTGATCGTCGAGGAGGGCGACCGCCGTCATGTAGTGCAGGCTGTGGTCGGCCTCTTCTTTGCGACGGACGACCGTCTTGTCGCCCTCTTCCCCCCCGCCGATGATGTGAAACGCCACGTCGAAGGTCTCGACCTCGATCTCGTCGATCGTGGCCGGGTCGATGCCGTGCTCCCGCTTCAGCTCCAACGCCCCTTCCAGGGTGGCCTGTGAGTGGATCTCGGCGTTGTACTTCTTGATGATCGTGTCGGTCACCCGCTCCAGGTCCTCCGCGCTCCAGTCGAGTTCAAATTCCCCCGCGATGGAGTGCATGAAGCCCTTATTGCCTTCAAAGACTTCGGGCGGACCCGTAATGCCGCGCATCGCGAGGAAAGCCGAGTGGGTGCCGGTAAAGCCGGTCTCGGGATAGGCCAGACCCTTCCAATGCGAAATCTCTCCGGTGCGGGTGACGCGAAGGGCATTGTGGGCCGTGCCGCTGATGGCAATTGCGTTGGCCGTGGCTTCGGGATCCAAACCGAGGGCCTTGGCTGCCCCGGCTGCCGCGGCGTACTGTCCCTGCACCGTATGGTCGAACCCCTTGTCGCGGACGGGCGCCTCGTCGCTGAGGCGGCACTGCACCTGATAGGCCACCGCGAGGGCCGTGAGCAGGTCCTCACCGGACCCACTCGCGTACTCGGTGGCGGCCATCACGGACCCGAGATTGTCCGACGGATGGCCGGTCTCCCCCTTTGCGAGGTAGCTGTCGTTGTAGTCGAGGTAGCGAACGAGGGCGCTGTTGTAGAGGGCCGCACGGTCGGGTGCCGTCCGCCCACCACCGATGAGCGTCGCCTGTTCGGCACCCCCGAAGTCATCCAGATGCTCCCGCAAGGCATGGATCGGCTCCCCGTCGAGCGCGCCGATGGCACACCCAAGCGAGTCGAGCACACGCACCTTCAGTTGTTTTTTGGCGGCGTTGGACAAGTCGCCGTACGCCGCATCGTCGACGAACGCTGCGAGATCCTGAACAATGGGCATGGTGGTATCACAGGGTTGTGGAACGGGCAGGGAGACCGGTCCGCGCTTCGGGGAGTCCCTATGCAGACAAACCGGAATGGATCTTAAAAACGGATAAGAAGGTCCGAAATTATGAGAAAGTATTTTTGGTATCGAGTGGACATCCGGACTGAGGTCAATAAAGGCTGTCCGCAAGGTCCGACGTGGGAATCGACAGCACTGGTCTCAAGTCTGACGGCGGAACTTGAGACCTCACTACTGGGCCCACATGTGTTGATCACCGTGCCACCCATTTCCCCAGTCGTCTGGGTAGACATATAAGCCCCGTCTCGGACTTCAGTTCGCCCTTTTTCTCCACACAGCCGGAGTTCTCAGGTAATTAAAACGTCATACGGCTAATTTAAAGACGGGGTGCGGCCGGTTACCGGGGGGACCGCGAGCCCAGGACCCGGAAGAATCCTCCTCCCGTTCTCAGTCTAGGCTGAGATAGCGGGCATTGACCGCAACAATCACGGTACTCAGGCTCATCAGAATGGCGCCAACGGCCGGGCTTAGCAGAATCCCGGCAGTGGCAAGAACGCCCGCCGCCAGTGGAATGGCGACCACATTGTAGCCGGTGGCCCACCACAGATTCTGCACCATCTTTCGATACGTAGCCTGCGCCAGTCGGATCACGTCCACCGCGTCGCGCGGATCGCTCTCAACCAACACGATGTCAGCAGTCTCGACGGCGACATCCGTTCCGGCTCCGATCGCAATGCCTACGTCGGCGGTGGCGAGAGCGGGCGCATCGTTCACACCGTCCCCTGTCATGGCGACGAGACGCCCCTCCGACTGCAGGTCCTTGATTACGTCACTCTTCTCGTCGGGAAGCACCTCCGCAATTACACGATCAACGCCGAGTTCGTCCGCCACCCAGTGCGCGACCCGCTCGTTGTCGCCCGTGAGCATGACCACGTCAATCCCCAAGTTGTGCAGCGTATCGATGGCCTCCCGCGATTCTTCACGGATTACATCGGCCAGAGCCAGGGCCCCGAGCGCGGTGCCATCGCGCACGACGTAGACGACCGTTTTTCCCTGATCCTGGAGCGACTGAGCGTCGTGATCGGGCAGATCTACCTCCTCGCGAGCCGCCCCCGGACTCAAGACGCGTACCTCGGCGCCGTCCATGGTAGCGCGCACCCCCTGACCGGTCAGGGCCTCAAAGTCATTCACGTCTGGCACGTCGATCCCTCGGTCTTCGGCAGCGCGCAGGATGCCGGCCGCGATGGGGTGCTCACTGTTCTGCTCCACGGCGGCAGCGGGGCGAAGCACCTCAACCTCCCCGTCTCCGGCAAAGACGAGCACGTCCGTCACGCCAAAGCGTCCCTCCGTGAGCGTGCCCGTCTTGTCGAAGACGACCGTGTCGAGATTTCGTGCCAGTTCGAATGCCCCCCGATCGCGGATGAGAAGCCCCCGCTGGGCCCCAAGGCCGGTGCTCACCGACACGACGAGTGGAATCGCGAGGCCAAGGGCATGCGGGCACGTAATCACCATCACGGTGACCGCCCGCTCCAGGCTAAAGACAAACGTCTCGTCGAGCCCGAGATACCACGTTCCGAACGTCAGCGCCCCCGCGGTAAGTGCGATCAACGTAAGCCAGTAGGCCGCCCGGTCCGCCAGGTTTTGTGTGCGGCTCTGAGATTCCTGTGCCTCACGGACGAGCCCGATCACCTGATTGAGGTAGCTCGACTCGCCCGTCTTCTCCACCTCCACCACGAGCGAACCTGTGCCGTTGACGGCCCCAGCGATCACCTCGTCCCCCTCGGTCTTTTCCACGGGCACGCTCTCACCGGTGAGCATACTTTCGTTGACACTCGATGACCCGTCGATTACGGTGCCGTCGGCCGGGATCTTTTCACTGGACTTGACGCGCACCCGGTCGCCCGGCTCCAGGTCCGCGATCGGGACCTCCTCGGTGTCGCCGTCGTCGGTGATGCGATGGGCCGTATTTGGCATCAAACGCGCCAGTTTTTCGAGGGCGCGGCTCGCCCCCATCACCGAGCGCATCTCGATCCAGTGCCCCACCAGCATCAGGTCGATGAGCGTGGCCGTCTCCCAAAAGAACATCTGCCCGGGCACGCCGAGGGCCACCGCTGCGCTGTAGGCATACGCCACTGTAATCGCGAAGGCCACGAGTGTCATCATTCCGGGTGTCCGCTCCCGCAACTCGTCGATGAGGCCCGTCAGGAAGGGCCATCCCCCGTAGCCGTAGACGAACGTAGAGAGGGCCAGCAGCACCATCGTGTCTCCCGCAAAGCCGAGGGCCTCCCCCCAGCCCAGCCACTGCTGAATCATCGGGCTGAGCGCAAGAATCGGGAGCGTCCCCACCAAGCTCACGAAAAACCGACGGCGGAAGTCTTCGACCATTTCGGCATGATGCTCATGATGGTCGTGTCCGTCCGCATGATCATCGTGTTCGTCGGAGGACTGCGCCCCTGCGTGGGTGTCGGGTGTGCTGTGGTCGTGGGCCATATGAGGAGAAGACATTATGAGGAAGGGGTGAGAGAAATGACTCAATCGAGAGAGGGCACGGCAGTGACCACCATCATTCCCCATACGAGGTCGAAGCGGTAGCGGAACGCGCCGGTTACGTCCAGCCCTGCCCGATTCAGCAGCGTCGTCAGATCGGCGAGCGTGTAACAGGTCCCGTGTGCCGGATCGACGTACTGGAGCAGCATGTCCATCACGCGGCAGGTCCAGTAGTCACGACACCAGTCAAGGAGCACGAGCCGCCCACCGGGCCGAAGGACGCGACGAATCTCGTCGAGTACGACGTCGGGATGGCTGAAGTAGTGAAACGTGCTGGCACAGGGTACGATGTCGAACGAGTCGTCCGCGAATGGCAAATTGTGAGCGTCGGCCTGTACGATTCGGATCCCCGGCTCCCCCGAGCATTTGCGCCGGGCCCGTTCGATCATCTTTGGTGCCAGATCCACGCCAGTCAGCTCGGCCCCGGGCGTCGCCTCCGCAATGCGCCTCAATAATTCGCCCGTTCCGCACGCCAAGTCGAGCACCCTGTCGCCCGACTCTACAGCGGCCGTCCGCTGCACGACCGGGAGCGTCTGCTTCATGTAGCGGTCCCAGAGCACGTCGTACACCCGCGCCCAAGCGTCGTACTGGGAGGGCACCGAGGAATCCTGCCGAGGCGGATGCGTCATTGGTAACCCTGAAGAACACAGAGGTATTGAGGAGACCTCGAATCAGCGCCAGATGCGAACCCCAAACACGAAGGCACCGCTGCTGGCGTCGCCCCCGGCAAAGTCGGCAGTCTCGCCGAACACCCAGCTGTGGTCGTAGCCGACGTAGGGGGCAAACTTGCGGTGGAACTCGTATCGCAGGCGAACGCCCAACCCGAGGTCGTTGACCCCATTCCCCACGCCCCATTCGGGCACCTCCTGCAGGGCCACCTTCGTCTCCAGCTCCGACTCCAGCTTGAGCCGCTGCGTGAAGAGGACGTGGTAGCTGGCCGCAAACTGCGCGGACAGGTCGCCCGCCTGGCTTACATACAGGGTGGGCTCAACCTCAAACTCGTACGGGGCCAGTCCCTGAAGGCCCACGGCAAGGAACCCACGCGTGTCGCCGCCCGCTCCCCAGCGTCGGTCTAGCCGCAGGCCAGCCACCGCGTCGAAGAAGGGGCTCACCAAGCGGCCGTAGAGCGCCTCGGCCTCTACTTCCCCCTCTCGGTGGAGGGTCGACTGCTTGCCTTCGGTGCGGAGCCACAACCGGTTCACGTCCCCGCCGATCCAACTGGTGGCCTCAAGTTCAACCGGCTGGTCGGCGGGCTTGGGCACGTATTCGAGCTTGTGGAAGAGCAGAAAGACGTGGGGCTTGTCGTCTAGGGTCTGGGCCTGGACGGGGTGTGCCGGAAGCCCGACCAGAAGCGTGGTCACAACGAGAAGTCCAAACGTGTACTGAAATAGACGCATCATCAAAGATCAATGTCGGTGTGTCAGGGGGTACGGGA
Organism: uncultured Salinivenus sp.; assembly: GCA_964384855.1. Classification (GTDB taxonomy): domain Bacteria; phylum Bacteroidota; class Rhodothermia; order Rhodothermales; family Salinibacteraceae; genus Salinibacter. The sequence goes on from CAYLMT010000050.1 coordinate 10,614, forward strand.
ACGCCGAGAGGTGCGTTTAGGCCACCGGGTCGTAGTAAAACTCCTTGCCGCTCTCCGGTGCCGGTTCGACGTAAAAGACCCGCGCCATCCCTGCATCCATGTGGTAGAGGATGTGGCAGTGAAAGAACCATGGTCCCTCCTCGTGGCCATCGATGAGGAGCGACAGGCGCTCAGCCGGTTTCACGGTGATCGTATCGATAAGCGGGGCCCCTTCGCCGTGCCCGTTCTCTAGCTCCATGAACTGCCCGTGCAGATGCATCGGGTGGTACATCATGGTGTCATTGACCATGGTGAGCCGAACCCGCTCGCCGTGTTCGATGCGGATCGGGTCTGCGTCAGAAAACTCGACCCCGTTGATGCCCCACATGAAGCGCTCCATATTCCCCGTGAGGTGGAGCTCGATCTCGCGGTCGGGAGCACGGAACTCATCCTTCTCGTCGAGCGCACGGAGCTGATCGTAGGTGAGTACGCGACGCCCGTCGTTGCCCAGGCCAATGCCGGGCTCGTGGAGCCGCGAGCGAGTCCTCATAGGCAGTCCGGCCTCGGCGGGACCGTGGTCGTCATCCGAATCGTGCATCACCGGTGTAGGGAGCGTGCCTGGCGGGCGCAGGCCAACCTTGTCCTCAGTCTCCATTTCTCCACTCATTCCGTTGGACATGTCACCGTGGCCCATATCGCCGCCCATCCCCATGGCATCCATCGTGAGCGTGGGACGGTCGCGCTGATCGGGGACCGGGCCTTCCATGCCCTCGCGCGGAGCCAGCGTGCCACGGGCGTAGCTGCTCCGATCCAGGGACTCGGCGAAGACGGTATAGGCACGGTCCTCGGTTGGCTCTACGATTACGTCGTACCGCTCGGCCGTCCCAATGCGAAACTCGTCGGTGGTCACCGGCTCCACGTTCTGCCCGCTCACCTGTACCACGTCCATCTCCAGCCCCGGCACCCGTACGTCAAAGATGGAGGCGGCACTGGCGTTGATGACCCGCAGGCGCACCCGCTCACCGGGATTGAACAGACCCGTCCAGTTTGCGCCCGGCGCCTGTCCGTTCATCAAGTACGTGTAGGTCGGCGCCCGGACGGCAGAGAGGTCGGTGGCGCTCATCCGCATCCGATCCCACTGTAAACGGTTCTTGAGGGTGTCCCAGAATCCCTCCTTTGCAACGTCTGACCAAAACTCGCCGACGGTCTGCTGCTGAAAGTTGTAGTAGTGCTCCCCCTTCTTCAGATTGGCGAAAATGTCGTAGGGATCCTCGAAGGCCCAGTCCGAAAGGACGATGACGTGCTCCCGGTCATACTCATGGGGCGTTCCGTCGGCCGCATCGATCACCAATGGGCCATAGTGACCGAGTTGCTCCTGAAGCCCCGAATGGCTGTGGTACCAGTAGGTGCCGTACTGGCGCACCTCAAAGCGTGCCTCGAACGTCTCTCCGGGCGGTACCCCGGGGTAATTCACCTGGGGGACTCCGTCGAACTGATTGGGCAGCAGAAGCCCGTGCCAGTGAATGGAGGTCTCCTCGCCCAGCTTGTTGTGATACCGCAGGACCGCTTCCTCCCCTTCCTGGAGCCGAATGAGCGGCCCCGGCACGGTACCATTCATCGTGATGGCCGTTGCCTGCTCACCGGCCACCTTGAAGGGCGTCTTCTCGATGGTGAGATCGTACTCGACGCGGTTCCCGATGCGACGCGTGGGCTCTAAGGCGGTGAGATCACTCTGGGTCGCTGCGCCAGCTGCGTGGGCCCAACCGGGCAGGAGCGCCCGTGTCCCCATCAGTGCGGCGAAGGCCCCGGCACTGCGCAAAAAGTCGCGACGGTTGAGGGGGGCGCGGGTCGTCTCGGAGGCCGTGGAGGGATCCGATTTTGCGATGGTGGGGGTCGATGCGAGAGAAGTCTCGTTGGTAGACATACGGAAAGAGTTCGGAACGGATTGAGAATTCGGTTCAGGTGGAGCACAACGGGCTCCAGGAGAATCGGACGCCCGATCCCAGACGGAGCGTGCCGGAGATAAATCGACGCAATCCTTGCCGCGGGTCTCCCCATCGGCGATGCGCGGGTCCCTCCACCCTACTCACTCAAGCCACAC
>CAYLMT010000051.1:0-12389 GCA_964384855.1 uncultured Salinivenus sp.
CTGGCCGCTGTGGCCCTCTGGCTCGGTGTGTACGACATGGCGCGGCGCACGGTGCGGGCCGAGGGCCTCACCCGCTTCATCGCCGTGTGCTTGCTCGCCGGGTACGGGTGGCTGGTCGTCGGAGGCGGGCTCGCGCTCTACTTTGGTAATACGGGTGCAGGGTTCGTCTACGACGCGACGCTGCACGCGGTGTTCGTGGGGTTCGTGTTCAGCATGATCTTCGGCCACGCGCCGGTCATCTTTCCGTCGGTGCTGGGCCTCTCGATTCCCTACCGCTCGTTCTTTTACGTTCACGTGGTCCTGCTACACGCCTCGCTCCTATTTCGAGTGGGGGGCGACCTCGCGTACATCGAGTTGCTCCGTCAGTGGGGCGGGTGGGGCAACGTCGTAGCGGTTTTGCTCTTTCTTGGAGCCACTGCGTACAGTGCCCTGTCGGAAACTGAGGAGGACCGCACGGGCCCCAAACACCATGATGACAGGGCCGTCTCGACGGCCAACGAACCTGCGTCGGCGGAGGCCGAGGACATTCCGGATCTCCAGTTCGAGTCCGACTGACGGAACCTCCCGTCCTGTCTCAGGAGGGCTACGACATGCCAGCCCTCTTTGCGTGGAAGCGGAGCGAAAAAGTAGACCGTTCTTCGACAAGGAGGGCGCTCCTCGATTGCTGTTGGGCTTTTGTGTTATCGGAGTGGGGGGCACCTCGTTTCTGGGGCCCTGGGAATTTTTGTCTGTGCCTGAGCGGGCGGACTGCGGCTCGGTGGAACACAGGAGGGGGAATTACGGGTGGTGTACCACGAACGTGCACTGGGGACAAGCGTCCGTCGTCTGGCACCGCTGTTCCACGGCCAGGTCCGTCAGTTCTTCAATGAGGGCGCAGGCCACCTCGCAAGCACGCTCACCGTGCTCGTTCACCACCGACGCAAGCGGACAGCTCACCCCTTTTAGCACGTAGGCGTCGTCTGTTTCCTTAATCGTGGGGAGCCCGCCCATGTCCTCCAGCACCTGCTTGGCTCGTGTGAGCCGGTCCCGGACCGAGGCCTCCAACTCGTGAGGCTTGTGCGGACGAGCGAGGCGCGCTCCCACCTCTCGAAGAAGAGCGGAAAGATCGTCCGAGGTTTCGGACAGCACCGAAAGAAGCGTGTTCAGGATCTCGTCGTAGGCCTTCGGGAAGAGTTGTTCGGCCTTCTCGGTCAGCCCGTATACATTTTCGGGTTTCCGCGCCGTGGGGCGGCGGTCGGTGACCTCCGCCAGTTCATCCCGTTCGAGATTGGACAGTTGGGCACGAATCGCATTGCGAGTGAGATCGAGGGCGTCGGCCAGTTCCCGAACGGTCCGATCCTTCATCCGCAGAAGCACGACGATGCGGCGACGCGTCCCGCTCAGCAGTTGTGGGAGGAGATTGTTTTCGGAGGCCATGGCGGAGACGAGATCCGCTGGGACGGAGGATCGAAGGGGCTCGTTCAGGAGTCAGTAAAACATAAAGCGTTCTTTGGACAGCAAGTTGAGGAGAGGGAATGAAGGAGCCTTGGGGCCGGGGGAATGCTACTCTGACTCGGACGACGCTCCCGCACCGACCCCGTATCGGTAGACGAGTCGGGCACCAAGGTGTCCACCCGCTGCTAAGAGCCCCGCTCCGACTCCGGAGCAAACGAGAGCGCCGATGAGGCGAGGTCCCTCGGGCTCGTCGGGTCCCCCTCGGGCCAACAGACTGACGAGAAAGAACGTCACGGCTCCTCCCGTCAGCATGAGGTGCCGAGTAGCCGTACGGTTGGCCGGTGCGCCGGGCGGAAGCCGCGCAAATTCTACGAACCCGGTTAGGAAGGCGGGGAGGGCGGCCACAAGACCGAGCGACAGGGTCCAGAAGCTCATTGTCCACCAGTGTGAGGTACCGAGCCAAAGCCCGAATCCGTCCCACAGCAGCGAGGTCGGAAGCAGGGCAATGGGGAAGTGCACCGTCAGAGGGTGGACCGGCAGATTGTCAAATCGCAACACACTAGGGAGGGAACGTGAGAAGACCGAGGGTGGAAGGCGGCCTCGTTAAGGGAGCGTCTCCCTCCTAGCCGAGATAGGAGACGATCAGCAGCACGAAGGCTACGACGGCGGCGCCCCCATGGCCGTACATAAGTCCTGGTGAGAGGGAGTTCCCTCGAAGGTGATTGGTGATCAGCACGAGGCCCCCAACCGCGGCGAGCGCGAAGAGCAGGACGGAGGCCCAGAGAAGGCTTCCGGCACGGCGTTGGAGGACCGTCCAGAGGAGAACGACGAGCCCTGCGGCTCCGAGAAGGCCGTGGAGGGCTGCGATGCCGAGGGGGGCATCGTCGTTCTGAAGATGCATCCACAGGAGAGCCGTGCCACCCAGAGCTGCGAGACCGAATAGGATGAGTGCAGTCAGGAGCATGAGTCCGAAGTTCTATTTGTTAAATAAGCGAATTGTTTATTGGGTTTTTTATAGAAGTGAAGGGAGCTGAGAAATTCAACTGGACCGCACCGGTCGTCCGTCATTTCTGGAGAAAAAGGGATTTAGGAGGAATGCGGGCCGCGTTGCGGGGCGCGGCAGGGCTTGTTTCGATCGAGGGACGCGCCAGAAGCATTGATGGGGTTTTATCCTGGTCCGTGCAGGTCTCGTGGAGTTCGGTCAGTGTGACCCCTCCCAGGTCATCGCATAGGCCAGGTGCTTCCTCGATGCCGGGGCCCTCAGATCCTGTTCGAAAGCGGAGGCATCATCGAAAACGGGGCGGAAATACGGACGGAGATTCCGACCCCGTTCATCGACGAGCTTGGGCTGGAAGATCTGATGTTCGAGTCGGCCGACCCACACGTGTTTCCATGGTACGTGTAGAACTACGATCCTACGGTCCGGAGGTGAACCTCTTCGTCGATCACACTCAGATCGTGCAGCTCGAATGCCTGCAGAGTGGCATGTGGGAGCCGCACAACCTCTTTGGCCGCATGCGCACTTTTGAGAGGGAATTGCAGGGATTATTCAGTGAGCGAAGCGGCCGTGTCCATGGCATGGGTTAGGGCAGGGGTCTCGCCGTAGAGGTAGTCGAGGACATCGTCGGCATCGTAGTGCGGATCCTCGATCGAACCGAGGGGCAGATTCTTTAGTGCGTCGCCGCCGGTGAGAAGCGGAAGTTCGGTGTATCCGTCTCGGTGCTGCGGCTGGCCGATGTTGGCCATGAGGCCGTTGCAGAGGCAGGCGCGTCCCTCGGTGTCCTCCGGGTCCCCACCCTTCCGGACGTAGTCGTCCACCGGCTCGGCGGGACAGCGGCCCAGGAGGCGGCCCTTCTCGTCAACGTAGGGCTCCCGCAGGTAGCCAAGATCACAAATTCGGGGCCGCCGCTGGTAATGCTCGTCCTCGGCGAGCGTGCCGGGCACCGTCAGCACCTTGAAGGGGAAGCCGGTCGACGAGACACGGCCGTCCGTGCGCACAGAGACCTCGCCTGAGTGAAGCCCCCGGATGATTTTGCGCGTGAGCTCCGGGGGGTAGCCAGACTCCTCGGTGAGCGAAAAGAGCGATCCTACCTGTATGCCGGTGGCACCGACATCGCGGGCGTATTGGAGGCCTTCGGGCGAGCCGTAGCCACCCGCGAGGTAGAACGGCTTGCCGAGCGACCGGATGGTCTCCAGGTCGGGCACGTCCTTCTCGTCGTAGATCGGTCGGTCGTCTTCGTCGTACTGCTTGTTGCGAGGTGGAGCATTGTGTCCTCCGGCGACCGGGCCTTCGATCACCCAGCCGTCGATGCGGTCGTCGGGGAGCTTCGCGTCCATAATGCGGGCGAGCGTGTCCGACGAGATGATCGGGAAGAAGGCGGGTGGCTCGAGCGAAGGGGGATCGTCGAGCACGTCCGCCGGGTCGAACCGGTAGGTGTATGCGTCCTCCACACGGTCGGGATCGTCAACCTGAGACGTGTCGACGTCCAGTCGCAGGGTGGCGGGCTCACCCGCCGTCAGCTTCGGAATCTGTTTGGCCTCTTCGAGCGGGATGCCCGCCCCGATGAACGCGATGTCGACGCCGGCCAGCATCGCGCCATACAGGCAGGGAAGAGAGTAGCGCTTGAGTTTCGCCATCAGGTTGAGCCCGATGAGGCCGTCGTGCCCCTCTTTGGCCATCTGTACCTCGGCGTACGTGGCGGCGGCGAGCATGCGCTGGGACCGCACCAGGGGGTTGAACTGGTGAATCGGGAGAAGCTCATAGGGCTCCCCCTCGTCACGTCCGTCGGGCTTGTAGAAGCGATCCATCAGGTGGTCGACGATCTCCTCGTCCGGATACGTCCGAAGCACGCGGCGCCGATCGTGCGGATCGCCGTCCTGCAACTCGCGCACGACGACCGAGTCGATGGCCGTGCCGGAGACGACGCCGATCTCGCCGCGCTGGGCCACCCGTCGCGCGAGGCACCAGGTGGAGACGCCAATGCCCATGCCGCCTTGGATGATGGAGGGGAGGGAGGAGAGGTCTACGTCTTTGCGGGGCATGAGTGTAGGGGAATGTTATCCGAATGGCGGAGAAATAGCGAAATGCTAGGAGACAGAGGCAGGCGTATCGGCGAAGCGGGTGGGCAGGAACGGCTCTAGCCACTCGGAGACCGTTTCGGTACGGACGAGTTTGGCAATTTCCTGGGCCGTGACCGGCGTGAGTAGGATTCCATGCCGGTAGTGTCCGGTGGCGTAAATTACACTGGGGGCACCAGACGGCCCCAACAGCGGGGCGTTGTCACGGGTACCAGGGCGGAGCCCGACTTCACTGGCGCGGACCGGGAGTTCGCGGATTCCCGGGACGAGCTCGAGCGCCCCTTCGAGCAGTTCGTAGAGCCCACCGGCTGTGACCTCCTTCTCGAACCCCTTTTCCTCGCTCGTCGCGCCCACGAGAAGTCGCCCATCGGCCTTTGGCACCAGGTACGCGTCTGGACCGCGCACGACGTGGCGAAGGTCGAATGTCGGCTGGAGGTCGAGTTCGAGAATCTGGCCCTTGACCGGTCGCACGGGTGGGCGGGGTGCCTCGTCGAGGCCGTCGATCTGTCGCGACCAGGCCCCCGCCGCGACGATAACCCAACGGCCTTCGATCCGATCCCCGCTGGACGAAATGACGGCAGGACGGTCGGCGTCCGGGTCGACGGCCTCGATGGGTGTCTCCGTGTGGAGGGTCCCACCGTGGGATTGAAGTCCATTCACGAGGGCCCGGACGAGAGCACGATTGTCAACCTGTGCGTCGTCGGTATAGACGGCGCCCGCGATGTGCGGAGCGAGAAAAGGCTCGCGGTCTCGGGCCTCGGCCCCGGAGAGACGTTCCATGTCGGCACCGACCTTCTTCTGGAATCGATACGCCTGTTCCATTGCCGCGGCGCTGTCCTCGTCGGGTGCCACCGTGAGTGTGCCTTCCGTTCGGAAGCCGAGGTCGAGGCCCGTTTCGTCTTCGAGGGTGTCGACAAAGTCTGGCCATCGGCGGAGGCTCTCGTGATTGAGGCGATACAGCTCTGGCTCCTCGAACTGAAGCTCGGCGTCGGGGGTGAGCATGCCGCCCGCCTTCCACGTGGCCCCCTGGCCCGCCTGGTCTCGATCAAATACGCGAACGGTCACGCCGGTGCGGGCCAGCTCCCACCCGATGGACAGGCCGATGGTGCCGGCGCCGACGATGAGGACCGGGGGATCGGAGGTGGGGGAAGCGGGCATGGAGGAACCGTTATTGCTGGGTCAATGCGGAAATTTGCCGCGTGAGGCGTGATGCGTGATGAGTGATACGAGAGGCCTGACAATCGGAATGGATGTTCAGATCACGCATCACCTCTCACGAATCACTACACCGTCTGCGCGTGCACAGGCTGCTCGTCATCCGTCTGCCAGTACGCGTCGAACGCCATTGCAACGTTGCGAACGAGGAGGCGGCCGGTGGGGCGCACGTGGATGGCTTCGGGGGTCAGTGTCACGAGGCCGTCAGCCTCCATCGGCTTTAAGGTTTCGAGGGCGGAGGCGAATGTCGCGTCGAAGTCGATGCCGAACCGGTCCTCAATGGTTGCCTTCTTGAGTCGAAAGTGGCACATCAGCTGCATAATCACGTGTCGTCGGAGCCGGTCATCGTTGGAGAGGCGGTAGCCCCGGAAGGTCGCAGGCGCTTCCTCCTCGATGCGATCGTAGTAGGCGGGCAGGCCCTTTACATTTTGCGCGTAGGCGCCGTCGAGCTGACTGATGCCCGAGACCCCGAACGCCACGACCTCCGCCCCGGCGCGGGTCGAGTAGCCCTGAAAGTTACGGTGGAGGGTGCCCCGGTCTTGGGCCCTAGCGAGGGGATCGTCGGGCTTTGCAAAATGATCCATACCGATGAACTGGTATCCTCCCGGCCCCGTCAGGCGCTCAATTCCGAGCTTGAAGAGCCGAAGCTTTTCTTCTGGCGTGGGCAGCGCGTCTTCGTCAATGACGCGCTGATGGTCCTTTATTGAGGGAACGTGCGCGTAGGCGTAGGTTGCGATCCGGTCGGGGTCGAGGCGGCACGTCTCGTCGAGCGTTCGGGCGAACCGGTCGAGCGTCTGATGGGGCAAGCCGTAGACGAGGTCGAAGTTGATGCCGTTGAAGTCGTGCTCCCGCGCCCACTGTACGGCCGTCTCCACCTGTTCGAGCGGCTGTACGCGATTGATGGCTTCCTGTACCTCGCGGTTTACGTCTTGCACCCCAATACTCATCCGATTGAAGCCGACCGAGGCGGCCGCTGCAACCCGCTCTTTGGTGAGGGTGCGTGGATCGGCTTCCAGGCTGATTTCGGCGTCCGGGGCAATCTGAAACCGATCCTGCAGATGCATGCCGAGATCCCGGATCTGGTCGGCGGTCAGATATGTGGGTGTGCCGCCGCCCCAATGGACCTGAATGACCGGCCGCGAGGGATCCACGTACTTCGTCATCAGGTCGATCTCCCGCTTTAGGGCCTCCACGTATTCCTGAATGGCGGCTCGCTCCCGCGTGACGTTCATGTGGCAGCCGCAGTAGTAGCAGAGCGACCGGCAGAATGGAAGGTGGAGGTACAGGGAGAGGGGCCGATCGGGGGCCTTCTGCAAGTCCTCCTTCAGATTCGCCGTACCGTATTCCCGGGTGAAGTGGGGAGCGGTCGGGTAGCTGGTGTACCGCGGGCCCGGTTTGTTATAGCGACGAATGAGGTCGAGGTCGACGTGTACGTCGGTGGACATAGCAATGGGAGGTGGGGCGTCAACGACAGATCCTACACAAGATGAACAACTGTGATGGACTTGAAATCAGGTTTCCTTGATCGCTGTCGTGGGAGCCGTAGGGGGGGCGGTGTGGAGGGTTGTCCTACGTTTCACACGTAGTCCTACGCCAGGGAGCGGGCACGGGGAAAGAGGATGTTATTTTCTTTGTGGATGTGCTGGTGCATGTCCTTCTCGAACGTCCGGAGCTGATCCATGGCACTCCGGAACTTGGGGCAGGCGTCATCCGGTGGGGTGTAGTCGTTCGTCAGGTCGCGGAGGCGCTCCAGGGCTGATCCGGAGTCGTCGTGCTCCTTGATCATCGCCTCGATTCCGTCCTCGTCCAGGGCGTCGGACCCGTTTTCCGCGAGCGCACGGATGGATGGGAAGACCCGCTCTTCCTCACTGATCATGTGCGTTTCGAGGTCGGGCTTCAGCGTCTGGAAGACCTCGAGCGTGGGATTCAACCAGGCGACCTCCGCGCCGTGGGCCTCTGTGACCTTCATGAGCAAGGATTCCAGGCGAGGAAGCTCGCGCCGAAGGTAGGCGTGATGCGTGTCGACGATGTGGTCAATGAGGTCGCCAATCGGCGCAGCGGTCCAATCGGTCGTCGGCGTAGAAGGGTCTGCCTCGACGGTCGCGTCGAGCATCTTCGCGACGGTGGTGGAATCGAGGTCCTGCTTCCGGCAGGCCTCGGCGAGGGTATGATCCCCGCCGCAACAGTAGTCGATGCCGAGGCGCTCGAACACCTGAGCGCGGCCCGGCCGGTCGCGGACGAGTTGGGCGACAGAGGTACTGATGGAAATGCTCATGAGAGCAAGCAGGGTTAACAATTCGAGGGAGGCGGACGTGATGGACGGTTTATCAAGGAGCGTTGGCGTCGTCAATTTAGGGCAGGGGGAGGTTTGAGCGACCTCGGTGGCACCGCCACTGCTGGTTTCGGACCCAGAGCCGAGACGCCAAGGACTCCCGACGAAGCCCGTCCAGAGCGATCTAGATTACAGTTTTAAGAGTATTCTGTACGCTTTAAGGGCTCCTTCTTTAGGAATGACAATGAGGGGATTCCTGCGGATCATCATTTTCGGACCTTACACTCTTAATTCCGGGAAGTGTCTATTCTTCGGGTGGAAGATCGTTCCCGAGGGCCGAGGTGGTTCTGTAGAGGGGGGAGGATTACTGGAGAACGAGCGGGGACCACGGCCCCAGAACGTATGGCGATGCGTTCCCGGCGATTGGCAACCTGTCAGTGCCCGCGTTCATTTAGTTGTTCACGATCGTCGAGACGGCGGGTCACTCAGCAGTAACGGTTTCTCCCTCGTAGCAGCCCCCAATAGAGGTATGAGTACGCAGGAGTCTCAGCAAGACCCCCCAAGTCTCTGGGCCTGGGTCCTGAAGGTCTCGACGTGGGTGGGTCTGACCGGTATGATTTGTTGCGTGGCCCCGGCTGTACTTTTTGCGTTTGGATTAATGGGCGGGATCTATGCGATTTCCTTTGCCAATTTCTTTTACGCGCCGGACGGCTCGGCAGCACTGGGGGCCTGGGTTCTGCGGGGACTGGCCGTGCTCGTCGGCGGTGTCGGGGTGTACCTGTACTACCGGCGTCAGAATCAGTGCTCGGTCGATCCGGCGCGCAAGCGAAAGAATCTCGTCCTCGCGACTCTGCTCATTGCCGTGCTTGGAACGGGCCTCTACGTCACGTTCGAGAGGGCCACGAGCTGGTACTTCGATGAGTACATCGTTCCCGCTCAGCAGGCGGAATACGAGCAGATGGAAAACGAGTAGGTGGAGCTGGGTCCTCTGTTCACGAGTCGGGAGGCGTTCGGTCGGGAGCAAGAAACGACTGGGCGGCCTCGGCGTGAGCGAGGGGGCGGTGGCCCCGGCCCCGATTCGGCGCGGACCGGATTGCCTCCGTGACGAAATTCTTGGCCTTTCGAACCGAAAGTTCGACGTCCCATCCCGAGGCCAACCCGACGGCAACCGCCGCGGTGCACCGTGCACGGCGTAGGGCTGACGCGTCCGTTCCAGCCACGTCGCTGTATCTCCGTCGAACCATAGATCGGCCGCCGTCCCGCGTTGTCCGTGTCCACCGGTGATAACGACATGCTGCGGGCCCAGGCGGGCATGAATCATTCGGGCGGCGCGCTCCACGTCGCGGCGGGATTGGAGGTCCTTGTCCACGAGCTCTTTGGCTTCCGGATGGCTCGGGGTGGCGACGGTGGCCTGTCCCACCAGATCGCGCATCGCGGCCGTCGCGTCGGAGGAGAGGAGGGTTTCCCCACGTCGCGTGGTCATTACTGGATCGACGACGAGTGGGCCCGTGTCGCGCCGCTCGAGGACATCCGACACGGCCACGATGAGGTCCGCGTCAAAGAGCAGTCCGGTCTTCGTTGCCCGGGGTGGCAGATCGCCTGTCACGCGCTCAATCTGATGTACCACAAAGTTGGGAGGAAGGGGCTGAACGTCTGTGACACCCTCCGTCGTACAGTCGGTGGCCACAGTGAAGGCCGACATTCCGTAGGTTCCCAGCGCGGCGAAGGTTTTCAGATCTGCCTGCATGCCCGCCCCGCCGCTGGGGTCGCTCCCCGCCACGGTGAGGACAGCCGGTGCCGTTTCTGAATTGGTGGACATACCCTGTTTGGGACAGGGCGAGACCGGCTCCGATTACGGAAAGGCGGGAGACCGACGAATGCGACATGGCCCGAGTGATGTGAAAACGCAGGAGAGCACACGATAGAACGCTGTACTATCGTGCATTTAAGACAAAATAGTCATTAAAATCAAAAATGATTCCGTCAGACGTCCAGGTAGAGCTGATTGGGGATCCACCACGCCCCCGATGGCGGTTCTTTGGGCGACTGCGATAGAAACTTGCTCACTTTGTCCGACGGACGCGAGCGACCCCCGAGACGGAGTGCATGCTACACCCGACGACGAGGTTGTTTGTGGAATGGTACAATGAGGCTGTCACTTAGCATCTACCCACCACCAGGAGACACATTCCGAGTCAAGAACCGACCACGCACGGAAACAATACCCACTCGACGCTTTGTGCCGTCGTGAGACCATCGACCCGACCCCGCTCTGAGAGCCCTTTGTCGACATGCCGACCAAGGCCGCCCAACGCAAGAAGTACGAGCTATCGGGCACTCCAAACACCGGGCTGACGATGGCCACCCTTGCGTTTTTTGCCGGCCTGACGAGCATTGTCTTTTATGGCGCAGCTGGACCGACCTTCATGGAGGCTCTCGGTCTCACCGGAGCCCATACCGGGCTGTTGCTTTCTTCCCCTCATCTCAGCAAAGCGATTCTCCGCATTCCGTTCGGAGCCTGGGTCGATGAGGTAGGGGGGAAACTGCCGTTTCTGATCCTCCTTGGCCTTACCATTGTCGGGATGACCGGCGTGGTGGTCCTTCTCTTTCTCCATTATCCAGACAATTTTGGGGATCACCTCTACTGGCCGCTGGTCTTTTTCGGCCTCATCGGGGGAGCGGGAGGTGCCACGTTCTCCGTCGGCATTCCCCAAACCTCTTACTGGTTTCCGAAGGATCAGCAGGGATACGCACTGGGAGTCTACGCGGGGGCCGGCAACATCGGGCCCGGGATTGTCAACTACCTCCTTCCGGTCGCCATCGGCGTCTGGGGACTGACGGTGGCCTATTCGGGATGGCTCGCATTCCTCCTCTTGACGACGGCACTCTACGCGCTCCTAGCCACCGACTCGTACTACTTCCAGCTTCTCGAAAAGGGGGTTGAGCAGGAAACGGCTCGAGACATCTCCAAAGACCTCGGCCAGGAGGTTTTCCCTTCAGGAAATACGTGGGCCTCGCTGAAAGATTCCGCCAACAACTACCGAACATGGGTCCTGGTTTTTCTCTACACCATCTCGTTCGGAGGGGGCTTTACCGCGCTAACCGCCTGGTTTCCCACCTACTGGAAAGAGTTTCACTTTCACCAGACCGAGACCCTTTGGATGGCGGGACTGGCCGCGGGTCTCTTCACCGTGTACGGCTCACTCATCCGCATCCCGGGAGGCAGCCTCAGCGACCGGTACGGCGGGGAAAACGTGGCAATAGCAAGTTTCGGTACGATGGTGCTCGGCGCGGGTATCCTCACCGTCGTGACGTCCCCCGTTGCTGCCTTCGTGGGGATGATGATTCTGGGCACTGGAATGGGTGTGGCCAACGCCGCCGTGTTTGAACTCGTCCCCGTCTACGTCCCCGACGCGGTAGGCGGTGCGTCCGGCTGGATCGGGGGCCTCGGAGGGGCCGGCACACTCGTGATTTTGCCCGCTCTCGGTGCCTTCGTGGATGCCTACGGAAAAATCGGATATGCCCGCGGTTTTTCCCTTTTTGCCCTACTTAGCGTGGTCTGCGTGGGCATCTCCTATTTCCTGAAGGTCAAAGCCCCAGCTTCCCGCCAATCAACTGGGGAGACCCTCCACCACTAACGGCGTAGGATTCCCCGTGCGTCGCCTCGATCTTGTCGTCCGAGATGCCGTTCTTCCGGGGCTCGGCGATCAACGTCTCGTCGTGCAGATCGAGAATCATCTCTCGTTGTGCCTCGACCAGTTGGTCCCCCGGGGCACTCGCCGCCACCTTCGTCTGGTCGGCATCGTACAGCACCATGCCAAAATACCGGATTCGCCCCACGCAGGAATGGAAGCACGCGGGCGACTGGCCGCTCTCCGGCGCGGATAGCAGAGGATGCACTTCTCCGACTTGCCGGTCTTCCAGTTAATGTAGGGCTTCTTGTAGGGACAGCCGGAAATGCACATCCGCCAGCCCGGCAGGTCTCCTGGTCGATGAGCACAACCCCGTCCTCCCCTTGCTTGTAGATGGCTCCGGCCGGGCACACTGCCGTGCAGCCCGGATTTGTGCAGTGATTGCAGATGCGCGGCAGGTAGAAGAACACCAGCTACTCGATTTGCTGGAGTCGTTCGCGCTCCTCCTCAGACAGGTTGTTGCGCGTACTTGTTCGAGCCGCCCAGGTCGTCCTCCGCCGGCGTCGGGGTTACCACCCGCCGGGATGTCACCATCCAATTCCAACACGGTCGGGTCCCAGGTCCCGTTGCGGTTCGTATCAGCCGAGCGCACGGCATAGCCATCCATGGCCGCCTTCCGAAAGCGCGGCGAATCCTCTCGGGCCTGGGTCTGCGCGAGAACGTACCCCTTTTGCCCCCTCCGTAGAACGCACGACCTC
>CAYLMT010000052.1:0-12272 GCA_964384855.1 uncultured Salinivenus sp.
CGGTGAATCACGTAGTCGGCGGGCGCGTCGTCGAGAACCTCGTCGATGACGTGGCTCTGCCGCCCCTGAATGCGCTCCAGGTCGGTGGCCCCATACTGCGTGATGCCCTTCGCGATGGGCGTCTCGGAGTCCCTCTCTTTTGTCATGATCTCCACGGCGTCGCCCCGGGCAAAGTGCCCCTCCACCGCCATGATGCCCGACGGGAGCAGCGACGCCCCTTCGTGTCGCAGCGCATCGGCCGCGCCAGGATCGACCACGATGCGGCCGGTCGTGGGGAGCGCGTGGAGCATCCAGTGCTTGCGGGCCGAAAGGGGTCGCTCGGCCCGCCGAAAGAGCGTGCCGGGCATCTCGCCGCGCCCCAGCGCATCGAGGTGGTCGCCCTTCGTTCCATTGACTAGAACGGTATCGATCCCGCGGTCCGTTGCCTTTTCCGCCGCCTCCACCTTCGTCTGCATGCCGCCGGTCGCGACTGCGCGGTGCGAGGGCCCCACCAGGTCGTACACCTCGTCGGTGATCGTGTCCACCTTGGTCAGGCGCTCGGCGTCCGGGTCCTCGTGGGGATCCGCGGTATAGAGCCCGTCTACGTCCGAGCAGATGACGAGCAGGTCCGCCTCTGCCAGCACCGCTACGTACGCGGCGAGATTGTCGTTGTCTCCCACCTGCAGCTCTTCGGTCGCCACCGTATCGTTCTCGTTGACGATCGGAAGCGTACCCCGCTCGAGCAACTCGGCGATCGTGTTCTTGGCGTTTACGAAGCGGGACCGGCGCTGAAGGTCGTCGTAGGTGAGTAGGACCTGTGCACACGAGACATCGAAGAGACGGCGCCAGTGCGCCATCAGAAGGGGCTGTCCGATGGCAGCGAGGGCCTGCCGCTCCGGGATGGAGAGTCCCGTTCCGGGCCCGGTGCGGCCCTGCTCGGCAAGCCCGGCGGCCACGGCGCCGGAGGAGACGAGGATTACCTCTTTGCCCTGCCGACGGCTTTCAATGACGAAGCGCGCAATGGGCAACAGGTGGGTCGTACTGCACCCCCGATCGTCGGGCGCGACGAGCGCACTACCTACCTTCACGACGGCACGGGACCAGTCTGGGAGGTCAATCGCGGCCATAGACGTCTGGGGATTGGACGGCTGATGCGTGCTTCATCGGAGCGTCATTCCAACGTACGGACGACCCCGGACAACGTGAAGCCCTGCGCATTCCGTTGACTTCTCCCAGCACGTCTGGGGGATTATCCCGAAGCCCCCCTGTCGCCTGGTGAGTGGTGCACAAAAGAACACGCCCCCACCTTTAGAGGACTTTTCACAGCAATTCCGAAGAAGAGCACAATATCGGGCGACCGTTCATCGTTGCAAGATGGTGACAATCGAAAGGGCTCCACAAATCCCTGTCCGCCATCCGTTTCACCCAAGGTCGCCCCCTCTCATGGGCATCACTGCGTCGAATCTGACGAAGGTCTACGGCACCCAAAAGGCTGTCGACGACGTGAGCTTTGAAATGAGTACCGGCGAGGTGCTCGGGTTTCTCGGTCCCAACGGGGCCGGCAAAACGACGACCATGCGGATCCTGACGTGCTACCTGGATCCGACGGCCGGCACCGCCACGCTCGACGGCTACGACATTCACGAGCATCCGGAAGAGGTGCGGCGCCGGATCGGGTACCTTCCCGAAGACACGCCGCTCTACACGGACATGCCGGTGATCGATTACCTCCGCCTGTCAGCCCGCCTGCAGTCGGTCCCCGACGCCAAGATCGACGGGCGCATTCAGGAGATGATGGACGTATGCGGCCTCGGTCCAGAGCGCCACAAACGGATTGGCGAGCTGTCTAAGGGCTTCCAGCAACGAGTGGGTCTCGCGCAGGCTCTCCTCCACGATCCGCCCGTCCTCATCCTCGACGAGCCGACGACCGGGCTCGATCCGAACCAGATCGTCGAGATCCGAGAGCTGATCAAGGAGATCGGCACGGAGAAGACGGTCATGCTCAGCTCCCACATCCTGAAGGAGGTGGAGATGACCTGCGACCGCATTCTCATTATCGACCAGGGGCGCGTCGTGGCCGACGCACCCACCGAAGAGCTGCAAGAACAGTTCATGGGTGGCACGAGGCTGCGAGTGACGGTCGATGCGCCCGATGAGGCCGCCGTGGACGCGGCCTTCGAAGATCTTGAGGGCGTGACCTCTGTCCAGCGCACGAATGGCACCTACGAGCTGTCTGCGTCGACCGAGGCCAATCCCGCCGCCAATGTCTTCCACCTCTGTGCCGACCGCGGCTGGGTGCTCACGGAGCTAACCCCCATGGAGTCAAGTCTCGAAGACGTCTTCCGCGACCTTACAGAGTCGCCGGAGGCGCCTTCGGACACGACATCCGCCTCCAGGTCCCCGGCGGAAGGAACGACGTCCGAAGCATGATTCGTGACACATGAGGGGATTCAGTCCCCCACTAGAATCCCTCCACCCCGCATTACTCAATCACCCGTCAGCGACCATGCACGCCGTCTGGACGATCTGCAAGCGCGAAGTCAACGCGTTTTTCGACTCCCTTACCGCGTACGTGCTCCTGGTTATCTTTCTCGGGCTCAGCGGCACGTTTACGTGGCTCTTTGGACAGGGAGACATCTTTTTTGTCGGAGAGGCGTCCCTCGACGTCTTTTTTCAGGTATCGTTCTGGACCCTCTTCTTCTTCATCCCCGCGGTAACCATGGGCATGATCGCCGAGGAGCGACGCAGCGGCACCCTCGAACTGCTGGCCACCAAGCCCATCGACGACCTTGAAATCGTGACCGGCAAATGGCTCGCGGCGTGGGGCCTCGTCGCCATCGCCCTCGCCTTTACGCTCCCGTACTACGTCACCGTCGCCCAGCTCGGCCCCATTGACCACGGCGCCACGATGAGCGGTTACCTCGGGCTCCTCTTCGTCAGCGCGGTCTACGTGAGCATCGGACTCTTTGCGTCGAGCCTTACAGGCAATCAAATTGTCGCCTTTCTGCTGAGTCTCTTCGTGGCGGCGTTCCTCCACCTGCTGTTCGGGCAAATGGCCTCCATCCTGCCCGGCCCCTTGGCCAACGTGGCCGAGTTCCTCGATCTGCAGAGCCACTTTCGAACGATGTCGCGGGGTGTGATCGACGCGGCGTCGGTGCTGTACGTGGTCACGCTCACGCTCCTCGGCCTCCTCGCCGCAACGGTCTCACTCAAGAGCCGGAGCTGGAGCTGATCCGTGGCCTCGTTCCCGAATCCATAGCGAACCTCTCAAAACGCACTCGCCTCCATGTCGAACGCATTCGCAGGCTTCCTTGCGAACCGGCGCGAAGCCCTCCTCCAGGTGCTTCTCATCGCGGGCAGTCTCATCGCGCTCACCTATACGGCCAACCAGTTTCTGTGGCGGGCCGACCTGACAGAAAACAACCGCTACACCCTTGCGAGCGCGAGCCACGACATCGCCCAGAACCTGGATGATCCGATTACGGTCACGGCCTACTTTACGGACGACCTCCCTGCGCGCTTCGGGCGCACGAAGGAGGAGTTTCGGGCGCTCCTGCAGGAGTTCCGGGCTGCGTCGGACGGCAATGTGGAGTTTACGTTCGTAAATCCCAACGAAAACGACGACGCGGCCCAGGAGGCCCAACAGGCCGGCATCCGGCCCGTGACAATTGACGTGCGGGAGCGGAACCAGATGACCCAGAAGCGGGCCTATCTCGGAGCGGTCTTCCAGTATCAGGATCAGCGAGAGGTCCTCCCGTTCGTCGAGCCCGGGTCGGCAATGGAGTACACCATTGCGAATACGATGCAGAAGCTGACGAGTACTGAGCGCCCCGTCCTGGGCGTGCTGCAGGGCCACGGCGAGCCGGGGCTGAACGCGATGACGCAACTCCAGGACGCGCTGTCGGGCCGTTACGACCTTCAAACGGTCTCGGGCGTGGATACGGCCGGGGTGCCGCCGGAGGTGGACGTGCTTCTGGTGGCCCGCCCCGAGGAGGAGCTCTCTACACAAGCAGCCCTGGCCGTGGACCAGTACGTGATGCGGGGCGGCCCCGCCATCTTTGCCCTCAACCGGGCCCAGACCAACATGCGCTTCGGTCAGGCCCGCCCAAAGACCACCGGTCTCGAACCGCTCCTTGAGACCTATGGCCTGCCCATCCACCCCGACCTCGTGCGCGATCGGAACGCCAGCGCAGTACGGGTTCAACAGCAACGCGGCGGCTTTAACGTGGTAAACCAGGTCCGATACCCCTACATTCCCCAGATTGCCAACTTCTCCGACCACCCCATTAGTGAAGGACTCGACCAGGCCGTCTTTCGGTTCGTGTCGTCGCTGGACACCGCTCAGGCCGACACGACTGCCGATCTGACGGTCCTCGCCCGGTCGTCGGGGCAGTCCGCCCTCGCGTCCCTCCCGACTAATATCCGCCCTCAGCAAGAATGGACGGTTAGCGACTTTTCGGGGAGTGCGTATCCGGTCGCCGGACTGTTGGAGGGTACGTTCTCGTCCGCGTTTGCGGGGTCGGACACCCTCTCTGTGGAACGGACCCAGAGCCCGGAGACGAAGCTGGTCGTCGTGGGAGACGGGGACTTTCTCGTGAACGGAACGGGGCAGCGGCAGCAACGTCTGCCTGAGGGCAACATCAACCTCGTGGCCAATAGCGTCGACTACCTCGCGGGCGACACTGGCCTCCTCTCGCTTCGAACGCAGCGGGTTACCAGCCGCCCGCTCATGCAACTGACTCCCACGACGCAGACGATCCTGAAGTACACGAACGTACTGCTCCCCATCCTGCTCGTCGTTGGGTACGGGCTGGTGCGGTACCGTCGAAATCGGGCCCGGCGTCGGCGCTGGAAAGAGCGCGGCCTTCAGGCCTAACGTCCTCGTACACTCGTTGTCATACTCGCGACCTGCCACTGGACCGTCGATCTCGGCATGACGAACGCAACCAAGACCCTGGCCCTCCTCTTTGCCGGCACGCTCGTTCTTGCCCTTGCCACCACTTGGAGCTGGAGCACCACCTCGAGCGCGGCCTTCCAGACGGAACTGTTCGCCGTAGACACGAGCGCCGTACAGGCCGTCCGCATCGAGCGCCCGGACGGACCGTCGGTTCGTTTGGAGCGAACGAGCGACGGGTGGTCCGTGACCCCATCCGACACCTCCGTCACCTATCCGGCCAGTTCGCAAGCTGTCCGCCAGGTACTCAATACCTTGCCCACCCTGGAGGTCGGGGCCGTAGCCACCCGCCAGCCAGACAAGCATCCCCAATACGGCGTCGACTCGACTGGTACGACCATCACGATGCTCGGTGCCGAGGACGAGCCCCTAGGCCAGTTGATCGTGGGACGCACCCGATTTCGGCGCCCACAGTCCGGTGCTCAGTCCCAAAATCCGCTACAACGACGGCGGCGTCGGGGTACGCCCATCACCTACGTCCGTGCCCCCGACCGCCCGGATGTCTACTCCATCGAGCAGCCGCTCCGCTCGGTGACATCCCGGAGCGTGGACGACTGGCGCAACAAGAAAATTTGGGGCGTTGCCCGTTCGAACATCCAGCAAATCGGTCTCCGCTACCCGGCCGACAGTTCATTCACAATCCAACGAGTGGCGTCGAGCGATACGTCTACGACCTCGGACGCGTGGGTGTCTGCGGGCGACACCCTGTCCCAGAGTGAGGTCTCGTCGATGCTGCGAATTCTGTCCTCGCCCCAGGCCGACGGCTTTGCGGAGACGACCTCGCCCGACACCTTTGGGGAAGCGCAGTATGAAGTGCGCCTCCAGTTGACGGACGGTTCTCAGCGATCGATTCGTCTCCGTCCCGTCCCCAATGCCGAACGGTACCTCGCCGTGGCCGATGGCTTCCCGTACGTCGTCGAGCTTCAACAACGCAGATGGGATCAGTCGGTGCTACGAGGCCGATCGGCTCTACTGGACACCAACTGAGGAAAGAGCCCCTTGAGCCTCCTGGACGGGCGACGCGGGTTTTCTCTGTGGGCATCCGTGAACCGGTCGTGCAACTCCCTCCGTGGCTCCCTGTTTTTTGAGGGCGTGCCGTTCCTTTCTCTCCTCTGCGTCTCCATGGCCTCCCCCACGCAGTACCGAGCGATTTGGATCTCCGACGTGCACCTGGGCACGTCGCGGGCCAAAGCCTCGTTTCTGCTCGACTTCCTTCGTCACCACGACGCCGATCAGTACTACCTCGTCGGCGACATCATCGACGGGTGGGCCTTGAAGCGCTCCTGGTACTGGCCCTCTTCCCACAATGAACTCATCCGGGGCCTCCTGCAGGAGGCCGAGGGAACAAACGTCACCTACATCCCCGGCAATCACGACGAGGTGGCGCGCGATTTTCCGGGTCTCCAGCTCGGCGGCATTACCATTCAGCGCAAGACCCAACACACCACGGCGGACGGGCGCCGGTTTCTGATCGTGCACGGCGACGAGTTCGAGGGGGTGGTGCGCCACTCCAAGTGGCTGGAGTTTCTTGGGGGGTGGGCGTACGCCGGCGTCCTTACGGCCGACCGTTGGCTCAACCGCGGGCGACGGCTCCTCAACCTGCCCTACTGGTCACTCGCGAATTACCTGAAGGAAACGACCCACCGGGTGCGGCAATTCATAGAGGACTTTGAAGAAACCGCCGCGCACGAAGCGAAAAAGGAGGCGTTTGACGGAATCATTTGCGGCCACATTCACCGCCCGCGGATGCGGACCATCGAGGGCACCCAGTACGTCAACACCGGCGACTGGGTGGAGAGCTGCACGGCCCTGGTGGAACACCGGGACGGTCGGCTCGAACTTCACCGCTGGATTCCGGAAGGAGACGGCATGCAAGGCGCGATCGCCACGGAAGTGCCGCTGCGCCAGGACGGCACCCCGTCTCTCGAGGCATCTCCCGAGGCCGAGCTTCAGGTAACCTAATACCTCCCAAATGATTGGAGGTCAGTTATTTACCCCCCTCTATCTATACAGATGGATTATTGGCCTCCGCCGCCTCCGTCCGCTGCATGAGTCGATGCAGCTTCCCCGGAAACTCCTTGTCTAAGAACGACTCGATGCGAGCGGACGCCTCTCCCACGGCGTCCCGGTCGACCCCCGTTTCAATCCCGAGTCCGCTGAGCAAGTAGGCCGTGTCCTCCGTAGCGATATTGCCGGTGGCACCGTCGATAAACGGACACCCCCCCATGCCTGCGAGCGACGTGTCGAACCGATTCACGCCGCACTGCAGCGCCGCATAGACGTTGGCGAGGCCGAGGCCGCGGGTGTCATGGAGATGCAGGACGAGGGGCGTGTCGCCAATGACCTCCTGAACGGCTCGGACTCGCTCTTTTATCATCCGAGGATTCGCGAGACCCGTCGAATCGGCCAGGGATAAAGATTCAAGGTCCAGGTCGGCAAAATGACGACTCATTTCTACGACCTGGTCGAGTGGCGTGTCGCCCGGAGCCTGGTACCCGAATACTGTTTGAAAGCCCATCTGCACCTGCAGCCCATGCTCATGGGCGTACTCGACCATCTCCTCTGCCTGCACCACAGCCTCCTCCACCGTCCGGTTCGCGTTGTCACGACTGTGCTGGTCGTGTGTGGCGATCGAGAGGTCCACCTGCGACAGGCCCGCGGCCCGGGCACGCTCCAATCCCTTTCGGTTGAGCGCAAGTCCCGTGTACGTCACACCCTGGCGGTCGGGGAGGCGCCTGCAGACCTCTTCCGCGTCCTTCATCTGCGGCACCCACTTCGGGTGCACGAACGACGTTACCTGGATGCGGGGCAGGCCCGCGTCGGCCAGGGCCGTAATGGTCTCGACCTTTCGGTCCGTCGGAATGAACTGATCCTCGAACTGGAAGCCGTCGCGGGGCCCCACGTCGCAGAGCTCAACACGGTCGGGAAGGGACATGCCTGCAGACGCGCCTGTGTAAAGGAGTGCGGGAAACGACAACGGTGAGCACAGGGCAGGCGTTCATCCCCTTGACCGGGCCTCCCGTTCCAATCACTCAGACGAGGAATCCCCGAGCGTGAAGAGTTCATCGGCCGGATCGACGTTCACTTCGAGGCTTTGAATGGTCGCCGAGAGGGTCTGATCGCCCTGTGCAGTTGACTGAACCGTTTCCGTCGCGAACGGGACCCGGACACCGCCCACCTCGCGGTAGTCTGTAAACGTCTGCGTAACCTCAACAGTCGCTCCGCTCCGGGGGTTGGTCTGCTCGAACGACAGCCGCTCCGGGCGCATGGTCTCCGTGTTTAGGTGCAGCGTGTAGGGGGAGCCGGATGGGGGCGAGACCCGAACGGCGTGGTAGGTCGTTCCGCTGATTGTGGTATCCCCTTCAGCCTCCACCGACAGATCCTCGTGGTCGAGGTTGGCCAGGAGGTAGGGCACGCTCCGCCAAAGCTGACCGGTAATTCGACCCTGCATCGACGATGGCAGGGTGCGGGTTTGCCCGCCTTTCTGCATGGTGACCGTCTGGCCATCACTGGCGATCGTAAGGCCGCCGCGCTCCACCCTCATCTTGTTGGGCAGCTTTACGATGAGCGTGCTTTCTTGCCCTTGCTGCTTGGTCACGACCCGCATGCTCTCGATTTCGTCGAATGCCGCGCCACCTAGAGCTTCCTTCGCCCCCGCCATGAGCTTTTGCCCCGCCGCCTGAGCCTTTTTCTCGGCGGCCGTCGGCGCACCCTGCCCTTCACTCGGGGGCTCGCGCGGGATCGAAATGTCAATCTCGTTCACTGACCCATCCTGCGTCAGGGTCGACAGCTCCTGACTGAAATCTTCGCGCTTCCCGACAATTAAGATGTGGGACTCGTCGGGGTAGAGATACTGCTTCGCGACCGACACCACGTCCTCGGCCGTCACGTTCTCGATTGCCGTCTTCGTCTGTTGCAGAAAGTCCGACGGATAATCATAGTGCTCGTACGTCATGCGCCGGCCTAAAATTTCTCGCTCGGTGTCAAAATTGAACACGAACGAGTTCAGGTAACTGTCCTTCGCCAGCGAGAGCTCTTCCTGCGTGGGAGGGTCCTGCTTCATCCGTTCCACCTCCGTCATGACGGCCTGCGTGGCCTCTACGGTGCTGGGGCTCTTCGAGAAGACGCCCGCGAAGAATCGACCGGGGCGCTCGTAGCCCGTTGAGTAGTTGCCGAAGACTGAGTAGGCGAGTCCCTTCTCCTTGCGCACCTGTTGGAAGAGGCGTCCCGAGAAGCCGCCGCTGAGGACCTCGTTCATGATCGTCACTGGTGCGTAGTCGTCGCTGCGGCGCGTAATTTCACCCGGATGCCCCATGTAAATGGTACTCTGGTTCACGTCGCTCTTCTGCACGAAATTGACCGAGTACTCCCGCTCCCCGTCCGAGGCCGGTGGAATGGGTGTCTCGGCGTCCTCCGGAACCGACCAGTCGGCAAATTGCTCGCGGAGCCGTTCCTCCATTGCTTCGGCGTCAAAGTCTCCCCATACACTGAGGATGACGTTCTCCGGATGGACGTAGCGGTCGTGGAAGTTGATCAGGTCCTGGCGCTCGATCCGGTCGACAGTGTAGTATTCCGCCGTGCGGGCGTACGGACTGTCCTCCCCGTACAGAATCTTGTCGAACTCCCGGGAGGCAATCTGGCGAGCATTGTCGTTGCGGCGGGAAATGGCCGATTTCTGCTGGCTCTTCGCCTGCTGCACCTTCTCTTCCGCGAAGGCCGGCGCACGTAGCACCTCGGCGAAGACCGGGAGCACGGTGTCCACGTTGTCACTGAGGGTGGACATGTAGGCCGAGCCGGACGTTTCCCCGATGCTCGTCTCGACGGTCGCCCCACGGTTTTCGAGTACCACGTTTACACTGTCCGGAGACATCGACGCCGTGCCGCCCGTTCGCATGACCTGCCCGGTCACGGAGGCGAGGCCCAGCTTCTCAGTGGGCTCGTACACCGATCCCGCATTAACCCGGGCCGTGGCGTTGACCTGCGGCAACTCTGGATCTTCCAATAGAAACACGGTCAATCCATTCTCGAACTCGACGCGCTCAGGCTCCGGCCCCTCAAAGTTGCGAAGTTCCGGATAGGTGAGGTTTTCGACGTCGTAGTCGACGGTGCGGATCTCGTCTCCTGCCTGCTGCGCAACGGCGGACGAGACCCCGACTCCTAGGAGCAAAACTCCAAGCAAAAACGTCGGGAAAGCACGACGGACAAGTGAGCGAATCATCACGGGCGAAAGATGATCGATTCAGGGAAGACGTTGTAGTCGGGAAGAGATACGGCCGTCGCGTGGAAAACTTAGTTGGCAGAGGCCGTCGGCGCACGATCGCCCTCGGTGGTCTTGATCATGGCGACCGTGCGATTACTGCGAGTAAAGGTTTCTTGAGCCACTCGCTGAACCTGGTCGGTGGTCACGGACTGAATCTCGTCGAGCTCCCGAAAGACGGCCCGCCAGTTTCCGCTCAACGCTTCTGCCTCGGCAAACTGAAGGGCCAGTCCGAGGTTGTTATCGAGCTGACCGATGAGATCGTCACGCGCTCGGGTCTTGGCGCGCTCCAGCTCCTCCTGCGTGATTCCGTTCTCCTTAATGTCCTCTAGTTCGTCGTAGACGAGGTGCTCAACGCTGTCCGCCGAGACGCCCCGACTGGGGAATCCGAAGATGCCAAAGAGGCTTTCGTGCTTGTCCCCTGGGAAGCTGGAAATGGCCTGCACCTGAAGCATCTGCTCCTGCTCCACGAGCCGCTCGTGGAGACGGCTGGTGCGGCCGCCCGTCAGCACGTCCGCCAGGATGTCGTAAGCCGGATCGTCGGGGCTGTGCATGCTTCCACGGTGGTACCCCACGAGGAGGGCCGGCTGGCTTTGCTCGCGAATCACGACGCGGCGTTCCCCCAGTTGCTCCGGCTCCTCCGTCATGACCGGGAGCGGCTCCTGCCCTTCCGGCAACCGCCCGAGGTACTTCTCGGCCAGCTGGCGCACCCGGTCCGGGTCGACGTCGCCGGCGACTCCTACGGTCAGGTTGCTGGCGTTGTAGTACTTGTCAAAGAACTGCTTCGCGTCGGTTCGGGTGAGGGTTTGAAGGTCCGACATGTGCCCAATCGTGGGGTTGCCGTAAGGGTGCGCCTTGAACGCCGTCGTCAGGAATTCCTCGACGAGGCGGCCCGTTGGGCTCGACTCTGTACGCTGCCGACGCTCCTCCATGACCACGTCACGCTCGGTGTAGAATTCGCGGAGCACCGGATTCATAAACCGATCGGCCTCCAGCGCGAAGAAGAGCTCCGTCTTGTTGGCCGGAAGGCTGTAGCGATAGATGGTGGCGTCGGCCGACGTGCCCGCGTTCAGGTCACTCACCCCATTTCGCTCCAGAATGTTCTCGAATTCGCCGTCCTCGATGTAGGACTCGGCCTCCGTTTGGGCGTCCTTGAACTTCTTCTCCAGCTCCGCGATGCGGGCGGAGTCGGCCTGCGGCCCCTTGGCCCGCTCACGGCGAAGCTGCAAATAAATCTCTTCTTGACGCTGCAGGGCCTCCATCTCCGCCTCGATATTGGTCGTGCCGATCGTGGTCGTGCCCTTGAACGCCATGTGTTCAAACATGTGGGCGATCCCGGTCTTGCCCTCCGGCTCATTCACCGATCCCACGTCCGCGTACGTGGCAAAGGACGCCACCGGGGCGTCGTGGCGCTCCACAACGACCACCGTGAGTCCGTTGTCGAGCGTGAAGGTCGTGGTCTTTTCTTCAAACTCGGAGAGGACCTCGGGCTGTGCCTGCCCTGGCGTCGCAACGCCCAATGCGAGCAATGCCAGGACCACTAGCCCTCCCACCCATCGCCGCACGGCGCGGTACCTTGACGGAGACATAGACATGATCACCTCGACTCTTTCTAGAGAGAGCAATAATTGCTGGTGTCAATCTAGCACGGGTTGCGCCAAAATCAAAAGCGGGACCATCGCCTTTCGACCAATTTTACATGAACGAAATACTCCTCCGCCCCGAACGACGGCCCTCGCCTCGCGTACAGAAAGTGAACCATTCCCTCCAAGTCCGCTGTGCCCGATGCAGTTCATCAACCGACCCGACGCCGAGAATGATGACGCGTGGTGGGACCGCTTTGAGGAATTGCTCGACGACCAGAACGACTGGCCGACGCAGTATACCTTTAAGTTTATCGCCCCAGCGGCGCGGCTGGACGAGCTGAAGGCCGTGTTCGACGATCACCCGGTTCGGGTTCGGGAGTCCAGTAAGGGAAACTACAAGAGCGTGACGGCTCACCTCCGGATGTCGTCGAGTGAGGAGGTCGTTGAGATCTACGAACGAGCTTCTGACATCGAGGACGTGATTGCGCTGTAGTCG
>CAYLMT010000053.1:0-12269 GCA_964384855.1 uncultured Salinivenus sp.
TACTGATCGTTTCATTCCGTCCCCACAGCGGATGCCTCCCCTCCTTCCGTTTCGCTCCTCTATCCGGGCGCTCTTTGCCTCCCTCCTCATTGGCGCGTGCCTCGTCGTCTTAGGAAGCGTGCCCCCCCGGGCATCAGCGCAGGACGCGCGGATGGGCCTTCGCGCGGGGCCCACGTTTGGATTTCTGAGCGACGGCGCCAGTCCCTTTACCGGAGGCCAAGGCACAATCAACGCAAATCCGCGCCTCGACCTGCATTCCGGAGCGTTCCTGGTCCTCCCCCTTACCGACAACCTTTCACTCCAGCCAGAGCTGCTCTACATCCAAAAGGGCGGCCACTTTTCCCAACCTGTGTCCGAGCGCTACTCCGTTGAGCGGTACCGCCTCTCCTACGTGCAGGGCCTGATATTGGGGCGACGTACTCTGCCGATTCGAGGCCGCCTATCCGCCCACGCCGTCGCGGGGCTTTCCGTAGACCTAGCCCTCGGCGGCACCGTCCGGCGCGATGCACGCTCCGCGGAGGGCACGTTCGAGGACCACATCGACCTCATGGCCAACAACCATCTCCGACGTTGGGACGTGGGGCTTGTCTTCGGAGCAGGATTAGGATACCGGGTCGGCGCAACCAGCCGCCTGAGCATCGATCTTCGGTACAACCCGGGCCTCCGCTCCGTCTTTTCCGGCCCCGAGAATGCCTTGGGCCCTTCGACGAACGCAGACATCTTTCCATTGGCTTCCTCCCCCTCTACTTTGCGCCACGACGTGGTCACCGCCAGCCTTACGTACACCGCTCCCGTGTCGTCCCCTTTTTAGGTCTGAAGCCGCACCTACCCGTCCCGGAATGCGAAGAGGGTGCCCCGCACGTACGGCCCCGCCAGCGTGACGAGTCGGCCCACCATGAGCGTCGTAATTCCCCACCACACCCCGACGAGGCCCCAGCCCATCGGGTTCACCAACAGCAGCACGACGGCCGCCGCCAGCGCCGTCCCAATCATCGCCTTGGCGAGATACGGAAATGCCTCCGCCCCCATGTAGATGCCATCCCCCACGAAGACGAGGCCGTTCAGGGGCTGGAGCACCACCACGAAGAGATAAACGTCGAGAAGCGCCGCGACCGTGTCGGGGTCGTCGGTAAAGAAGCCCGGCAGGACGGGCCGCAGGGCCCAAAAGCCGAGGCCGAGCCCCACGCCCACGGCCAACCCCCACTGCACCAGTCGATCGGACACCTCCCAGGCTGCCTCTGGATCGTCTGCCCCGAGGTGCTTCGACACGAGGGCCTGCGCCGCCACGGCCATCGCATCGACCAAGAGGGCGAGAAAGGTCCAGAGTTGTGCCGCCACCTGGTGCGCCGCTACGGCCGTCACCCCCACGCGGGCTGCCATGGCCGTCGCCAACGTCATGGTGCCCACGAGCGAGGCCGTCCGGAGAAACAGGTCGCGCCCCACCTTCAGGAATGGCACGAGCGTGTGGAGGGCTGGCCATCGCAGGACAATGTTGAGCTCATCCCGCCGTGCGTGCAGAAGCAGATAGAGAAAGGTGAGCGCACCCACCCACTGACCGATGGCCGTCGCCGCCGCGGCTCCCGCCAGGCCCCAGTCGAAGACGAAGATGAGAAGTGGGTCGAGCCCTCCGTTGACGACATTGAATCCGAGAGTGACCACCATCGGCGTCCGGGTATCCTGATACCCCCGAAAGGCCCCGTGGCTGGCCGTAATGAGGAGCACCGCAGGACCGGCCAGGGCACGAATGCGCAGGTAGGACAGAGCCGGCGCCATCAATTCGTCGCTTGCCCCCATGAGGAGCAAGATGGGCCGGGCCAGGGCCTGAAGAACAACGAGGGCCACGACGCCCGCCCCTATTGCAAGCACGAGGGCCCGTACCACCACTCGTCCCGCTTCTTCTCGATCGTCATTGCCCACGGCCCGTCCCACACGCGGCGTGGTGCCATACGCGAGAAAATTGAAGATGACGAACGTCATCGAAAAGATCGACGTGTTTACCCCGAGTGCCCCTAGGGGCACTCTGCCCAGCTGCCCCACGAACGCAGTATCGACCAGTGAGACGAGCGGCCCGGCGGCGAGCCCTGCGAGGGCCGGCACCGCCAGGTCCAGTATGTCGCGATCGTAGGGACTCGTAACGACCAAGTGCACCGACCCATGCACACGTTCGACTCAACCACGAAACCGCCTTTCCCCACGCGCCCCATCGCCGATAGATTCATTCCCCCACGGGCCCGACGCCTGCACTTCCGGAATTCACCGAGGGGCTACACGCCTCCTCTCCATCCAGGTTCACCCATGCAGATACAAAGCGCTTCCACCAGAAATAGTACACATTATTTCTTTCACTCTGGAAGCGCTTCTTTTCGAAAAAAGGGGCTGAGCGACGTTTGAAGGGATTGTGAGCAAAAGCGTTTTCAGCAAATTGGAATCGCTTACTTCAAATTCCGTACACGGGAAATGCATATTTTCATGGTCAAATCCTGCCACTTTTCGGGAGTCGCCTCGTAGCGGCCCTTGCATCGACGGTTGGACTCAGGACTGCTCGGTCCAAACGACCGGACCTCCTGGACGCCTCTGCGGATCGGGCTCGCGACATTGGCCGGATCCGTCAGGGTGCATGCCCACTCGTTCGCATTCCACTCACAATCCACGCCGCGACCATGACCCGACGACTTCGCCACACACTCGCGCTTTTTGCACTGGCCGTCGCACTGCTCCCGATGAGTGCCGCCGCCGTGCCCACCGATACGACGGACACGACGCCCCCCCTGAAGGAACGAGCCCTCGAACGGGCCCGGCTAATGCAATTGCTCAACTCCGACTCGATAGAGAAGCAGGAGCGTGCGGTTCGCCTGATCGGGACGTATGCCCACACCGGACAATACGACGAGGAGTTCTTTGATCTCCTGGTGACGCCCTTGCACGGCCTGGTCGCCACGAGCAACTCCGAAGGCCTTCGGATTATGGCCATCTCGGCCCTTTCCTCCATTGGGAGTGACTCCGCCATTGGGGGCCTCCGCAGGCTGATCCACAACCTCGACTCGGATCGCGTGAGGAGCATTGCAGAAACCGTGATCGTGGCGTCGGAGGGTCCGCGCGTCGCCGCCCGAACGCAATTGCAATAGGACCCTCCAAAATCGGAGCCGGAGCCGAATTTTCCTCAGGTCCGAACCACGGTTTCCGGCCGACCGGTCCCCTTCCGAAACGCCATCCCTGAGCGTCGCACGCTCGGAGGATGGCGTTTTTTCATTGGGGACAGGGATCGTCTACACCGCGCCAAGGGCCTCCTCCCCTGCAAAAAAGCGACAAAGGGAGGCACTGGGGGCGGATGATAATAGTTCAGTAACAACAGCACTGCGGATCTGAAGGTTGGACTGAACGATCTACGCTCTTCGGGATGATTGGCTTCGCACACTGTGACGGAACAGCAGCTCGGAACGAAGGAGTCGACCATTCTCGTCGTCGACGACGAGGAGGACCTGCTTAGCCTCGTGGAGTACAATCTGGAGCAGGAGGGCTTCGACGTTGTGCTCGCCCGCGACGGAGTGGAGGCCCTCGAACAGGCACGCGAGCACGAGCCGGACCTCATCATCCTCGACATCATGATGCCCAAAATGGATGGCATCGAGGTGTGCGAAAAGTTGCGCAAAGACGCGCACCTCCGCACCATCCCAATCATGATGCTCACCGCTCGAAACGAGGAGGAAGACAAGGTGCAGGGCCTCGACGTAGGCGCCGACATCTACCTTGGCAAGCCGGTGTCCGTGTCCGTCATCGTGAGTCAGACTAAGGCCCTACTCCGCAGCGCCCACCGCTACGAGGATCCTCCCGATCAAATTGAGGTACACAACCTGCGGGTGGATCGCGACCGGTACCTCGTCTACCAGGAGAATGGGGAGGGCGAGACGGAGATGCGCTTTCCCCGAAAGGAATTCGAGCTGCTCTACTTTTTGGCCTCGCACCCCGGCCGCGTCTTCTCCCGCCAGGAAATCCTCGACGAAGTGTGGGGGCGTGACGTCTACGTCGTCGACCGGACCGTGGACGTACACATCCGCAAGATCCGCGAGAAAATCGGCAGCGAATACATCGAAACCGTTAAGGGCGTCGGGTACCGGATGAAAGAATAGGGGCCTAGCAGGACGAGAGGACTTTCTCTTGACCCGATTGAGCGTTATGATTGATGCAGCGTGTTCACCGCCGCGATTCTCTCCACTGCTCCCACTCTACAATGCTTAGGTTGCGGTCCTTACTCTCGCGTGGTTCCTCACTGCCCCTGTCGGCCCTCGTCGGGCTCGTCGTGGTGGCGGTCGGGCTCGTCGGCTGCGGTGGCTCGTCGGTTGACTCGGTAAGTATCGACGGCTCCAGCACGGTCTTTCCGCTCACGGAGGCCGTCGCCGAGGAATTTATGGAAGCAAATCAGGGCGCTCGGGTGAACGTGGGCGTGAGCGGTACCGGAGGCGGATTTTCGAAATTCCTGCGTGGAGGGACGGCCATCAACAACGCCTCTCGCCCCATCGCCCCAAATGAAATTGAAAAGGCGGAGGCGAACGGGATCGAGTTCATCGAAATTCCGGTTGCCTACGACGGGTTGGCCGTGGTGGTTCATCCCGAAAACGACTGGGTCGACTGCTTGACTGCCGGCGAACTCCAACGAATTTGGAGACCGAATAGCGACGTTGAACAGTGGAGTGATATTCGCGACGCGTTCCCGGATCGCAATATTGACCTCTACGCCCCCGGCACTGCCAGCGGTACCTACGATTATTTCACCGAGGCGATTGTCGGCGAGGCGGAGGCCAGCCGCTCCGACTTCACGGCAAGCGAGGACGACAACGTGCTCGTGCAGGGCATCACGGGAACGGAAACGGCGCTCGGGTACTTCGGACTGGCCTACTACGAGAACAATGCAAGTGAGCTGAAAGCCCTCAGCATCGATCCGGACGAACGGAACAGTGGAGCGCCTTGTATTTCCCCGAGCGCGGAAACCGTAAAGGACGGCCGCTACCGCCCGCTCTCGCGCCCCCTCTTCATTTACGTCAATCCTGCGAAAATCACGCCCACTGTCGAGGACTTCGTCACGTTCTACCTCCAGAACGCCGGTGAACTGGCCTCCGACGTGGGCTACGTGGCGATGCCCGACGACGCGTACGACCTGGCCCTCCAGCGCTTCCAAAACCGAACGACCGGAACGGTCTTCGGAGCTGAGGGCGTGGACGCGACCGGCACGCAGGTGGAAGAAATGCTCCGGAAGGCAATCGAAGACACGACGTCTTCCGACACGACGGCCGCCGAGTGAGTTATCGCCTGCTCGCGAGCGTCTTGAACAGGCTTCCCTTCTATGAGCACGTCCACCTCCCCCCCCCCGACGACACCGAACGACGACACCGAAATCGCCGAGCGTGCGGCCCAGGACCTTCGTCAGCAGGTCTACGACAGCCCGAAGGAAAAGCTCATCGAGTACGCACTCGGGGCGTGTGCCCTCATCAGCGTCCTCACGACGCTCGGGATCGCGGCCGTCCTAGTGATCGAGTCGATCCCATTTTTTCAGACGGTGGCCTTAGCTGAGTTCTTCGGAGACACGCAGTGGACGCCACAGTTTTCGGAGAAGCACTTTGGCATCTGGGCCCTGCTGGCAGGTACGCTGCTCGTGACCGTAATTTCGGCGGTGGTGGCCCTCCCAGTGGGTCTGGCCAGTGCCATCTTCATCTCGGAATACGCCCCCAAGTGGATCCGAAAGATCCTGAAGCCGAGCCTGGAGCTGCTGGCCGGCGTGCCGACCGTCGTCTACGGATACTTTGCCCTCACCTTCGTCACCCCTCTCCTGCAGACGTTCATTCCAGGACTCGGGGTCTATAACGCGCTCAGCGCAGGAATCGTCGTCGGCATCATGATCATTCCGATGGTGGCCTCCCTCAGCGAGGATGCCCTGCAGGCCGTTCCCGACAGCCTCTCGCAGGCAGCTTACGCTCTCGGGGCTACGAAATACGAAGCGGTGGTCCGCGTGAACGTGCCCGCCGCGTTCAGCGGCATCATGGCGAGCTTCATTCTGGCGGTGAGTCGGGCCATCGGGGAGACGATGATCGTGACCCTGGCGGCGGGAGCGACCCCAAAGGCGACCCTCGATCCCACACAGTCCATCCAAACCATGACGGCCTTCATCGTGCAGGTAAGTAAGGGAGACACTCCCCAGGGAACGATCGTGTACCAGAGCATCTTCGCCGTCGGACTTGTGCTCTTCCTCATGACCCTGGCGATGAATATCTTTGCCAACCGCATCACCCTCCGATACCAGGAGAAGTACTGATCGCCTGCATCCGAGACGCCCGTCGCCCGCTCGCATACTCTCACCACTGCCCGTTCGAACACCCGAACATCCGCACCGCTCATCTCGATGGAGCCTTCCGCAAACGGATCTTTTCAGACCCGCCGCTCGCGTCGCAAGCGCGTTGGGATGATCTTGGCCGGCATTCTCTTCCTGGCCACGATCTTCGGGGTGGTTGTGCTCGTGACGCTTCTGGTAGACGTCGTCCTCTCGGGGATGCCCTGGCTCGACAGCCAGTTCATCAGTAGCTTTCCGTCCCGTACCCCGGGAGAGGCCGGCATTAAGTCTGCCCTGTTTGGCTCGCTGTGGTTGATGGGTCTCACTGCCCTCATCTCGGTGCCGCTGGGCGTAGCCTCCGCCGTCTACCTCGAAGAATATGCGCAGGACGGTTGGTTTCTGCGATTAATTCAGATCAACATTGCCAACCTCGCCGGCGTCCCCTCTGTGGTGTACGGCATCCTGGGACTGGCCCTCTTCGTGCGCTTCGCGGCGCTGGGCCAAAGTCTACTGGCTGGAGCCCTAACGCTCAGCCTACTCATCCTGCCCATCATTATCATTAGCACACAGGAGGCCCTCCGAAGCGTCCCGAGTGGCATCCGTGAAAGTGCCTACGCCCTTGGCGCCACGCGGTGGCAGGTGATCTATAGCCATGTACTGCCAATGGCGGCCCCCGGCATCTTTACCGGCGTGATCCTCGCACTTAGCCGAGCCATTGGGGAGACCGCACCGCTCATTCTAATCGGCGCGCTCACCTTCGTCCCGTTCTTGCCCCAGGGGGCTTTGGATCAGTTTACGGCGCTTCCGATTCAGATCTACAACTGGACGGCCCGTCCTCAATCCGAATTTGAGGGCCTCGCGGCCGCCGCCATTGTGGTGCTCATGATTCTCCTGTTCACGATGAACCTGACGGCCATCCTGCTCCGCAACTACTTCGAAGAGCGCCGTGCCGGCTCGTAACCCTACCGTCACGCCCCCACTTTGCTCGCACGACCGATTGTGCCCACCATGCCTTCCGACGAGTCCACCGACGATGCGCCCGCTTCGCCAGCGTCTGCCGACGTGCCGACACCCAACGGTCGTCCTGACAGTTCTGAGGCGTATCGCGACGAAGAGCCGTCGTCCGAGTCCTCCGCCCCGTCGGTGCAGCCGAAGCTGCAGATTGAGGACCTGCACTTCTGGTACGACGACAACCACGCCCTGCAGGGCATCAGCATGGACGTTCAGCCCAACCGGGTGACGGCCCTAATTGGCCCCTCCGGCTGTGGTAAGTCCACGCTTCTTCGGTGCCTGAACCGCATGAACGAACTCATCCAGGGCACGACCCTTGAGGGCACCATTCTCGTGGACGGCCAGGACATCTACGCGGAGGACACCGACCCGGTGATGGTGCGGCGACGCGTCGGAATGGTGTTCCAAAAACCCAACCCGTTTCCCAAGACGATCTATAAAAACGTGGCCTGGGGGGCCGAGATCAATGGCTACACCGGGGACCTCGATGCACTCGTGGAGCGTTCTCTGCGTCAGGCCGCCCTGTGGGACGAGGTGAAGGATCAATTGCATAGCAGCGCGCTCGAACTGAGTGGTGGTCAGCAACAGCGGCTCTGCATTGCCCGAACCCTCGCCGTGCAGCCCGACGTGGTGCTCATGGACGAACCGGCCAGTGCCTTGGACCCCATCGCCACGTCGAAAATCGAGGAAACGATCACGGAGCTCAAGAAGGACTACTCGATCGTGATCGTTACTCACAATATGCAGCAGGCCTCCCGCATCAGTGATGAGACGGCCTTCCTCTACATGGGCCGGCTTATCGAGATGAATCCGACCGACCAGCTCTTCACTCGCCCCGAAAAAGACCGCACGGAAGCGTACGTGACTGGACGCTTCGGGTAGCGTCGGCCGCCTTTCGCCTTCCAGTGCCGCTCTCTCCCCGTTCGGCCATGCCCAATCGCTCATCCCTCGACCAAGAACTGGCGTCTCTGCGCGGCCTCATCGCCGACATGGCCAACCGCGTCGACGAACAGTTCGCGAACGCGATGAATGCCCTTCTCCAGGGCGACGTGGGCCTCGCGGAGGAGGTCGTGGCCGGGGACGATGCCATCGACGCCCTTGAGCTGCGCATCGACGAGCAGTGTGAACGCATCCTCGCCCTTCACTCGCCCGTGGCGGTGGACCTACGCATGCTCATTATGGCCGTGAAGATCAATACCGACTTCGAGCGCATCGGGGATCACTGCCGCAACCTATCCCACAACGCGCGTCACCTAGCCGACGCCCCAGGCTTGCTCGCCAACACCCGACTGCCCAAGATGGCCGACATGTCCCGTACGATGCTGCGGGAGGCCGAGATGGCGTTCCTAGAAAACGACCGGCTGAAGGCGCGCAAGGTGATCGCCAGAGACTTACAGGTAAACCGGTTGCACGAGGAAACCTTCTCGACCCTCGTGGAGATGTGTGAAGACGGACATGAACAGTCCGAGGTCATTGCTCACCTTCTAACGGTGAGCAAATCGCTGGAGCGCATCTCCGACCACGCAAAAAACATCGCCCAGAGCATCGTCTTCATGGTAGAAGGCCAGGACCTCCGGCATCGAGGCCTTCAAGACGAACCCGACGCCCCGGACGTGCCTCCCCTCGACGAATCCTCAGCGAGCGAATCGTTCAGTCCGGAGACGTAGCCCTTCCCTGAACTGGCCACTCATTCCTACCGGACGACGGTGAGACGCTCGGTTCGCGTCTGCCCCCCCGCCTGCAGCCGCACCACGTACACACCGCTTGGCAGGTCTCTCGTCTCCAACGTCAATCTTCTCCCCTCTTCTCCCGGCGGCGTCCCCTCGTACAGCGTCCGTATTCGCTGCCCGAGGACATTATACAACTCCAGTTTCGCTTTCGTCCCCTCCCGGACCGCAAATGAGAGCACCGCCCGCTCCGAGGCCGGGTTTGGCGCGGGGGCGCTGAGGTGCAACGGCCCATCCATTCCAATCTTCACCCGAACGGGCTCGCTGTGGTCCGACGTCCCATCGAGGTCTATCTGCTGGAGCCGAAAGCGGTGCGTGCCCGGCCCCAACCTTCGGTCAACGGTGAATCGGTAGGACTGAGCCTCTCCAGTCGTCCCCTCAGTTGCCTTACTTTGGACGAAACCAATCTCTCGCCAGCCCGATGACTGCTCGTGCTGGACGCGAAAACCCGCGTTGTTGGTTTCGCTGGCGGTCTGCCATGTCAAGACCACGGACGATCCACTACGCACGGCAGTAAAGCCAGTTAGCTCAACCGGCAACGCCGTCATCGGCCGTATGGGAACCAATTGATAGCCATTCCCAGATTCCCCAAGAACCCCCTCGTAGGTAAAGGTCCCTTGGGGGATCGACTCCCCGATGACGTCCGTCTGGTCGCTTCCGCCGACTCGATAATCAAGACTGGCCGTTTCATCTTCGACCTCGTACGTCGTGTTTGCGTCGAACGTCCCCGTCGCACTCGGAAACGAAAGTCCGTCAACTTGCAACAACTCACTCTCGTAGTCTTCACCATTGGTCTGGAGCTCACTCAACGAGACCTCCTGGGCCGTAGGGAGCGTTCCGTCGCCCTGAATCTTGTAGTCTTCCAGGTCCTGGCCGCTTATCCGTAGAAGTCCATCGGACTCCGACAATGTGCCCCGCACGTACAGCCGGGTGCCTTTCGTGATATCAACACCGATGTCTTGCTTGAAGTCTCCAGTAACGGGACCGACCGTGAGACCACTCGCACCCGTGGAACCACTCTCATCCTGAAATCGGACATATTCTCCGAACGCTCGCGTAACGGTCCCGGTGACGGCCGCGGTATTTCCGGGACCTTGTTGACGTGCATTTTCCACGTCCAGATTTCCGACGCGCCCTTGATTGATGGTATCGATTTCGAACTTAGTTTCCCCCTTCTCAAAGACGCTGACCGGCACATCGTCCTCCGTGTTGGTCGGTGTCAGTTCGAACGGCGTACCGGTGTCCTCTGTCAATTCAACATCGATCTCAAGAAACTCTCCGCTGCCCGTCACCGCATTATCTGCAGCATTCGTGACCCGAAGTAGGTCTTCGTCCTCGTTTTCTACAAAGTTCTGAGACCCGAAGCTCAGCTCTTCGCCGTCGCGTACATCAACCACATTTATCACCGAACTGTCGAAGCTGAACTCCATGTTCGTGTACGAGTCGACCTCGGTGCCTCCAAGGTCCGCAGTAATGCTGAGGGTGACGGTCTCCCCAACGTCCGGATCCACTTCGGGAACCGTGACGGTTATGTCCTGCTGGGCAAATGCAGAATCCGGAAACGTCGCAACGGTCACCAACAGCAGAAGCCCCACAAATGTGGGAAAAAGCCTCGTAGAAGGATAGCACATAAGACAAGGGGACTACCGAGTTGGAAGGTAGGGTGAAAGCCCAACGAACCGAGGGGGTTTGAGGAGCACGGAACTCCTCAAACCCCCTTACGGCTCGAAGTGCAATGTCAGTCCACGGTTAGCGGACAACAGTCATCTTGCCGCTTTCCGTCCGGGCGTTATCGTCCATCTCGACCCGGGCACGGTAGAAGTATGTGCCCGAGGAAAGGTCCGACCCGCTGATGCGAACCGTCCGGCCCGCACCGGCAGACATCTCGCCGTTGTAGGCCGTTTTCACTTTCCGACCGAGCAGGTCGTACACCTCGATGGTCACGTTCGCGTCCGTCGGCAGGTCCATCTTCATGGTTGCCGACTGCCGGAAGGGGTTCGGGAACGTGCCCTCCAGGGCGAACTCGTCCGGAATCGAAACGATGGACTTCGTCTCAAGCTCGTGCCCGGCACCTTCGTTAATCGTCACGTTGCCACCAAGCTCGAGCGTGGCATCCTCGTCCTTCCGCTGGAGCGTCAAGGTCGCCACCTTACCGACCTTATTCAGGGGCGTGGTGCCGGCCATCGACAGCGTAAGAGTGCCATCGTCGGAGACGTGATGGACCGCCTGCCAGTCATCCGGCAGATGCGTCTTCATCCTTGTCACATCGACCTTGTCCGGAGCGATCTCCGTCGAGACCTCGAGCGCCCGGATCTTGCCGTAGGAGGCATCCCACACGGCCTGGTCCGTCTTCAGCGGTAGCGAGAGCGTCGTCCCTTCGCTACTACTGGTCGTTGCACTCGACTGGGTGCTGGACTCCGCGGTCGATGTCTCGACACGACTGGCTTCGCCCCAGGCAAAGATCTCACCGAGCCGCCCAGTCTCGGAGGAAGCCTCCGAGTTGCTAGCCAACGCGGGCTGGGCGTCCCCGCAACCCGGCTCAACGGGGAAGCAGTCGATGAGTCCAACCGTGCGGCGGAGGATGAGCGACGCATCGAAGGCGCTCACATCGCCGTCCCCGGACACCTCGGCCTGCGTGGTCTGGGCGTCGATGAAGTTCGTCTTGCCGACCACGTTGTCGAGCGTCGCCATCGCATCCTGGGCCGTGATGCTCAGGTCCAGGTTCGCGTCACCGTAGAGAGGCACGATGGAAATCGTGCTGTCCTTCGCCGTCGACGGCGGCTCGCCCTCGTTGAATTCGATATTCGTCACGTCCAGGGTGACGTCGCCGAGGTCCGGTTCGCCCTGGGCGTCCACCGACACGAGCGTGCCTTCACCCGTGAGGTCGAAGAGCGGCATACTCGGTTCGCTCGACGCGTCCTGGCCGTCGTCGGCCGCCACAATGGTCACCGAGCCCGCATCGTTGTCGATGTCCGAACTCAGCGTCAGGCCTTCACTGAGCGTTCCCTCAGTGACAACCTCCTGAAGCTGCATCCGGTCAGGATTGTAGTCCATCGTGAGCTCGTAGGAGAAGACCTCCAGATCATCGAGGCTTTCGACGTTGAAGTCGACCCCGAACTCTTCGTTCGGGTGGACCTCGTCCATCGTCGGATACGGGGTGACGGCCAGGTCCTCAATCACGTTGAGCGTGAAGGGAATCGTGGTCGTCGAGG
>CAYLMT010000054.1:0-12146 GCA_964384855.1 uncultured Salinivenus sp.
CGGAGGTCTATGAGGAGCTTGAAATCCCGGAGGACACGCCCGTCGTCACGATCTGTGGAGCGGGCAAGACGAGTCGGGAAGCGACGCGTCAGCTTCGGAAGCGAGGCGTGGAGGCCTACTCCCTGTCGGGTGGACTCCGGGCCTGGTCCGTTGCCTGGAACGCCGCGACGATGCGGTTTCCCGACGCCGAGGTCGTTCAGCTTCGGCGGACGGGGAAGGGGTGTCTCTCCTACCTCATCGGCAGTGGAACGGAGGCGCTCGTGGTCGATCCGTCCCTCTCCCCTGAGGTCTATGTAGACGCGGCCGAAGAACACGGTTGGACGATCACCGGCGTCCTTGACACGCACGTTCACGCCGACCACCTTTCCCGGGCTCAACGGCTTGCGGATCGGACCGGAGCAACGCTCTATCTTCCGGAGCAGGAGCGAGTGGCCTACGCCCACCAGTCTCTCCACGACGGAGACACTGTCGCGGTGGGCGACGCTACGCTTACGGTGCTCCACACTCCGGGACACACGCCGGAAAGCACGTCTTATCGGCTCGGCGATGACGCCCTCTTTACGGGCGACACGCTGTTTCTGAACGGGGTGGGGCGTCCGGATCTGGACGCCGATCCCGAGGAGGGACGACGCAAGGCCCACCGGCTCTACAAGTCGCTTCAACGAGTGGCCCAGCTTCCGGACGAGATCACAGTTCTGCCTGGTCATGTGTCCGAGCCCGTGCCGTTCGACGACGAGGTCGTCGGTAAGCCGCTGGGGGACGTCAAGACACAGGTCGCGGCGCTGCGGGGGTCGGAGGAGTGGTTCATAGAGCACGTGACGGCGAACGTGCCAGAGACCCCTCCGAACCACGAGACGATCATTTCGGCCAATACGACCGGCGAGTGGCCGCCAGAAGACGATCTCTTGGGTCTAGAAGCCGGCGGCAATCGCTGCGCCGTGGGATGATGTGCGTGAATTGTGACACGTGAAGCGTAAACGCGATAACGCCAGTAATTCACGCATCACGAGTCACGCATCACGTACCCTCAACGATCTCAATCGACTCCTTCATACGACCCTCTACCGCCATGTGGTTGCCTCTTCTCATTCTGGCCCTCGTTGCCCTTTGGTTTTCTCCGTCGGCCCGACGATCGCTCGTCCGTCTAATCGATCCCGACGACCGGCTGGAGTAACCGCCGAAATCCTGGATTGTCGATGTTGAATGCGACTCATCATCCCAGCCCTTCACTCCTCAATGCGCAGTCCCACACAAGGCATTCGGAAAAACTGGAAACAGTTCGGTCTCCAGATCCTCACCGTCTTCGCGGTCGGGCTCACGATGGGCACCGAGCGCACCGTCGTCCCGCTGATGGGGGAAGAGACCTTCGGCGTCGAGTCGATGTTCGTGATCGGCTCGTTCGTCGTGAGCTTCGGTCTCGTGAAGGCTCTTCTCAACCTCTACTCCGGCAAGTGGGCCGATGTCTATGGCCGGAAGCCCGTCCTCATCGCCGGCTGGCTCTCGGCCGTGCCGATTCCCTTCCTCCTGATTTTTGCTCCGAGCTGGGGATGGGTCGCCGTCGGCAACGTCCTCCTCGGCGTCAACCAGGGCGTGGCGTGGAGCATGAGCATGATCTCGAAGATCGAGCTGGCCGGGCCGAACGAGCGAGGACTGGCCGCGGGGATCGACGAGGCCTTCGGCTACGGCGGTGTGGCCATCGGCGCGTGGCTCACCGGTGTAATTGCGGCTCAGTATAGCCTCCGCCCGGAGCCGTTCTATTTCCTGCTGGGCGTGGTCGTCCTCGCGCTACTGATCGCACTCTTTTGGATCAAAGAGACGCTTCCGTACGCCCAAGCCGAGGCGGGGGGCAAGACGGAACGTGACGACGCCGACCTTCCGTTCTGGGAGATCGTCCGGCGCGCCACCTACGAGGATCCGACCCTCTTCGCCGCCGCGCAGGCGGGCCACGTCGAGAACTTCGTCGACACGCTCGTGTGGATCGGTTTTCCCTTGTTTCTTGCGGCCCAGGGCCTAGATCCCGCCCAGATCGGGGTCGTCGTCGGCGTGCACAGCGGGGCCTATTTTCTGCAAGTCTACACGGGACGCCTCGGGGATCAGGTGGGGCGCAAGCCGCCCATCGTGGCGGGACTCCTGCTTGCCGGGGCGGGCGTGTTCGGCATGGTTCTCGTCGAAGGGTACACCCTCTGGATTCTCTTCTCCGGCCTCTCGGGGGTGGGAATGGCGCTCCACTATCCGAACCTGATTTCCGTGGCGAGCGACGCGGCGCATCCGCTCTGGCGGTCGACCGGCCTGGGCGTCTACCGCCTGTGGCGCGACCTGGGGTACGCGGTCGGGGCCGTTCTCATTGGCCTGACCGTCGACCTTCTCTCGATTGAAGCAGCGTTCTTTGGAACCGCCGCCGCCATGTTTGTCTCGGGGGCTTACGTCGCGGTCCGAATGCAGGAGACGCATCCAGACTTCGGCACGCATCCCTCCGCAACGAAGACCGAGGAGGTCGATCTCGCGACTGGGTAATCAGCCATTGTCGACGTCAAGCTCATTGATTATCAAGAGGACGATGTCTTTTAATTCTCCAAGCACCGTGGCCGCTTCTACCGACTGGACGCACTGGTGGAATCGAACCCGCTACCAGCTTTATGCGCCGATCTACGACTGGGTCGCCCGGCCGCTCGAACATGGCCGCAAGCGCGCCATCGAGCAACTCGATCTCACTGAAGACGACCGAATCCTGATCCTTGGCTCCGGTCCCGGCTCCGACCTGCCGCATCTTCCGCCCGAGGCCTCCATTACGGCCGTCGATGCGGTCCCATCCATGGTGCGTCGCACCCGGGAGCGGGCCGACGCCCTTGGCATAGACGTTAGCGCACGGATCGGGGACGCCCAGGACCTGTCGTTCGAAGAGGACTCGTTCGACGTCGTGCTACTCCACCTCATTCTGTCGGTGGTGCCGGATCCGGAGGCGGTGGTTCGGGAGACGCAGCGCGTCCTCGCTCGGGGCGGTCGGGTATCGATCTACGATAAGTTTATCCCAGAGGGGACCGAGCCGTCCCTGCTCCGGCGCGCGCTCAATCCGGTGGCCCGGTTTCTCTTCTCCGACCTCACGCGCCGGTTGGATCCGCTTCTTGACGAGGCCGGGCTGGAGGTTGATGAGCCCCGGGAATCAGCGCTCGGCGGGCTCTATACCCTCGCGGTCGCTCGCCCGGACGCCGGTTGAACGGGAAACGGCGCGGAACGAGCATCGCGTCTTCGCACAAGAGCTCTTCCATTTCGATATTCAGCCATGAACTGTTGCGAGCACTGTCAGGACGCGCAGGACCTATTCGACGAGAAGAAGGCAAAAGGGGAGCTTCGATCGTACCGGAAGAGCGGTCCGCCCAACAGGTGCACCCGGCTTCTGATTGACGGGCTCAAAACGTTGGATCTTGAGGACACGACGCTGCTGGACGTGGGGGGAGGGATCGGGATGATTCCCCTGGAGCTCCTGGAGGAAGGAGTCGCCAGCTCCACATTGGTGGAAGCCTCGTCCCCGTATCTGGAGGTGGCGGAAAATGAAGCCCGGCGGCGAGGGGTCGAGAACCGAACCTCGTACGAGTACGGAGACTTCGTAGACCTCGCCCCCGAGCTTCCGGAGGCCGACCTCGTGACCCTCGACCGCGTGTTTTGCTGTTATCCCCACATGGAGCGGCTCGTCCGGGCCTCCACCGCAAAGGCGTCGCGATGGTACGGCGTCACCTATCCGAAGGAGCGGTGGTACAACAAAATTCTTGGTGGGATGGCGGGAGTGTACTGCTGGGCGCGCGACATGGACTTCCGAATGTACGTGCACGACGGGATCGAAGCGACAATTCGGGAGGAGGGGTTCGAGCGGTTCTACCGGACGGGCACGATTCTGTGGACGGTGGAGCTGTACGAACGACAGGGCGCTTAACTGGGCTTTCCCCACGGGCCGTCGGATGTGCCCTCCCGTCCGCGGCAGTCCCTCTCGGGGGATCACGAAGGGCTATTTCTGAGTTTCGATCGCAGCTCGGGGTTGTCCCAGACGAACGCCTCCCGGGCGGCTTCCCATTCCGACGCCGACACAGAGTGTGCCATGATCCCCGACGAGCTCTTCGAAAAGATCCGCCGGCTGGAGGTCCGCACGCGCGGGGTGGTAGAGAGCGTCTTTCAGGGCGAGTACCAGTCGGCCTTCAAAGGGCGCGGGATCGAGTTTGCGGAGGTGCGACCGTATCAGGTGGGCGACGACATCCGCAACATTGACTGGAACGTGTCGGCCCGGATGGATGACACCTACGTGAAGGTCTACGAGGAGGAGCGGGAGCAGACCGTCATGCTCTGCGTCGACGTGTCCGGATCGGAGAATTTCGGCTCGCAGGGAAAGCTGAAGCGGGAGGTGGCCGCGGAAATTTGTGCGGTGATTGCCTTCAGTGCCATTCAGAACAACGACACGGTGGGCTTGCTTCTGTTTTCCGACGAGACGGAGCGGTTTGTGCGGCCGGGGTCGGGGCGACGGCACGTGCTGCGGTGCATCCGTGAGCTGTTTACAGCCGAGCCCGAATCGATCGGGACGGACATCGGCGGGGCGCTTCAACGCGTGCTTCGCATCCTACAGCGTCGGTCGATCCTCGTGCTGGTGAGCGACTTCTTCGACGCTGGCTACGACTCGATGCTCCGGGCGGCGGGGCAGCGCCACGACACCATCGGAATCGAGCTCCAGGACCCCCGCGAAGAGGAACTGCCGCCGGTGGGCTTGGTTGATCTGACCGACGCCGAGACGGGGGAGACGGTGACGGTCGATACTCGCGATCCGGCGGCACGGGAAGCCATCGAGGCGTCTGCGCGGGCCCGCCGAGAGCGCACCCGAGAAATTCTTCGGCGGGCTGGGGTCGGGCACGTCATCGTCCGCACCGACGCCGATTACCTGGAACCACTTATCGCATTTTTTCGGGGGCGTGCCCGGCGGGGCTAGTGGGGGCGCGCTCGTCCGTTGACCGACTCGGAATGTATGCAGCGACGGATGCGATGGTGGACGTGGAGTGGCGGCCGGTTTCTTTTGCTCGTGGGCCTGCTCCTCGCGTGTGGCTGGCCCACACATGCCCAGCCCGATTCCCGTGTCGAGGTCCGCGTGTCGGCCGACAGCGTAAAAATCGGCGAACGGTTTACCCTGACCCTTGTGGCCGCCCACGACGCGGATCGCGAGGCGATTTTCCCGCAGGCGGATGCCGGATCGGCCTTTTTCGGTGACCTGCACGCGTTTCGACGGGAGGCAGTCCAGACGCGTCGTCCGTCGGAGGCCCGTCGGGTCGACAGCGTGGCTTACGAGGTCACCACTTTTGCGCTCGACTCGGCACGCGTTCCGGCTCTTCCCGTTCGCCTCGCGTCGGGAACCGATACGACGGTGGTGGGCACCACGCCCCGCGCGGTGCCGGTCGTGTC
Source organism: uncultured Salinivenus sp. (assembly GCA_964384855.1). Classification (GTDB taxonomy): domain Bacteria; phylum Bacteroidota; class Rhodothermia; order Rhodothermales; family Salinibacteraceae; genus Salinibacter. The sequence continues at coordinate 5,434 of CAYLMT010000054.1, forward strand.
GGTGGTGGGACCCGACGCGGACGCGCTGCGCACCCCAGCCGCACTCGCGAACTTTCCGCGTCCAGCCTGGGTGTGGGGACTGCTCGGCCTTTTCACGGCGGTCCTGCTCGGTGGGGGCGCCTACGGATGGTGGCACTGGCGGTCCCGCGAGGCCGACGCTTCCGATGTCGAGGAGGTGGAGAGTGCCTACGAGACAGCCTCGGTGCAACTCCGGCGCCTAGAGCGACGCCATCCGTCCGGGCGTGAGGCCGCCAAGGCCTTCTACGTGGACCTCACGGAGGCGCTTCGCGTCTATTTGGCCCGTCGCGTCGGCATTCGGGCGCTGGAACAGACGACCGCCGAGGTTGTGGCGGCGCTCCGGCACCGGCCCGAGGTGCGAGAAGAGACCATCCAGCGCCTCCAGGCCGTATTGGAGCAGGCCGACCTCGTCAAGTTCGCCGATTCGCAGCCCCCACCGACAGAGAGTCAGTCCGTCCTTGCGGAGGCACGGGAGGTCCTGGATATTCTCGAAGCGACCCAACGCCGTGCCGAGGCGCAGGCGACGGACGATGCGCCTGCCTCCGTGTAGGGGGGCACATGGGGCGCTTTATCCGAGGCCCAACCGCCATCTCGCATTTTCGGTGGGGATTCTTTTCCCCCACGCAATTTTTCTCCGTTCGATCTACGTCGCCGATGCCCGACTTCAGTGACACGCTCATTGACCGAATTGCCCAGGCCGAACACGTGGCCGTGCTAACGGGGGCGGGCATCAGTGCCGAGAGTGGCATTCCCACCTTCCGCGACCCCGGCGGTCTCTGGGAGGAGTTTGATCCGCAGGAGCTCGCAAACGTGGAGGCGTTTCTCGACAACCCCGAACTGGTGCAGGGCTGGTACCGGCACCGGCGTCAGGTGGTGGAGGAGGCTGAGCCCAACGCGGGCCACCGCGCCCTGGCAGAGTTGGAGACGCACGTGCCGTCGGTGGCTGTCGTTACCCAGAACGTGGACGACCTGCACAACCGCGCTGGAAGCAGCACCGTCGTCGAGCTGCACGGCAACATCACGGACAACTACTGCATGGACTGTGAGGGGGCGGTCGGGGCGGAGACGGTCGACGCCGCCATTCAGGACGGCGAGCCGGCCCGCTGCCCGGACTGCGAGGGGCTCATTCGTCCCGACGTGGTCTGGTTTGGGGAGATGTTGCCGCCCGACGCAATGGAACAGGCGGATACCACCACCGAGCGGGCGGATGTCTTTCTGAGCGTGGGGACGAGTGCCGTCGTGTACCCGGCCGCGCGTCTTCCTGTCGCGGCGCGCGAGCAGGGTGCCTACGTGGCCGAGGTAAATCCGGATACGACTGGCGTCACCGACGATGTCCATGAAACGATTCGGGGACCCGCCGGAGATGTGCTGCCCGCCCTCGTCGACGCTGTCGCCGCCCGGCAGGTGGCATAGCACCTGTCCGCGGTGCACTTCTTGCTCCCGTTCATCCTAAATCGGTTGGATCTGCGCGATCCGTCCCGCTGTGAGCTTCGTTAATCCTCAATTGTTGTGGCTGCTCCTCGTCGTGCCGGCGGTGGGGGGGTGGACGTGGTGGCGACAGCGGCGGACGGGCGGGCTTCGCTACAGCGACGTCGGACCCGTCCGGGGGGCGCCGGTTTCGTGGACCGTGCGCCTGCGATGGCTTCCCGCCGCCCTACGAATGGGGGCGCTCGCACTCGGCATTCTGGCCCTGGCTCGTCCCCAGACCGAAGAGACGATGCGGACCCGGACAGCCGAGGGCATCGACATCATGCTGGTGCTCGACGCCTCCACGTCGATGCAGGCCGAGGACTTTCAACCGACGCGCTTCGAGGCGGCCCGGGAGGCGGCGGGCGCCTTCGTGGAGGGGCGCATGTCCGATCGGGTGGGTCTCATTGTTTTTGCCGCTGAGGCATACACGCAAGTACCCCTTACGCTCGACTATTCGTTTCTCCAGCGTATGCTCGACGACGTAGAGATTGGCGCTGTGGAGGACGGCACCGCCGTAGGCACGGCCCTAGCGACGGCCGTCAACCGGCTCAAGGACAGCCAAGCGGAGAGCAAGGTGGCCATTCTGCTCACGGACGGCCGCAACAATCGCGGCCAGATCGACCCCCGCACGGCGGCCGAGGTCGCCCAGACGATGGGCGTACGGGTCTACGCGATCGGGGTGGGGTCGTCGGAAACTGCGGACACCTGGGAGGAGCCACTGCCCGAAGGCGAGCAAGACGAGTCGGCGGGCGTGGACACGGAAATGCTTCGGGCCGTCTCCACCTCGACCGGAGGACAATACTTCTCCGCGACGAACCGGGAGGCACTGGAGCGCATCTACACCGAGATCGACACCATGGAGACCACGCCGGTCGACGAGCGCGTCTACACCGACCGGACGGAGCAGTATCCGTGGTTCCTCCTGCCGGCCCTGGGCCTCGTGCTCCTGGAGGTCGGCCTCTCCACCACCCTGTTTCGGCGCTTTCCCTGATCCACGCTGAATTGCGAATTACGAATGTCGACTGAGGAGGACGTTCCCTCTTGGTAGGCATTCGGGTTCTGGTTTTCGAGAATCGAGATTTACCGATGGACTGGTTGCATCCGACATACCTGTGGTCGCTGCTCCTCGTCCCGGCGGCCCTCGGCCTCTACGGCTGGGCCCTGCGGCAGCGCCGGGCGGACCGGGAGCGGTTCGGGCACCCGACGACTGTACAGCAGCTCGCGACGGCCCTCCGCCCGCGCCGCCGAATCCTAAAGGCGGGGTTCGTGGTGATTGCGCTCCTCCTCGGGGTCCTGGCCCTAGCGGGACCGCGGTGGGGCACGGACGTGCGCACCGTAGAGCGCCGCGGTGTCGAGCTCGTGGTGGCGCTGGACGTGTCGGCGTCGATGCGAGCTCAGGACGTGCCCCCGAGTCGCCTCCGTCGGGCGAAAAATGAGATCCGCACACTGATGGGGAATCTATCGGGCGACCGGGTCGGGCTCGTGCTCTTCGCTGGGAGCGGATTCGTGCAGTGTCCCCTCACGTCGGATTACGGTGCCTTCCGCCTGTTTCTCGACGCGGCGGCCCCCGACCAAGTCTCGACGCCGGGCACCGACGTGAGTGCGGCCGTCGACGCCGGCCTCCAGGCCTTCGGCGCATCCCGCCCGGCCGATGATACGACGGCGGCTCCGAGCGAGCCGCGCTCCCGCGCGCTCCTGATCGTCTCGGACGGGGAGAACCATGCCGGCGACCTCGACGCTGCCCGGCAACGGGCCCAAGACGCCGGCGTTACACTCCTGACCGCCGGAATTGGCACCGAAGAGGGTGCCCGGATTCCGGTGTACGAAAACGGTCGGCGGGTCGATTTCAAGCGAACCCGTCAGGGCGAGGTCGTCCGGAGTCGTCTCCGGGAAGGTCCTCTAACAAGCCTCGCCCAGTCGGGGGCGTACTTTCGAATTGGGGCCGCCACCAGTGCCCTCTCGGACGTGCCGGCAGCACTCCGGCAAATCGGCGCCTCGACGTACGACACCGAGCGGTTTGCCGACTACGAAGAGATGTACCAGTGGCCTCTGGCGGCGGCTCTGATACTACTGCTCGTCGGACACATCATTCCGGTGCGTCGCCACGCTCCGTCGGGCACGAGAGTTTGGGAGTGGCTCGGCATTGACCGAAACACCGACTAGCCTCGTCCGAATCGACGGACGGCACCGTCGGTAACAACGTATTCACGGCTGCATTTGCGACCAAGCCCCGAACGCATGCTCGCCCGAGCGGCACTCATTTTGCTTCTTTTCGGACTCCTCGGCGACACCGGGGCAGAGAAGGGCCGGGACGGTAACGCCCTCTTCGAACGAGGACGGTACGTCGCCGCGGCGGATACCTACCGGGCGGGCCTGGACGCGCTCGACGACACGACCGGCTCCGTGTACGCGGGGCTTCAGAACAACCTCGGACTGGCCCTTCATCGGCAGGACCGCCTTGGGGCCGCCCGGGCGGCGTTCCGAAAGGCCCGCCGCGCCGTCACGACGGAGGACGAGCGAGTCCGGGTTCTCTTTAACGCCGCCAACGTCGCGGCCGAAATGAACGACCCAGCCACCGCTCTGAACCACTACCGGCAGGTGCTTCTCCTCGATCCCACCCACGAGGCCGCCCGGTTTAACTACGAGTACCTGAAGCGGCAGGAGGGGGGGCGCTCCGGAGGCAGTCCACCGAACATTGAGCCCTCGCCCTTTGCCCGGCAGCTCAAGGACAAAGCCGACGCCCTGGTGGCCCGAACCCAGTACACCACAGCCGCGGCGCTGCTGCGGGACGGGATGCAGAGAGACTCGACGGTCCGCGCCTACCGAGACTTCATCACCCGCATCGAAGAGATCGCTCAGATTGCCCGCTCAGACTCGTGATGCGCCTGCGTTGGATCGGTGCCGTGGGGGGACTGCTACTCGTGCTCGGGGGCACGCCGGCCCTGGGCCAGTCCTCCGCCGACGCCTTCTTTCACGACGCCGCGCAGCGGTACGTCGCCGGCGACACGGAGGCGGCCCGGCGGGCGGTGGAGCGGGGCCTAGAAATCGCCCCGTCGGACCCGCGGCTGCAAGCCCTTCGGAGAAAGCTGGAGCAGCAGGACGATCGGGGCGGGGGAGGGCAGTCGTCCCAGCAGGGGCAATCGTCCCAGAGTCAGCGCAATCCGTCGGAGGGAGACGACGGGCAGCAAGAACAGTCGGACGCGTCGGGGGAGGAGTCGCAATCCGAGGCCAACGACGCCAGCTCGGAGTCGTCCCCTCCTCGGGGGGCGGACCCGGCGTCGGCCGGGAGTGGGGCGCAGGGTCGGCAGGGAGACCCTCGATCCGACGATCGCCGATCCACCCGGCGCCTGAGCCGGGTGCAGGCGGCCCGCCTTCTCCAGGCCCTCGAAAACCAGGAGCAGAAGTTGCTCCGTGAGGTACAGGGACAGTCGCAGGAGCCCGAGCGGGTAGAGAAAGACTGGTAGCGAAGACAGAAGAGCACGCGGGCTGCGGGTTCAACGTGTACGGCACGCCCCGTCGTTGTGAGAACGAAGACGGTAGATGGCAGAACGGTTTTCCCATCGGGGACGCACCTCCAATGCGGACTGCACAGGCCATGCTCATACGAATTGCGGTTTCCGCTTTTGTGTTGGGGGCTGCGTGTGTCGGATTGGTCCGGGCTCAGACCAACGGGACTGTGCGGGTCACGGCGGAGGCCGATCCGACGGAGGTGACGGTGGGGGAAACGGTCCAGTTGACGGTCCGGATCGACGGGGCGCCGGCTACCGTCGTGCAGACGCCGGATTCTCCCTCCACGACCAACCTTGAGCCCCAGCAGCGCACGCCCCAGACGCGGCAGGTTCGGGCGTCGAGGGGTGGGAGGCTTCGCCAGGGGGTCGTCTTTGCGTGGCGGTTTCAACCCAAACAGCAGGGGACCGCGCTCATCCAACCCCTTACGGTGGTGGTCCGAGGGGAGGAATACACGACCGCGCCCATTCGCATTCGGGTGTCCCCGCGGACGGAGCGGCCCAACACTCCGACGCTAACGCGCCCGGATGGTGCTGCCCCGAGTGAATCCCTCGGCGCACGTGATCTCTTCATTCAGGCTCGGGTGACCGAGGACCGGGTGTACCAGAACGAGCAGGTGATCGTCGAGTACCGCCTGTTCTACAGACCCGGCATCCGGCTCCGCCACAGCCGCTTGGCCGGGTCGTGGGATGCGCCGGGCTTCTGGCGCGAAGAGCTCAACGTGGCCTCACGTCCCACGCCCCAGCGGCGGCGCGCCTATGGGCAGGCCTACGAGACCGTCGTCCTGAAACGCGTGGCCCTGTTCCCCACGCGGCCGGGGACCCTCCACGTCGATCCCCTTCGCATTGAGACGGAGGCGCAGGGGACGATGCGTATGCGCGAAGAGGGGCCGACCCTGCGAGGGCGCTTCGAGCCGGTACAACTCGCCTCCGAAGACCTTTCTCTGAGTGCCCGCCCACTTCCGGAGGGGGCGCCGCCCTCCTTCGACGGGGCCGTGGGGCAGTTTTCTCTGACGGCCGATGTCGCTCCCGACAGCGCGTCGGTCGGGGACCCGGTTACTCTAACGGTCCAGGTAGAAGGACAGGGCAATCTGGCGACACTCTCGCCACCGGCCGTTGACGTTCCATCGACCCTCGAGGCCTACGAGCCGACCGTCGAGACGGACATTGAGCGCAACGGGTCCCGGATTCAGGGTACCAAAACCTTTACCTATACGCTGGTGCCCCAGTCCGGCGGGCGCCACGACCTTCCCCCCGTCGTATTCTCCTACTTTGATCCGGATGTGGGACGGTACGAGACGCTTCGGGCGGAGGCGTCGATGGTGCACGTATCAGGGGAGGCGGCTTCCCGAGTGGTGGGGCGAACCGGCGACGGCCTGCCGGTCGGCGACGTGGCGGAGCCGATGGAGGCAGGCGAAGCAGAGTGGGTGCGAACAGGCCGGCGTCCCCTCTATCGAAATCCATGGGCGTATTTGGCCCTGCTCCTCCCAGTCCTTGTGGTAGGTGCTGGGCTCGCCTATCAACGCTGGGAGGAAAGGTCTGAGGCGTCCCCGGAGGAGGAGCCGGCCCTCCCTGATGACATGGATCGGGATCGGCTCCAGGAGGCCCGGCGGTGCCTCCAGGAAGGCTCCGACGCGGCGTTCTACGATGCCGTGGGACGGGCCCTCCGGGCTTTCCTCGCGGAGCGGCTCGGACGGAACGGACCCAACGAGGTGACAC
>CAYLMT010000055.1:0-11778 GCA_964384855.1 uncultured Salinivenus sp.
CACGAGAACCTCGTGAACGTCCGGAGCAATGAGCGCCCTGCCCTCTTCCGCGTGGACCCGGGCACGCCGGACAGCAGCTACCTGATCCACAAGGTCGAGGGACGCTCCAGTATTGTGGGGGAACGAATGCCGCTGGGGGGCGAGCCCCTCTCCCAAGAAGAGATCAATGCCCTCCGGACCTGGATCGAGCGCGGAGCGCCAGAGAATTGACACGCCACAGGGTCCCTCAACTGCAGTCTGAAGCTCGCCTCTTCCAAAGCGGAGGGAATTGACCCTGAGCAAGTGCTCAGCCGGACTGTCCTCCCAGCGTGCAGGCACTGATCGGCAACTCTGCCCTGGATCAGCGGCTCAATTCACACGACTTCCAGGTCGGTTTTCCTCGGCAACCTGTTTCGAGGAGCCGACGTCAGTTTCGCGTCCCCCGTGGCTTCTCTTCAAACCAGGAGGTTCTCGTGGTCGAAACCTCAGTCCCATGGATCGGCCGCTGCCCCACCGGTAGAAACTCACCGGTCGCCCGGAATCTCAATTCGAACCCTCCGTTCCCAAACGTCCCCATTCAAAGCCCCCCTTCCCACCTACCAGTTTCAACATGTTCTTGGACGTACCAGACCGCAGACGACGGGGGAGAGTATAAGGGTGGGCCGCAGACCCCAGAACGGACAATTTGAGGGTTGACTATTTGGCGTTCTCGGAACTACTTCGGGGCCAAATCCTACCTTTCGCACGATTCGTAGACGCAGGCTGTGGCGGGTGGGGCGTCGCTTTGGGAGACACCTATCTGTTGAGCGGTGAATCACCTCTCGGATTCTGACACCGCTGAACCGTGGCCCCTTCCGGATTTGAGACGCCCCGCCCTTACTAAGGCCTCGTTCCGGCCCCCTGTCCTCACTACACTCCCGTCAGAACGTTCACGGCTCGATGTCCTCTCCGCCGGCCGTCGACACTGCGACCCCCGTCGAGGAGACCCAATCGGCGGCCGACATGGCGCTCTTTGGAAAGGACCCGATGCCCCGCCTCGTGGACGTCCACCCAATAATGGACGGGCCATCGGGGAAGCCCGCCCAAGTTAAACTCTATCAGCGGTCGGCAGACTTCTCCGAGGTCATTGAGCACGAGGACACCTTCTACCCCTTCTTTTTTCTCTCGGACATTACGCTTTTGCGGGGCCTCCGAGACACCTTCCAGTTTACGCGGCTGGAAGGCGACAACTTCTACAAGAATCTCGTGGTCTTCCGTACCTGGAACGACTACTGGAACGCCATCCGGCAGGTCGAGGATCACACGGACAGCGACCAGCAGCAGCCCGAGGAGCTCTACCGGGTTGGCTCTCCGGCCCAGCAGTACCTCATGCAGACCGGGCGGACGTGCCTCCTCGACATGACGCTCGATGACCTGCACCGCCTGCAACTCGATATCGAGGTCTACTCCGAGAGCGGCTTTCCCAATGCCGATCGTCCCGGTGACAAGGTGATCATCGTCGCTCTCTCCGACAATCGGGAATGGGACGAAGTCCTGCACCTCCGTGATGGGATCGGAGAGAAGCAACTGCTCCAGGAGCTCGTGGGCGTCATTCAGGAACGGGATCCCGACGTGATCGAGGGACACAATATTTTTGAGTTTGACCTCTCCTACCTCCTCGATCGCTGCGACCTGCACGGGGTCGACTTTGCCATTGGGCGGGACGAATCAGTGCCCCGAACCTACGAGTCCAGCATGCGCTTCGCGGAGCGGACGGTAGACTACCCGGCCGTTGACATCGTGGGCCGGCACGTCATCGACACGTATTTTCAGGTGATGTCGTTCGACGTCTTCAGCCGAGACCTGCCGGATTACAGCCTCAAAACGGCGGCTCGCTACTTCGACCTCGCCCCCGAGGAGCGCACCTACATCGAGGGCACCGACATCTCGGACGCCTGGCGCACCGACCGGGAAACGCTGCTCGACTACGCGCTCGACGACGTGATCGAGACGAAGCGGCTCGCGGGCCACCTTTCCGGCTCCACGTTCTACCTCACGCAGATGCTTCCGATGACGTACGGCTCGTCGGCGCGTCGCGGGCCTGCAGCCAAGATCGAAAGCCTCTTTGTCCGTGAGTACCTGCGACGGCGCCACGGCCTGCCTCGCAGCGAATGGGGCAGCCAGTCGATGGGCGGCTACACCGACATCTTCATCACGGGGGTCCTAGGCCCCATCGTCTACGCCGACGTGGAGAGCCTGTACCCGTCCATCATGCTCAACTACGGCGTACAGCCGTCCGGCGACACGCTGGACCTCTTTCCGCAGCTCCTGGAGCGGCTGACGGACCTGCGCCTGGAAACGAAGGAGGACATGCGTAACGCTGAGGACGAGGAAGTGCGCAGTGAACTCGACGCGCGACAGTCTTCCTACAAGGTGCTCATCAACAGTTTTTACGGGGTGCTCGGGTTCGGGCTTTCGGTCTTTAACGACTTCGAGGAGGCCGACCGCGTGGCCCGCACGGGACAGAAGATCCTCCGCCAGCTGATCGACGAAATCCGCGAGCGCGGGGGCACCGTCATTGAGGTCGACACGGATGGAGTCCTCTTCGTACCCCCGGAGACCGTGCGGGGGGAGCAGGCCGAAATCGACTTTACGGTGGGCCTCACAGAAGCGATGCCCGAAGGCATCCGGGTGGGTTTCGACGGACGGTACAAGAAGATGCTGTCGTACAAAAAGAAAAACTACGCCCTCCTCACCTACGACGACACCCTCAAGTTTAAGGGCTCCTCCCTCATCTCCCGCTCCAACGAAGCCTTCGGGCGCCGCTTCGTGCGGCAGGCCATCCGTCGTCTGCTCGACCACGACGTGGAGGGGCTGCACGAACTCTACGTGGAGACGCGCGAGAAAATTATCGCACACGACTGGGAGAGCGCCGACAGCTTCGCCCGCACCGAGAGCCTCAAAGACACGATCGAGCAGTACGAGCGGGACGTGAAGGAGGGCCAGCGCCCGCGCGCCGCGGCCTACGAACTGGCGAAGGAAAAGGCCGAGCAGACCGGCCAGCCGGTGCGGAAGGGCGATCGGATCTCGTACTATATCACCGGCGACAGCGCCGACGTCACGGCCTTCAGGCACTGCAAGCGCGCCGAGGAGTGGGACCCGGACGACCCGGACGAAAACACGGCCTACTACCTGAAGCGACTTGACGAGTTTGCGGAGAAGTTCGAGCCGTTTTTCGACGAGCACGACTTCCGCCTCGTCTTTTCCCCGGAAGACCTCTTCGGGTTTTCAGCGGAGGGCATTGACCTACAAACCACTGAACACGAATCCGACTACGAGGAAAACCAGGACGACGTGCCGTTTTAATCGGCTGGATGGTTCGTCTTTCGTAGCACCGGCCGAAGCCGGGACAATTCTGCTTCTGCGAGGCGTCACGAGGACGTGTTGTTGGGACCAGCGACGTGATGGGCGTCATTTCTGGGCATTGCCAGAGGCTTTCCTCTTCGAAGACACGTCTGTTCCAAGCCACCGGAGTCACTTTCTCTTGTTAAAATGATGGACGAAAGGAGCACGAACAAGCGTCTCTCGACCAACCTGGCCCTCTGTTTTCCCGAAATGGACAGAAATAGACCCCGACAAATCCGACATTTCCCCCGAAGGAGCGGACATGGCTGACTTCTGCGGACTGGTGTCTGGTTTGTGGATGGGAAAAAGCCATATCTATGGAGGTGCATTCGATGTCCCCACTCACAACCCAACACAAACCAGTGACCCTCACTCGCTCTTTTTTCGCCCTGCTTTTCGTGTCTGCACTCGGATCGGCCCCGGTCGCTGCCCAGACCACCTGGATCGAATCGACCCGGGATGGGCCGCAAGTGAGCGTCGAGTGGACCAAGCCGTCCTTCGACGGAGAGACAAGCACAAGCTTTCTTACCTCTCGCCTGTTATTGTCGGGCCAGTATCCAGTGTCGGACGCCACCCGACTGGAGGCCGATATTCCACTTGCCCACTACGGAAGTGAAGAAGGGAACGTCTCCAGCACGAAACTTGGGAACCCCTATCTGGGAGTCCGCCACCACTTTGGGAGGAAAGGTGCTGTGGGCGGCGGGGTCCGGCTTCCGCTGGCGGACATCGGAGAGTCTGGGTCCCTCTCACAAGGTCTCGTCGACGCGCTTGCGTTTACAACCGGTTCGTACGCGGACCCCAACCGGACCGAGTCGTTTTTTCCGGACGTACTCACGACCCGCACATACCTGGAGCGCACATTCTGGCTTGGCCCGGACTTCGCCCTTCGCTTTCGTCCGGGCCTCTCCGTGCTAGTGCCAACCAGTGAGAACGGTGGGGACGTGGAGGCGATCCTCGACTACGGCGGCCACGCTTGGTACGAGGGCTCACAGCTCCGCGCCGGACTGGGCATTACCGGACGCACCAACTTCACCGAAAACGCCGCAAGTTCCAGTGACCGATCCCTCTACACCCTCGACGCCGCCGTTCAGAGACCATTCGGACGCATCCGGCCTGGCCTTGTGGTCCGAGTGCCACTAAATGAGGAGATTGCCTCAGCAGTCGATTACGCCGTCGGGGCCACCGTTTCGGTGGGGCTTTAGAGGGAATGCCCCGACGATCGCTGGGATTGTCTGTTTTTTCCAGTCTATCGGGCCCGTCGAGAAGAAGCACAGACGCCCCCCTCCCCGTGACGGCGTTGCCTATTTTCGGTAAAGCACGGCCCTGACGCGTTAGATCGCTCCCCTCCGCACCGATCTCGCCGTCAGGGCCGCGCTCTTTTTCTTTCGAGAACAGGAGCTCGACTTAGGCTTTGTCTTCTGAATTCGGCGACGCTCACCATGCCCCCCTCTGACATCGAGCAACGCACCCCCGGACTACCGGCTCCAGACGGACATCGGCGCAGGGGAGACCGCTGAACTCCTGGTCGCAGAAGAGAAGACACTGACCCGCCCACACCAGCTGATCGACAAGAACCGCGATCAGCTTCTCTCCTACGCTCAAACCAGCGGCCTCCCCGACGAAATCCGGGAACCCCTCGAAAACGCCGGTGACCTGCAGCAGAAGGGGTCCCGAACCAAAGAGTAGCTGTCGCAGGCACGCAAAGAGCTCGAACACGTCCAAAGCGAACAATCCCTCATCCGAGAGAACGTGCAGACCGCCGAGCAATCGATCGATTACTATCAGCGCCTCCTCGACAACCTCTCGTCCACGGAAGACCAGATCGAGTCTTTGAGCGAGCGCATTGCCATCCTCAAGGAGCGGGCTAAACGAAGCGATCGGCTCGGGCAATGCCTATAGGACCTCATGATCGACTGACGTCCCTCTCAAGCTTCGCACTGGTCTGCCTCTTCCTGAACCGTCGCTCTTTGGAATAAGTCCCCGGCGCAAACGAGCACCCTGCGAATTGCCCGTTGACCCTTGCCTCTCTGAACGACATTTGAGACTTTACTTTAACCACCAGTTAGACGGCGTCAGGAAGGCCGTCTGTCCGTCCCCGAATTCCCTGCCTTACAACTGAACGGTGCACTCATGAAGCGCACGCTCGCTGCCGGAGCCTTCACGCTTGCCACCGGCGCCATTGCCCTCCTTCTCGCCGCGTCCATTTTCTACTCCTGCCGAAGCGGGGGTGACCCGCACAACGAGCAGTCCGATGCGTCCTTCGACGCACCGCCCGTGGAGGATGTACGCTCCACTCCCTCCGTACGCCGAACGTAGGTGTAGATCGCCGTAAGCAAGCGGGACCTCTCTCTCGCTCGGCGTGGAGGCTTTATCGTTTCCCCTCCGCCCGCAACGTTGGCCACAGCGATGGAAGACGGATCCGACGACATTCCCCGGGGCCTCGTCCTCCCTGGCCTTCGGGACACCTCTCGACGCGCGGTACTGCGGGCCTTCCTGATTGTGAGCGCAATCTCGGGCCTCGCCCTCATTTGGCCCGTCTATCCGCTCGCAGCGGACCTCCAGCCCTATATTCTCGGCCTCCCCCTCTCGTTTGCCTGGGTGGTGGGCTGGCTCATCGTCATGTTCGTCGCCCTGGTACTTCTGTACCGCACCAACGAGTCCGACCCGGGGAATTGAGATCCCCAGGCCTCTCGCCCCTCTCCTCCCACCCCGTCGACCTCTCCCGATGCCCGAGTGGGCCGTCATTCTGTTCATCTGCGGCCTCTACCTCGTCCTCGTCCTGGGACTCGGCGTCTGGTCGGGCCGTACTGTCTCCGCAAGCGTGGATGGGTACGTCGCGGGCGATCGGACGCTGGGCGTGATCGTACTCTACTTCGTACTCGGGGCCTCGGTCTTTTCGTCGTTTGCGTTCCTCGGCGCCCCCGGCTGGGCCTACTCGCGGGGCGCGGCGGCCTTTTACATCATCGCCTACGGCACGGTGGGCATGGTGCCCTTCTACTTTCTGGGACCGCGCGCCCGGCAGGTCGGCGAAGCGTTCGGGTTCGTGACGCAGGCGGAAATGCTGGCGCACCGGTACGACAGCCGCACGCTGTCGGTCGTGCTGGCCGTGCTCAGCGTCGTCGCATTCGTGCCCTACCTCACGCTTCAGATGAAGGGGGCGGGCCTCCTCCTCGAAACCATCTCGGAGGGCGTCGTGCCCCAGTGGCTCGGGGCCCTCGTGGCCTACGGCGTGGTGCTGATCTATGTCTTCGCCAGCGGCATGATGGCGATCGGCTGGACAAACACGGTTCAGGGCCTCTTTATGATGGCCGTGGCCTGGTTCCTGGGGCTCTACCTACCGGAGACGCTACACGGGGGCATCCAACCTATGTTCGAAGCCATCGCGGCGAGCGGCAAGGAGGCCATGCTCGAAGCCCCCGGACTCGCGGCGGACGGGTCGCCCTGGAGCTGGGCGGGCTACAGTTCGGCCGTCATCGTGTCGGCTGTCGGCTTCTCGATGTGGCCACACCTGTTCATGCGCGCCTTCACGGCGAAGAGTGACCGCACCCTCAAGCTGACGGTGGTCCTGTACCCCACCTTCCAGCTGTTCCTGGTGCCCATCCTGCTGATTGGCTTTGCGGGCGTGCTCTCGTTTCCGGGCGTCTCGCCGCCCGACACGATCGTCCCTCACCTGCTCACCCAGATCGAGCTGTCACCCATCCTGGTCGGTCTCGTGTGCGCGGGGGCGTTGGCCGCCTCAATGTCGTCGGGCGACGCGATCCTGCACGCCGCCGCCTCCATCGGGCTACGTGATGGGATCAAGCCCCTGCTTTCGGCCCCCATGAGCGATACCCGGCAGCGACAGTGGATTCGTGGGCTCGTCGTTGCCACGAGTGCCACGGCCTACTACTTCGCGGTCTTCTCGGAGGTCGGCATCGTGGCGCTCCTGCTCGGGGCCTACGGCGGGGTCGCGCAGATCTTCCCACTCGTCTTCGCCGCCTTCTACTGGCCCCGCGCCACCGGCCCCGGCGCACTGGCGGGACTCCTGACGGGCATTGGGGTGAACACACTCTTCCTGGTGGCGCCTCACCTCCGCCCTCTCCCCCTGCACGAAGGCGTGTATGGACTCGCGGCGAACGTGGCTGTGTTCGTCATGGTGACTTTTCTTACCTCCCCGCACGACCGCAACCGCCTCAGGGCATACACGCATTCCGACCGCCTTTCAACAGAAAGGAGCCCGACGGCATAAAGCTTGCTTATTAATCCATGAACAGCTCACCCTTTCTTCTCGACCCTTTTCCCGACATGCGCAACGTCACGTCTAGTATCCTTTTCGCCTTGCTCACGCTCGGGCTTCTCGCTCCCGGTTCGTCTCAGGCGCAAAATTCCGACGATCTCGCCGGGGCCGTAAGCACCATCGGCCAGCAGTACGCGGAGAACTACACGCAGCCGGTAACGGACGCCCTCGGGGCGAACATGAATGCCGGACTCTTCCGAACCGCGGAAGTGGGAGGCGAAGGAATTATTCCGGTGGTCGACGTATACGTCGGGGTTGCGGGGATGGGTGCCTTCACTGCAGGCTCGCCGAAATCCTTTCGGCTGAGTAATGACGTTATCGAAACCGAAAACGGCCGCCAGCTCCGCATCGAATACCCAAACACCGACCTGCCGACAGCTTTCGGAGAAAACCAATCCCCTGGTTCGGCGGACATTATTGATGAGCAGACGGGCATGAAGATTGATGAGGTACCCCTTCCCTCCTCGCTCATTAACACCCCCATCGCGCCGCTGGCCATCCCCCAGATTGGGGCCGGTACGGTCCTCGGCACCGACGCTCAACTCCGCTTCCTCCCCAAGACGAGCATCAGTGATTACGGGTCCGTCTCGATGTTCGGTCTCTCGGTGCGACACAGCATCAGCCAATACATTCCCCTCTCGCCCGTGAACCTCGCCGTGCAAGGAACGTGGCAGAGCCTGTCCCTTGCCGGAAGCGACGACAGTGCCAATGCGGACGAGATCCTCGACGCGTCTGGGTGGGCACTCAACGCTCAGGTGAGCAAGAGCGTCCCTGTCGCCCCCATCACGTTCTACGGTGGCCTGCAGTACGAGCAGTTTGGGGTCGACGTCGACTACACGTTTACGACCAACGGCCAAACGTCCACCGTCACGTTTGACCAGGACGCCTCAAACAGCGTCCGGGCCCTCGCGGGCGTATCCGTCACTCTGGCCGTGGTTCAGCTCAACGTCGACTACGCCCTGAGCGCAAACAACACAGTCACCGCTGGACTCGGAATCACCCTGTAGCGCGGCCGCGGCCCGTCCCCTCATGCATCGCGTTCCGGCGCAACCTCGGTCGCGTAGCGTTCGAGGGACTCGTCGACGACCCCCTTGGCCCGCTGCGGCCCAAAGAACTCTTTTACCTGCACGGTCTTGTCCTCCAGGGCCTTGTAGTCCTGGAAAAAGCGGCGCAGCTCGCGGAGGCGGTGGTCCGGAAGCTCCTTGATGTGCCAGTAGTCATTGAAGGCCGGGTCGTCAACGTGGATGCAGATCACCTTCGCATCCTTCTCACCGTCATCGAGCATGCTCATTAGACCAATAGGGCGGGCTCGCAGAATGCTGAGCGGGTCGACGGCCTCCTGAGCCAGTACGAGCACGTCGAGCGGGTCTCCGTCGTCCGCGTAGGAGCGGGGGATGAAGCCGTAATTGGCCGGGTAGACGACCGAGGAGTAGAGCATCCGGTCTACCCGGAGCAGCCCGCTTTCCTTGTCGAGCTCGTACTTAACCTTGCAGCCCTGCGGGATCTCGACAATGCAGCTGAACATGTCGGGCGCTTCCGGGCCCACCGCAATGTCGTGCCAGGGGTGACTCATGACCGGGTCGTGGGCAATGAACGAGGTCGAAGAGGAGGACCTGCGAAGACCTCTCAAGCGCCGGCTGGGGGCCCCCTGATCGCGGGTCCTGCCGCGAACCCGTTTTAGGAACCGGATTCTGGCGAGACGTCCGTCTGGGGCGACGCTTTCAGGTGTTGGGACGGATCAAAGGACCGCTCCGACCCGAGCCACACTGCAAGGGCGGCACTCGTGATGTGCGTGTCTCCTGGGTCGAACGAGAGGCCGTCGGTCTGCGTCTCGCCCAGCGCCTCCATGTCGCCGTCGATCTCGTCGAGCCGCTCGGAAAGGGCCTGCACGTCCCGGGCCAGCCGAGAGGCCGTTTCGGTGGCGTGGCTTTGGAAGCTGAGCCGCTCGTCACGGCGAAGGTCAACGAACCGCCGGAGGACATCTCCTCCCCCAAGATGAACGCCCATCTCGTCAGGGTCGCCGGGCGCCGTCCCGCTTCCACTCGTGAGGGTTGCGGAGACGGGGTCCAAGCCCCGATCTTCGAGGGCGTCCACGAGCACCTCACCAAAGTCGGGACTCCGGTTGACGATGAGGCTCGTGCGGCCAATGTAGGGCTGATCGGCCACGAGTCCCTGGAGGTGATCGGCGAGGTCACCGGCTGATTCTATATCGGCGTGGTGCCGGATATGATCGAGCCGATAGGTCGCCGGGTCGTCGGAGTTCTCCTTCGTCTTCTCAAACAGCGCGAGGGTGACGTCCGGGGCGCCGTCCCCTTCGACCGGGGCAACGTCGACCCCCAGAAAGAATGCGTGGGCCATGTCGGGCGGAGAACTGATTGATCGAAGCGCGACGAATGGGATCCATACGGATGGACGCCGCCGTCCACTCGTTCCCCACCGAAGAGGAACGCCCCCTCGATGCCCCGTAAATTCATGGCGACCCAGGATTGGCGGTGCAGTACTGCACACTGAAGTACGATCGCTCGTCGGTCCATACCGACTCGACTTCAAATCCAGCCTCGGCGGCGAGGGTTGCAAACCCGCCAAGTGTGTACTTGTGCGAGTCCTCGGTGTGAATCGTCTCGCCCTCCTCAAACACGAATGACTCGCCGGCCACGATTACGGACTGTGCGGTCGTGCTCCGGAGGTGGCTCTCAATGCAGCCGCGCTCTTCGTTCCAAAGCACGAGATGCTCGAAGGTGTCGAGATCGAAGGTGGCGTCCAGCTCGCGGTTCATGCGGCGGAGCAGGTTTTTGTTGAACGCCGCCGTCACCCCTTCGGCGTCGTCGTAGGCGGCCTTCAGCACGTCCACGTCCTTCTTTAAGTCCACGCCAATCAATAGCCCCCCTTCGGGCCCCACCGTGTCGGCAATTTGCGCCAGAAACGCGCGGGCCTCGTCCCTCCGAAAGTTGCCAATCGTAGAGCCGGGATAGTATCCCACGGTCCGACGGGCCGGACGCGGGGGCTCCGGGAGATCGAAGGCCGTCGTATAGTCGGCACACACCGGCTGGATCGGGATCGACGGATAGTCCGCGGCGAGGGCCTCGGCGCTTTCCAGGAGGTGGCTTTTCGAGATGTCGACCGGCACGTACGTGGCCAGGTCCTCCTCCAGACGATCCAGTAGGAGACGTGTTTTCAGACTGCTGCCACTGCCATACTCGACGAGGCGAGCCTTCGGGCCGATGGCGTCGGCCATGGCCGCTCCGTTTTCCCGCATAATTGCAATTTCCGTGCGGGTCGGGTAGTACTCGTCAAGCTCGCAGATCTTGTCGAAGAGCTTCGATCCCCGCTCGTCGTACAGGAACTTGGAGGGGATCTGCTTCTGATCCTTTCGAAGTCCGCGCTGCACGGCCTCCCGAAATGACTCCGTGGCGGGCGCCTGGTCGAGAACGGGATGGACAGTCGAGGTGGGCATGCACCTGGGGCCTCAGTGACAGGAAGTGGGCGGGCTCTCCCGACCGGAGAATGCGCTTGTGTCGGGAGTGCGAACAGCGCTTTAAACAACAGAGGTACCCGACTGGAAATCAAGCCCGCATAGTCGTGCAGGGGCGCCTTCTGGAATCGTTACAGATTGTACGCGAAGACCTGGTCTACGCCTCCAAATCGGCCAGGGGATCTGGATGGCGAAATTGATACCCGCACCGGGCCTTCACCTTCTGATTGTCGACCCGTTTTCCGGTGGTATCATCCGACGTGTCGAAGGTCGGCGGCTCCAGGCCAAGAACCTCGGCCGCACGGGTGTAGACGGCCCGTCGGGTCGGATGGGCATCCGCACAGGCGTTGAACACCTCGCCACGAATGTCTTGATCGAGGAGGACGCTTAGGAGGGCCACACAGTCGTCGCGGTGAATCAGGTTCACCGGAGCCTCCGGCCGGCCCACGTTGGTCCGTCCCGCGAGGAAACGTCCGGGATGTCGGTCGCCCCCGTAGAGCCCGCCAAACCGCACGATTGTGGTGGCAAACGACGGGTCGTCCACCAGCTGCTCTTCGGCGGCCAGCACGGCGCGTCCGGACGAGCGACGGGCCCCGGGCAGGGCATCCGGTCGACCCGGCGGCTGATCGGCCTCCGTGACCGTCCGCTCCACGTTTGGATACACCCC
>CAYLMT010000056.1:0-11659 GCA_964384855.1 uncultured Salinivenus sp.
TCGCGTACCTGGCCCCCGATCAGGATCATCAGACGGTCGAGGACGCCATTCACGAAACGATCGCGGACGTGCAGGAAAACGGCGTTACCCCGGAGGAGCTCGACCGCGCACGTAGCCAGCTCCGAGCGCAGATTGCCTTCGACCGCGACGGTCCGATGCGTGTCGCCTCACAGCTGAATGAGGCCCTGGCGGCCGGCGACTGGAAGCTCTATACCCAGTATCTCAATCGCCTCGAGGACGTGACCGCGGAGGACGTTCAGCGCGTGGCCCAAACGTATCTGACGAACGACCGGCTCACGGTCGGTCGGTACGTTCCCACGTCGTGACCCTTGGTCCTCGCGTCCGTCGCTCCCCACCGATCATTTTTGACGTTTCCATGGCCGAGTCTACCTCCTCTCAATCCCACGCCAGTCCCGAGCTCGCCCCCCGGATTGAGGATCGCCCGGCGGGGCCGGGGCGGCTCCTGACGCTCCAGACGTCGGTTGACGACGTGGTCTCCTTTCGGGGCTCGTTCGTAGCGAACCCAGACCTCGGTGCGGGGGATGCGCTCCGACAGCAGCTCACCGTGTCGCTTTTGGACAAGGGCACGGAGCACCGCGATCGGTTTGAGCTGGCGCGCGTGCTGGAGGCCTGCGGCGCGAAGCTGGATCTGTCGAGCGACGGGCTGTTCGTGGAGGTGTCCGGCCGGGCACTGGTGGATGATCTCCCCCGTGTGCTGGACGTGGCGGCGGAAATGCTGCGGGCGCCGGCGTTCGATCCCGACGAGTTTCGAAAGGCCCGGGCCCAGGTGGCCGCCGACGTACAGCGTCGCATGGAAAAGACGTCGGCGCAGGCATCCATGGCGTTATCGCAGCGCCTCTTTCCGGAAGGGCACCCAAACTTTACGCCCGCTCCGGAAACCGTACTGGAGTGGCTGCAGGCCCTCACGGTCCAGGACGTGCGCGACTACCACGACGCCCACTTCGGGGCCACCGAGTGGACGCTCGCTGTAGTCGGGGATCTTCGACACGACGAGGTTGCCTCGGTCGTAGGGGAGGCGTTCTCTGGATGGACGCCGCACGACGCGCCGGCCGTCTACGATACCGACGCGGCGTCGAGGGAAGTGGGGCGTACCACCGTGCCGATGCCCGACAAATCAAACGTGGATGTTCGTCTGGGCCACGCGGTGCCGCTCCGCCGGGACCACGAGGACTACACGGCCTTCTTCGTTGGAAACTACATCCTCGGGGGCAATTTTGCGGCCCGACTGATGTCCATCATCCGCGACGAGATGGGACTTACCTATAGCATCCGGTCGAGCCTGTCCGGGGTGAGCACCCGGTACGTCGGATCGTGGCAGACGAGCATCACCCTCAGCCACGACGCCGTGGACGAGGGGATCGGGGCGACGAAGGACGTGATCCGTGAGATTGTGGAGGAGGGGGCGACGGAGGAGGAATTGGACGCGAAGAAGACGACAATTACCGGTTCCTACACGGTTGGCCTCGCCACCACCGAACGGCTCGCCCAATCGATCCTCACCAATGCCGAGCGAGGATTCGAGGTATCGTACCTCGACGATTTCCCGGAGGAGATTCGCAGTCTCACGCTGGAGGAGGTAAATACAGCGATTCGGGACTACCTCGACCCCGATTCGGTTCAGGAGGCGCTCGCGGGCACCCGGCCGACCTCTGTTGAGGCGACGGCGGGCGCATAGGAATGGGAGGCTACGACTCGTCCACCTCGTCCCGAATGATCGAGAGACGTTCCTCCGGGGACAGCGGAGGCTCTTTGGGCATTATGAAGGCCAGGGCCAGATAGCCCAGTACGAAGGGCCCGCCGGACCCGATGACCCCGACGACGAACGCGATGCGGACCAGGGTGGGATCCAGGTTCAGGTACTCCGCGATTCCGCCGCACACGCCGAGCAGCTTCTTATTCGTGCGGGAGCGGGTCAGCTTCTTCTTGTCTGACTTTTTCGGCTCTTCAACCACCTTGGTCTGACCGGTTTCTGCCTCCACCGCCTTCTTCGTTTTCGTGGAGGAAGACTCGTCGTCCGTTTCGTCCGATGACCGCCAGGTGAGAAGCCCAAACCCAAGCAGGATCACTCCGATTCCCACGAGCCAGGGCAGGATGAGACTGGAAAAGGCCAGGCCGGTCCACGCCCCGATCTCACTCAACAGGTAAATGGTTCCGGCCAAAATCAGTGTCAGTCCCGTAACGGTCGGCAGGTTGAAGAGGCTCGATTCCTCGGTGTCGTCCTCGAAATAGAGGGCGTCGAGCTCCTCCTCGGAGATGTCGTCCAGGTCGAGCGTGGTTTCTCCCACCTCAAACGGCGATGGCTGCTCAAAAGACTCGTCGGTTGTGTCCGAGGGGCGTCGGGACCGAGAGCGTTCGCGGGAGGACATGGTGGAGAAAAGGTTGTGAGGCAGAGCCAGCGGATGGCGACACCTACGGGTGGAGAACCTGTTGCTCCGTGACGATCGTCGTCACGGGCACGTCGTGGGACGCGTTCGGCAACGACGGGGCGAGGCAGGCTTCATACGTTAGGGCGACACGCGGGCATGTGACCGACTGGAGGAAGGTGTCGTAATACCCCGATCCGTGGCCGATCCGATGGCCGTTTCGACCGACGCCCAGTGCCGGCACGAGGACCACATCGACGGCGTCGGGAGCCACCTGCTCTGTGCTCGTGGGTTCCTGGATGTTCCAGCGGTTGGACGTCAGCGACTGCGGCCCGTCGTAGCGACGATGCTCCAACGTGGGCGTGTCCGGGGCAAAGCTGGTAACGACCGGCAGCACCAGCTCCACGTCTCGTCCCCGCAGCGCCGCGATCAGGGGGCGGGTGTCCACTTCGCGCTGGTTCTTGAGGGGCCAGTAGGTGTGTACGACCTGCGCATGAGCCACGGCTGGTACCGTCAGTGCACGGTGCGCGATTAGGCTGCTCCGGGCTCGGTACGAGCGGGGCGACAGCGAGCGACGATAGGCCCGAAACTGGCGCCGCCATGATTCTTTGGGTCGAGGGGCCATACGGCCTGGGGACGAGGAAAACGCCAACGGTCGATCACAGTACCAATCACAGTGAGAACTGAACGCGCTGTCCTCCAAAAACGATCCCCTCCATCGCATTGACAAGCGAGGGCCTCGGGGGGATTGTTACAGCAGGCCCCTCGCCCCGGAGGTGGGGTGGCGAATTATGGATGAACACCCCTCTCCGAATGGATCGAATCGTGGCGTGCAATACGTATAGGGACCGGTTGAGCCAGCAATTCAGGGGAATAGTCTCTCTACTGGCTTGGCCTGCGGAGATTGCTTCGGCGATCGGGCCTCCACTCCACTTTTTCGGGAGAGGTGGCCCCGACATTGACGAGACGAGTTGACGCACATCGCTATGTTTGAAGGGTTGTCCCAAAAGCTCGAGAGCGCCCTGCAGTCCGTCACGGGCCAGGGCCGTATCGACGAGGTCAACGTCGCCGAGACGATGCGGGAGATCCGTCGTGCGTTGCTGAACGCGGACGTCAATTACCAGGTCGCCAAGGAGTTTACCGCGAACGTCAAGGAGAAGGCCACGGGGGAGGACGTGCTCACCTCGGTGACGCCGGGGGAGCAGCTGACGAAGATTATGCACGACGAGTTGACACGGGTGCTGGGGGGCGAGCACGAGGGCATAGAGATGGCGGAGACGCCACCGACGGTCATCCTCGTCGCCGGCCTACAGGGCTCCGGCAAGACCACCTTCTGCGCCAAGCTGGCCCGCCACTTTCGCAAGGAAGGGCACGCGCCGCTCTTGGCCGCGTCGGACGTGTATCGGCCCGCCGCCGTCGACCAGCTCAAGACGCTGGCCGATCAGGTGAACGTGCCCGTCTACTCGATTGAAGAGAATGGCGAGATCGTCGAGGACGCGGTGCGCGTGGCCGACGAGGCGGTCACCGAGGCCCAGAACACGGCCCGCGACATCGTCATCATCGATACCGCGGGGCGCATGCACATCGACGAGGCGATGATGCAGGAGGTGGAGGACATCAAGACGACGGTGGAGCCGAACGAAACCCTGTTCGTCGTCGACAGCATGACGGGGCAGGACGCCGTGAACACGGCCAAGGAGTTTAACGAGCGAATCGACTACGACGGGGTTGTCCTCTCCAAGCTCGACGGGGACACGCGGGGAGGAGCGGCGCTCTCGATCCGGACCGTGGTCGAGAAGCCCATAAAGTTTGCTTCCACCGGCGAAAAGCTCGATGCGCTCACACCGTTCTATCCGGATCGCATGGCCCAGCGCATCCTGGGCATGGGCGACGTGGTGTCCTTCGTCGAGCGCGCCCAGGAGCAGTACGACGAGCAGGAGGCCGAGCGCCTGCAGGAGAAAATCCGCTCCGAGGAGTTCGATCTTCAGGACTTTTACGATCAGCTCCAGCGGATCCAGAAGATGGGCTCAATCAAGGAGCTCATGGGCATGATTCCGGGGGTTGGGAACAAGATCCGCGACCTCGACATCGACGAGGAGGCCTTCACGCATATTGAGGCCATCATCCAGTCGATGACCCCGGAGGAGCGGGCTCACCCCGAAATTTTGAACGGCACCCGTCGGCGTCGCATCGCCCGGGGGAGCGGAAATGAGGTCCGTGACGTAAACCAACTGGTCAGCCAGTTCGAGGAGATGAAGGACATGATGAAGACGATGCAGAAGATGACGAGCAAGGGGCAAGACGTGAACATCTCCAACCTCATGGACAAGATTACGGGCGGCGGTGGGGGCCAGAGTCGCAGTCCGCGATAGGCAGAGGGATGTTAGGACGACCGCTTGCGCACCTTTCACAATTGTTGAACTGAACACACCCGAACGAATACGTGTCTGTAAAGCTTCGACTCCGCCGCATTGGGCGCAAAAAGATTCCGGTCTATTCGATCGTTGCCGCCGATCAGCGCAACGCACGGGACGGCCGCTACATCGAAGACATCGGCCGCTACTTTCCGCTCCGCGAACCCGCTGAGGTGCGCTTGGAGGAAGACCGAGCCCTCTACTGGCTCGAAAACGGGGCGCAGCCGAGCGACACGGTGCGCTCCATCCTGCGCCGCCGGGGCCTTCTGCTTCATCATCACCTGAAGAAGAAGGGCGAATCGCCGGGCAAGATTGAGGAGGCCGTCGAGGAGTTTCGAGAGCGCATGGCCGAGCAGGGGGAGGAGGTCAAGATTGCCGTGGGAACGCGCGGCAAGGATCCCTTGGAACGGGAGCGCGAGCGGGCCGAGGAGATCGACGAAGAAGCCCAGCTGCGCGCCCAGGCCACGCCGTTATCGGTCGTTCAGGAGGAGGCGGATGCCCAGGACGAAAGTGCTGAGACGGACGAAGCGGACTCCGACGCAGCTGAAGACGAAGACGCCACTGCGGAGACGGACGAGCCGGACACTGCCGAGGACGAGGCCGACGAGAACGATGAGTCGGCCGACACCGACGACGAAGAGGAGCCCAAAGACGAGTAGCGTTGAGCGGGACGTCTGGTCCCCTGTGCCATGTCGAGCTCTACGGCTTCCACGTCCGATGGTCCGGTCGACTCGGGACCGGACTATGCGGACATCCCCCCCACAGACCTCGTGAAGGTGGGCTTCGTCTTCCGGCCCCACGGCCTAGACGGAGAGCTCAAGATCGATCCCTCGGCGACCGACGATCCGGCCCGTTTTGAGATGCTGCCCACCGTCTTTGTGGGACCGCAGCCCCATCGGGTCACCCGTCACGCCATCGTCTCGGTGCGCTACCAGGAGACCAAGCGCGGCACTACGGTGATTCTGGGACTCGACGGCATCGCGGACCGGGACGACGCCGAGGCGGTTACGAAGATGGATGTGTTTGCGACGGAGGAGGCACTGGGATTGGGGGACGACGAGCTTTTTGCCCACGACCTGGTGGGCTGGACCGTCGTGACGGAGGAGGGATCGGTGCAGGGCACCGTCGCCAATTTTATGGAGATGCCCGCGCAGGATGTGTTCGTGGTCCGGACGCCCGACGAGTCGGAGGCGATGATTCCGGCCGTGGACGATTTTATTGTCGAGATTGACGAAGAGGCGGAGCGGATTGTCGTCCGTCCCATTGACGGACTGATGGGGGCCTAGGACGACCCGCTCTGAAGCACGTATTGAAGACCATTGTGGACCGGTATGCCTGGGAGCATTCGCATTGACATTGTGACGGCCCTTCCGACGCTCGTGAAGGAGCCCCTGCAGCACAGCATCCTGAGGAAGGCGCAGGAGGCGGACGTGGCCACCCTTCGGGTACATGACCTTCGTGAGTATGCGACGGACAAGCACCGTCAGGTCGACGATCGCCCGTTTGGCGGAGGGGCGGGGATGGTCCTGAAGCCGGAGCCGTTGTTTCGGGCCGTGGAGGCAATCGAAGAGACCGCCGGGGAGTCGGACGAGATCATCTACCTCACGCCCGACGGCGAACAGCTGGACCAGTCGATGGCCAACCGCCTCTCGATGCAGGGTCATCTTATTCTGATCGCGGGGCATTACAAGGGCATTGATCAACGGGTTCGGGATGCCCTCGTGACCCGGGAGCTGTCGATTGGGGACGTGGTTCTTAGCGGGGGGGAGTTGCCGGCGCTGGTACTGGTCGACGCAGTCGTGCGGCTCGTGCCGGGCGCTCTGGGCGACAGCTCTTCGGCCCTCACGGACGCCTTTCAGGACGGGTTGCTGGGTGCACCGGTGTACACCCGTCCGGCGGAGTTTCGGGGGCGGGAGGTGCCGGCGGTGCTTCGGTCCGGCGACCACCAGGCCATTGCCCGCTGGCGGGACGAGAAACGGCTGGAAAAGACCCGAAATCGACGGCCGGATCTCCTTCCGGACGCCCCTGATTCGACGGAGGCGTCTTCGTAGCCCGTGCACATCTCTTGTTTTGACTGACCATTGTTTGTTTCACCCAACGATAGAATAGTGCCATGGCTAGTGATCTGATGAGCGTCGTCGAGGCGACGCAACTTCGCGACGACGTGCCGGACTTTGACGCCGGGGACACGGTCAACGTCCATTTGCGCGTGGTCGAAGGCGACAAAGAACGCATCCAGAAGTTTGAGGGTGTGTGCCTCTCCCGCCGCGGTTCCGGCCCGAACGAGACCTTCACGGTCCGCAAGGTGTCCGAGGGCGTGGGTGTGGAGCGCATTTTCCCGATTCACTCCCCGCGGGTGGCCAAGATTGAGGTGGTTCGGCGTGGGGCCGTGAACCGGTCGAAGCTCTTCTACCTGCGCGACCGGTCGGGGAAAGAAGCCCGAATTCAGGAGCAAATCCGGGGCGAGTAGAACGCGGCAAGGACGAATCCGCCCGTAGGCTTGCTCTCGTAGATTCCGGACCCGCATTCCGTCCCTATGGACCTCGCGATTTGGGACTATCCACCTGCCGAGTTTTTGGTGTCGGGCTTCACGTCCGGCGCGGTGGACAATCCATTTCGGATTACCCGGCATCGTCCCGAGCAGTGTGCGGCGATGCTCGTGGAGGATGAGGTGGACGTGGCCCTCATGCCGACGATGCTGGCCCTGCAGGCGAGCAACGCCATCGACGTAATTCCGAGCGTGGGACTCATCTCGTGGCGGTATCCATACACGCGGCTCGTGTGGAAGGGGGGATTGCACGACTTTCCGGAGACGATTGCCTACGACCGCCGCGTGGCACAGGAGCGCGTCGTCGCCCGTATCGTTCTGCACGAGCATTATCAGGTCGACCCCACGTTCGTCCCCTACGACGACCGCCCACCGAAGGCACTTCTCGATACGGACGAGGACGCTGCACTACTAGTTGGCCCCAATGTGCCCTCACTCCAGCCCGAGCCGTTCACGATGGACATCGGGCGCGAGTGGTACGAGCTTTCCAACTACCCGATGGTATGGGGGCTCTACGTGACGAAGCGGGAGCAGTCCACGGACGAAATGATCGAGGCGCTGATCGCCTCGGGGGAGGCGGCCGACGACAACCGCGACGTGTGGGTGCAGGCGCAGGAGACGACCGCCTCACTCAATGAATTTTATCGAGAGGACCTCCGCACGGGCCTCGACAAGCTCGCCATTGCGAGTCTCACGGAGTTTCGGAAGTATCTCTTCTATTACGACGTGACGGAGGACGTCCCTGACCTTCCGCTCGTGTATCTCGACGAGGACGAGGAGGAGGAAGAAGAGGAGGAGGAAGAACATTGAGGCGTTGTCCCACCGGGACAATGCAGCGAGGTGTGGGCACAAGCTCCAGCCATGGATGACGTCAGTTGTAGGGCACTGTCATCCCGAGGCCTCGGCAGCCTGAGTAAGAGCACAGCGTGCACCGTGGCTGCAATAAATCAATCAGCCAATCTCCACAATCATCAGTGAGTTGCCATGGCTGAGGGTGTTGAGGTCATTGTCCGCAATAAGAAGGCGCAGTTCGAGTATGACATTGAGGAGACCCTGGAGGCAGGCCTAGTTCTCGAAGGCTCCGAGGTGAAGTCGGTGCGGCAGGGCAAGGCGAGCCTCGACGGAGCGTACTGCAAGGTGGATCGGGAGGGCGAGATGAAGATCCACGGGATGTACGTCAAGCCGTACGAGGAGGCCGGACCGTTTGGGCATGAGCCCCGGCGCACCCGGAAGCTTCTGCTGCACGACCATCAAATTCGCAAGTGGGGCCAGATGGCCGAGCAAGAGGGCTACACGATTGTGCCGCTGGAACTCTATTTCCGCGACGGATGGGCGAAGCTGAAAATTGGGCTCGCCAAGGGCCGCCAGAAGCACGATAAGCGCCAGGCCATCAAGGAGCGTGAAATGGAACGTCGGATGGAGCAGCAACAGAGTGAGTATAATTTTTAGGGTGGAGACGACGGGGAGGGACGGTTTAAGAACGTTGTATCATGGACGGAGAGCAATCAGCTATGGCATTTCCGCCGGTCGACGAACAGATGACGGTCCTCCGCCGCGGAGTGGAGGAGATTGTCCCAGAAGACGAGTTGGCCGACAAACTTCGTACCTCGCGGGAGACGGACACGCCCCTGACCGTGAAGCTCGGGTGTGACCCCAGTCGTCCCGACCTCCACCTCGGGCACACGGTCGTCCTCCGCAAGCTGCGGCAGTTTCAGGACTTTGGGCACCGGGCCATCCTCATCGTCGGCGACTTCACCGGTATGATTGGCGACCCGTCCGGCCGCTCCAAGACACGCCCGCAGCTCACCTTGGAGGAGACGCGTGAGCACGGACAGAGCTATTACGAGCAAGCGACTCGCGTGCTCGATCCCGACAAGACGGAGATTCGGTACAACTCGGAGTGGCTCGACGAGATGCGCTTTAGTGACGTCATCGAGCTGGCGGCCCAGCAAACGGTTGCGCAGATGTTGAAGCGGGACGACTTCAAGCAGCGCTACGAGGCCGGACAGCCCATTAGCCTGCATGAGTTCCTGTACCCGCTGGCGCAGGCGCAGGACTCCGTCCACATCGGTGCCGACGTGGAGCTAGGGGGCACGGACCAGCGTTTCAATCTGCTTTTGGCGCGGCGCCTCCAGGAGGCCAACGACCAGGACGCACAGGTTTGCATGATGCTTCCGCTCCTGGAAGGGACCGACGGATCCGAGAAGATGTCGAAGTCACTCGACAATGCCATCGGCATCGCCGAGGCGCCGGAGGACATGTACGGCAAGACCATGTCAGTGCCCGACGATCTCATCTACCGCTACGTGGAGCTCGTCACTGACATCCCCACCGAGCAGCTTCCGAAGGTGAAGCAGTTTGCGGAGGCCAATCCGCGGGAGGCGAAGGCCCAGCTCGCCCGTCGCATCGTGGAGATGTACCACGGCGAACAGGCCGCGGACCGGGCCGAGGAGCACTTTGAGCAGACCGTGGTGAAGGGCGGAGTGCCGGACGACATGCCGGAGTATACGCCGCAGTCCGAGGACGGGGAGGAGGTCGGTCTTCTCAACCTCATGCGCCACGCCGGTCTCACGGACTCGAACAGTGAAGGTCGCCGGATGATCGAGCAAGGGGCCGTGACGATTGACGAGGAGAAAGTTACCGACACGGGCCGGTACATCGATGTTTCGGAGCAAGCCCCGTTTGTGCTCCAGGTCGGCAAGCGTCGGTTCGCCCGCATTCTCCCGCCCGAAAATGGAGCGGACGCATGAAGCGGGATTTTGAAGCGGGCCCGGAAGAGTCAATTCACCACGACGATCTTCCGAGTGGCCGCGAACCGCTCGCCGGTGAAGTGCAGGAAGTACGGTCCGCTGGAAAGTGAGCCTGTTCGGACGCGGACGCGGTGCTCAAATCCTTCCGGGAGCTCGTCATCGAGCAGAACCCGGACGCGACGCCCGAGCACGTCGTAGAGCGTGACACGCACCTCCTGCGTTTCGTTGAGGACGAACCGGGTCGTGGAGGAAGAACGAGTCCCCGAAGCGACGCTACCGTCCTCGATTTGGATTTCCCGGACGAGCACGGCCTTACGGTCGGCCGTGGTTCGGGGGGATTGGTTCCCGGCATCGTCCTCGACAACAAGGGCAAAGTAGTAGGTGCGGTCCACCTTGAGCCCGTCCGACGAGGTAGCCACAGCTGTTTCGGTTTGGCCGGCGGGGGCGGGAAGGGGCGCCTCCACGGGCTGGGCTTGTTCAAAGTCCGCCGCCGATTCTATGCGGGTCGTGTCGTAGCGGAGAAGGTATCGGTGGGCTGTGCCCGTCCGATCGTCGTCCCCCGTGGCCGTCCACCGAAACGTAACAGAGTGTTCGCGGGTGTTTACTTCGCTGATCTGAAGATCCTCGATGGGCGCGGGGGGAGTCGTGTCGGGGCCCTCGCTCAGGGGACGCCCGGCGAGAGTTTCGGTGCCCGTGTTTTGGGGATCGAGTACGTCCGCGAAGGTCGTACCGTTGTAGTCGCCGTTCTCGAAGCCAGGGGCGAGGCGGCCGTACCAGTCCGGTTCGTTATTGTCGTCCGTCTCGCCGCCCTCACAGCCCGCAAATCCCCCCGAGAGTACACCCACCACGTACTGGTCGGTATCGTAAAGCGGCCCTCCCGAGGAGCCACCCTCGGTGGTTCCTAGTTCCCAATTGCCGATGCGCAAGTGGGTGTCGCCACCCCCTGTCCGGCCGTAGGCGGTAATGGACGAAGGGTCGTTGTCAAAGCTAATCCGCTTGCCATGTCCTTGTGGATGGTGGATGGTGACACTCTCGCTCGTCGCCTCACCTTCACGACTCCAGCCGTTGAGGTACAAATTATAGGAATCCGGAATCTCGTCGTCGACTTCGACAAGGGTAAGATCGGGCTTCCCTGAGATTCCCTCGTTCTGATGAACGTTGCCGAGTCGGGCCCGAAGGATGGCTCCCGATGAGGTCTGGTCACCGGGGTCATCGTCGGTAACGGTGCCGTAGTCGGAGCTTCCTTGGGAGCGGCACGTCTCGTTCTGGTAGTTCCAGTAGAAAACCATCGTGGCCGCTTCCTCCGGAGTGGAGACGCAGTGCTCGGCTGTGAGGAAGTAAGGCGTTAGATCCTCCGCAGTGTTATTTACAAGAGAACCGGAGCAGAAGTAGGTCGCCCCGTTGGATTCGTAGGTGTATCGACCTACCGAGCGCACTTGTTTCCGCCAGGGATCGGCCTCCTCGCAGGCCACATCGAGGTTGCAGGCACCGGACTTGGGACTGGGGGTTTGAGAGCCAGTGGGCAAGGCTCGATATCCGTAGACGACCTTGCCGACCGTGAGC
>CAYLMT010000057.1:0-11473 GCA_964384855.1 uncultured Salinivenus sp.
CGCGGCCGGACTTACGCGACAGGTTCGAAGTGGTCATCGAACCAGTTCTGCGCCGTCACGACGGCGCTTCGCATCAGGTCCTCGGCCTTGGCCGTGTCGCGGTTGACGAGGTGGGTCCGGAGCGCCTCGCCGTCCAGTTCGTCGGCGGCGTACGCGCAGGCCTCCCAACTGAGAATGCTGCGCACTACACGGTCGAGCGCCTGGTCGGTGTCGTCGTAGGGCCGCGCCTGCACGTCGTGGCCCTTCCAGCGGTCGAAGCCAGCGTCGTTCATGAGGCGGGCGATGGCGATGTTCATGCCGTTGATGCGGGTGGCCTGGTCGACGTCGAACCGCCCGGGGCCGCCCATCGAGATGCCGTCGTTGTAGCCCTGGCTGTTGAGGTGGGTGTGGTGCATCATTTCGTTGTCGAGCTCCTCGATCGTGTCGTGCACGTGATCGAGGCCCACCATCTCGGAGTGGCCGATTTCTTTGTTGATGCCCTTCCGGTCGAGCGACACGTCGAACTCGTCCGCAATGCGGTACCACATGACGATGGCGCTGGCCACGGTGGGGAGGAGCATGGCCGGGTGGCCCTCGTTGGGCTTCGGCTCCAGGGTGATGTAAAGGTCACCGCCCTGCTCCGCCTCGAACTGGCAGAGCTTCGCCAGGCTCTCCTTCAGGTTCTGGTACATGCGGCGCAGCTCGGGGGTCGCGAGGTCGTACCCGAAGGAGCCGTTCCAGACGACGAGGGAGGGGGCCTTGTCCGGGTCATCACTCCAGCCGGGGCGGAGGGGCCCGTACGCCACCTCCAGACAGCGCTCACAAAAGTCCTCGGCCTCGGCCCGCTCGTCGGGGTCGAGCGACGTAATGCCGCCGTAGGCGTAGTGCAGGTGCGCCCCCGGCGAGATCATCGCCAGCGACAGGTCGGTCTCGTCCAGGGCCTCCCCAATGGCCGCGGCGTTGTCGGCGTTGTATTCATTGTCGAAGTGCATTTCCACGCCCAGCTCCACATGGTCGGGCAGGCGCGGTGCAATCTCGTCCTGCACCAGGTGCACGAAGTCCACGGTATCGAATTGGTCCGGGCCCCAGGCAGGACGCACCCCGCTCGGGACGAATCGCCCCATGCCCTCGTGGAAAGTCCAGCGACAGAGGCTATGCAATGAAGGGTCGGACATGGTTACGTTGTGCGGTTGAGTTGGTGAGTAAGAGTGCGTGTCCAGCGGTCGTACGCCTCGGCGTAGGCCGAGGCCTGTTCGGAATTTGGCGTTACGGTCTTCACGGGCTCAAGGCCCTCGAAGGCGTCGCTTGGGGTGGAATAGAGGCCGGCGCCCACCCCGGCGCCCCGAGCAGCCCCTTCGGCTCCGTCGGTGCGCAGAAGCTCGACGGTCGTGTCCGTGATCGTGGCGAACGTGTTGGCGAAGAGGGGGCTGAGAAACATATTCGCATGGCCGGCGCGGACCGTCTCGGCGGAGAGGCCCATTTCCCGCATGATGTCGAGGCCGTACCGAAGAGCGAAGACAATGCCCTCCTGCGCGGCGCGGAGCAGGTGCGAGCGGTCGTGCACGTTGAAGTTGAGGCCGTGCACCGATGCCCCGAGGTCGCGGTTGCCGAGGGTGCGCTCCGCCCCGTTGCCAAATGGGAGCACGGTCAGCCCCTCGGCCCCGATGGGGGCTTGGGCGGCCTCTTCGTTCATCTGCTCGTAAGAGGGCCCGTTTGTGTCGGCGAGGGTGTCGTTGAGCCACCGATTCAGAATGCCGGTACCATTCACGCACATGAGCGTACCGTAGCGAGGGTGCGCCTCGGGCTCGTGGTTGACGTGAAGGAAGGTATTGACGCGGGACTGCGGATCGTAATCTGGGGTGTCCCCAACGCCATAAATGACGCCGGACGTGCCGGCCGTCGAGGCCAATTCGCCGGGCTCCAGCACGTTGAGCGAGAACGCGTTGTTGGGCTGGTCGCCCGCCCGGTAGGCCACGGGAATGCCGCTCGGCAGGCCCAGGGTCTCGGCGGCGGACGCGGTGAGGGTTCCCTGTTCGGAAAAGGTGGGAACGGGGTCCGGCCAGAGGGCTGGGTCGAGGTCAAAGTAGTCGAGCAGGTCCACTGCCAGGCCCTGTCGCTGCACGTCCCAGAGCGTTCCTTCCGAGAGGCCCGATGGCGTGGTGCGAATGCTGCCCGTCAGCTTGAGGGCCACGTAGTCGCCGGGGAGCATGGCCTTGTGAATCTGGGCGTACACATCCGGCTCGTTGCGCTTTACCCAGGCCAGCTTGGCGGCCGTAAAGTTGCCGGGGCTGTTGAGGAGGTGCGAGAGGCACCACTCGCGTCCGAGGGCCTCGAACGCCTCGCCGCCCACGTCAACGGCCCGGCTGTCGCACCAGATGATCGACGGGCGCAGCACGTCGTGGGACTCGTCGACCAGGACGAGCCCGTGCATCTGATACGTAATCCCGATGGCCTGCACGGCCTGGAGGTCAGCGTCCGGATTTGATCGGAGCGCGTCCGTGGTGGCCTGAACGTGGCGCCACCAGCGTGCGGGCGGCTGCTCGGCCCAGCCGGGCTGCGGCGCCTCCATGCTCATCTCTTCGTCCGCCGGGGCGCGGGCCGACGCCACAGTCTCGCCGGTGTCGGGGTCCAACAGGGCTGCCTTGATTGCCGAACTGCCAATGTCGTAGCCTAAAAGCATGAGCCAGGGCCATGGGTGAAAGGGAGAGGACGTCCCGGAGGCGCTTCACGGGCGTATCTACCATCGATGGTGCACCTGCTCGCGGATGTATCGATCATACACCTCGCGGACCCCGTCCATCGTGTCGTCGGAGAGGGGCGGAGCGTCGGCGGCACGGGCGTTCTCCCGAGCCTGGGTCGGGCGCTTGGCACCAGGGATGACACAACTCACAGCATCGAACATGAGGATCCAGCGGAGTGCAAACTGGGCCATCGTCAAACCCTCGGGGCGGATCTCTTCCAATTCTCGGACCGCCTTTACCCCGGTCTCCAAATCGACACCGGCGAACGTCTCGCCCCGGTCGAACGCCTCGCCCTCGCGGTTGAAGTTTCGGTGGTCGTTTTCGGGGAACGTCGCGTCGGCGCTGTATTTGCCCGTAAGCAGGCCGGAGGCAAGCGGCACACGTGCCAGGATACCGACGTCGCGCTTCTGGGCCTCCTCAAAAAACAGCTCGGCGGGGCGCTGCCGGAACATGTTGAAGATGATCTGGACGGTTTCGACGCCCGGATACTCGATGGCCTTGAGCGCTTCCTCCACCGTCTCCACGCTCACGCCGTAGTGCTTAATTTTGCCCTTGGCCTTTAGATCGTCGAGCACTCCGAACACCTCGGGTCGGTAGTATACCTCAGTAGGTGGGCAGTGGAGTTGCAGGAGGTCGAGTGCCTCCCGGTCGAGATTCTCGAGGCTGCGGTCCACGAAGGCCGTCAGGTTCTCTCGATTGTAGCCGTCGGCGATATGCGGATCGAGACGGCGGCCCGCCTTCGTGGCCACGTGGATGTCGTCGTAGTCGCGGTAGAGTTGGGCAATGAGCTGTTCGCTGCGCCCGTCGCCGTAGACATCGGCGGTGTCAAAGAAGTTGACGCCCTCCTCCACGGCGGTCTCCAGAGCCTGGAGCGATTCACTATCGTCCACTTTTCCCCAGCTACCACCGATGGCCCAGGCGCCAAAACTGATCGCCGAGACGTTCCAGCCAGTGCTGCCGAGGGGGCGGTATTCCATGTCGTGCGTTCATTTTATGAATTTGCGAGACGACCCGGCATGAGCGTGCTGATTCGAAAAGAAGGGGGTGTCTCTCACAGAAGAGGTCCTAAGGAGCCCGGAAATCGTCGCGGGTCCCAATCCGGGTTTCTAGCGCCCTCGCTGGGAACCGGAGGTGGAGTGCGGGTCCCTTTTCGCAAACGGCATCACTCATACGCCTTCACCGGTGGCCCGTTCGCGCCGCATTGAGGAGCAGGGGATTCAGGGTTCTTGGGAGGACGGTGGAAGTGGCTGGAAGGCTTTGAGGGGGCCGTCGTTCTGCGTGACGAGTACGAGCGGGGTGTCGGCGCCCGTGTCGACGGTGGCAATGTCGCGGGCGTCGCCGTCCACGAAGAAGCCGGTGTCCGTCCCCGGTGAAAACGAGAAGGTGCCGCTCTCGTCTCGTCGGAGGAGGCCGCCCACAAATGCGTTGGCCCGGCCCGTTCGAAAGTGAAGGGCGGACCAGTTTCCCGCCAAGAGCAGATCCGGGAGTCCATCACCGTCGTAGTCGCCAGGGTGGAGTCCGAAGAGGGGGGCCGTCTGGGTCTGAATCGGAAGGGCCTGTACCGCGAACGTGCCGTCTCCTTCTGGGTCCAGTAGGCTCGTTTCGAAACGCACGGTCTCGGCGACGTAGGCGTCGCTCCGCTCCTCCGCGGTAAATACGGACTCGAACGGCGCTTCGGCGTACTTCCGGTAGGTTGGGAAGCGGGCTTTCAGGCCGGGAATTTGGTCGAGCATTCGGTCGCGGCGGGCGAGTGGGAAGCGGGTTCCGTTGACGACGTGGGTCAGCACCGGGTCGATGGTGCCGTTGCCGTCGTAGTCCTTGGCGTAGACACGCATTGGGGCAGAGGGGGAGGCCTTGTATCGGGTGTTGAGGCCCAGATTGCCGGCCACGTACTCCGCCGTGCCGTCGTCGTCGAAATCGCCGGCGGTGAGGCTCAACCACCAGCCGGCGGTGTCATCCAGCCCGGCGTCAGTGGTTCCGTCGGTGAATCCGTCCTCTTCGTTTCTAAACACGGTTATAGGCATCCATTCCCCCACTACCATCAGGTCAATCCGCCCGTCGTCGTTATAGTCTGTCCAGAGAGCGTCGGTCACTAGGCCCGGGTCGGTCATGGCCGGGGCTACCGACTCGGTTACGTCGGAAAACGCCACCTTGCCGTCCTCGGAGTCGTTGCGAAGCAGATAGCTTTGAGGAGGCAACGGATAGGCTCCAGGGCGGACACGTCCCCCGACGAAGAGGTCCGGGGTTCCGTCCGCGTCGTAATCGGCGGCTCTGACCACCGAGCCCGGCGTCCGGAGGTCGGGGAGTGCGTCGTCGGCCCGCCGGAGTGTGCCGGTACCGTCATTGAGGTAGAGCCGATCCTGGTATACGGACTCGTCGGGGGCCCGCACCGGACCGCCCGATACGACGTAGAGATCCAGGTGTCCATCTCCGTTTGCGTCGAAAAAGAGGGCGTCCCGGTCTTCGAAGCGCGGGTCGAAGTCGAGCGTGTCGCGCCGAAAGCGTCCAGATGGTGCCTGCCGAAAGAGAACGGGGCGGTGGCCTCGATCCGCTCCCACAAACACGTCCTCACGACCGTCACCGTTCACGTCGCCGACGGCCAGGGCCGGACCGTCTTCCGACAGCTCGTGGGGCAGGAGGGGCGTCCGCTCGAATTCGTTGATCTCCGTTTCTTCGTGGCGGTAGGTCAGGCCGCGCTCACGGGTCACCTCTCGGAAGAGGAGGGAGTCGGTCGGTCGGGACGTCTCGGCAGGATCGGACGAAGACGGCGTCGCGTCGTCGTAGGAGACGTCGAGCGTCTGGTCGGCCGCGATGTTCGTCAGGAGATGTGTGGTGCTGTCGGGCCAGACGACGCGAAGGGAGTCGGCCGTCGAATCGGCACCCAGCCCAAAGTGGATCGTCGGTTCTACGGTAGACTGGTAGCCGCGGTACGGCGAATGGTCGTGATATTGTCGGGTCGAGTCGGTGAAAAGGGTGAGCTTGGCCCCGTGTCCGTTTCGGTTGCCGGGGGGGCCGTGCAGGTCGATCCGGAGCGCGTGTGTCCGGGGGCGCTCGTCGGCCCGGTTTTCCAGGAGTGTCGCCGGGTCGTTGATGTTGTTCGTCACCACGTCCAGGTCCCCGTCGTTGTCCAGGTCCGCCACGGCGGCCCCGTTGGAGAGGCCGGGCGAGGTGTTTGCCCACGCGTCGGTCCGATCTCTGAAGGTCAGGTTTCCTTCGTTCTCGAAAAAGTAGTTCCGTCGCTCCACCTCGGGGAGCGACTCCATTTCGCTGCGAAGCTTCTCGCGCTGTGCCGCCTCCGTGCCGAACGCCAGAATCTTCTCCTGGCGTCGGATGAAGTCTAGGTTTGTCACGTCGGTTCCGTACCCGTTGGTCACGAAGAGGTCGCGCCGCCCGTCGTTGTTGAAGTCAGACAGCAGCGGGGCCCAGCTCCAGTCCGTGGCCGCGATTCCAGCGAGCTGGCCAATCTCACCAAATGCCAGGGGGCCGGCCGGCCGCGGTCCGTTGTTGAGCTGGAGCATATTGCGGACGTACTGAGGCTCGTACCCGAGGCGCAGGGATCGCCGAAACGAGGACGCGTCGAAGAACCGCGACATCATGTGATTCCGCTCGCGGGCGGGCGGGAGCATGTCCAGTACCACGATGTCGTTCCAGGTGTCGTTGTTGACGTCCGCGACGTCGACCCCCATCGCGCTGTAGGCCTGGTGCTTTAGGACCGTGTCGATACGATTGGTGAACGTGCCGTCTCCATTGTTCATGTAGAGGAGATCGTTGGAGACGAAGTCGTTCGCAACGTAAATATCGGGCCATCCGTCTTTATTTACGTCGCTGATGGCAAGGCCCAGCCCGTGGCCTTCGATCTGGATGCCCGCCTCCTTGGACACGTCGGTAAACGTGCCGTCGCCGTCATTTCGGTAAAGCCGGTCGGTCGTCTCGGACTGTCCCTCCGTCAGCGGTGGGTCAATGGCCACCTGCCCGCGGCGCTGGGTGGCGGTATTGAGGACGTACAAGTCCAGATGGCCGTCCTGGTTGTAATCGAAGAAGGCGGCATGCGTCGAGTAGCTCGAATCGGCGATCCCGTAGGCGCTGGCTCGTTCCTCGAACTTGGGCACTCCATCGGGCCCTACACCCTGGTGGACGTACAGCCGGTTGGCCCGCGTCGGGGAGAGAGACTCGGGCCCTCCGACGCTTACATAGATGTCCATGCGTCCATCCTGATTGATGTCGACGAGGGTGACGCCCGTGCTCCACGCACCCTCGGCGGCGACGCCGGCGGTCTCCGTCACATCTTCGAAGTGCAGATCGCCGCGGTTGAGGTAGAGCCGGTTGCGGACGTCGTTGCCGGCGAAGTACAGGTCCGGGCGCCCGTTGCCTGTGAGGTCGCCTGCTGCCACCCCACCGCCATT
Organism: uncultured Salinivenus sp.; assembly: GCA_964384855.1. Taxonomy (GTDB): domain Bacteria; phylum Bacteroidota; class Rhodothermia; order Rhodothermales; family Salinibacteraceae; genus Salinibacter. Next base: position 7,124 of record CAYLMT010000057.1, read on the forward strand.
GTAGACATAGTCGAAGTCGATCGGATTGATCAGAGAGTCATCCTCCACGATTCGGTTCGAGAAGTCGACACCGGACTCCGTGGGAGGGAGGCGCTCAAAAAGGGGCGCGGGGCCGTCGTCGGCGCATCCCGAGAGGCCAAGTGAGAGTCCCCACAGGCTCAGCAATAAGAGCCACGGAAGCGGATCGACCGACGTGGGGAGGTCAGGACGCAAAGAGGTCATCGGGTCGACATCATCATCGTGAGAGGAAATCGGAAGAGTGCGCGGGGCGCTTAGGGATGGGAGAACGTGGTGTCTGGTCCACCCCAACGCCGGTCCGAAGTGGGCTGTTCTTGGCGAGTCACCGGACTGATCGCGAACAAGAACGTGAAATAAAAATGAATCATTCGGCGATCAGGATGACCGAAAGGTCTTTGAAATTGGTCGTTCTGATCGGCTGTAGAGATTAGAGAAGGGGTCAACTGCAAGCCCGAGAGTGCTACACGAATCGGCATTACTGTGACGCGACGAACCGGTATTATGAAGAAAAATAAACCGCGTTTTACAAGATTAACCAACTTTAAAACAGATCAGTGTGCGGGAAACTGCACACGAAGCAAGGGGAGGTCGGGGATGAGAATGTCCAGTGCGGTACTCGTTGGACCCGAATCAAAAGTTGAGCCCACCGACGGAATTCGGGGGGAGTCATCGATTATCATTCTTCGATTCGAGAGGACTGTACCGAGTGGGGGGAATTGTGACGGGAGGGCTTTCCTTGACTTTTACAGAATGAGGGCCTTACCATACGAACGGTTGGAAGCGCATTCATAAGGTGTGTTTCACATTTGATGGTTGCTTCTGGCCGAGGCTTTCTGGGTACGGCAGGATGATGGGAGAGATGGTTTCCTCCCGACCGAGCAGATGGGACCTGGAACATCGCCGGGTGACTGCTTCCGAGATGGGAGTGATTTTGGCCCCGCCGTTACGCCAGGACCTGCGGTAGATCCCTCGGATCAGGTTTTGTTCACAGTATACATCTGTTCTTAACAAGTCGTCATGCAAATAATGTTAAAAGACTGGGCATCTATTCCTGGCTTTATTTGCAATGCTATTTCTGCAAAGACGGGCCGTGTGCTGGGAATCCTCCTAGTGGGGGCCGTGCTGTTTCTGTTTGCAGCCGAAATGGCCGTGGCACAGCAGGGGGGAACGATTCGAGGAACGGTCACGGAGGCCAGCACCGGAGAGCCTCTTCCTGGGGCCAACATTCTCCTCGTAGACTCCGATCGCGGAACGGCGACGGGGGTTGATGGGACCTTTCGGATTTCGAACGTGGAGCCCGGGACGTACACGGTGCGGGTGAGCTTCATCGGCTATCGGGAGAGCGTCCGTGAAGGGGTGCGGGTGCAGGCAGGCGAGACCTCTCAGTTGCGATTTTCGCTGCAGGAACAGGAGCAGGCCCTCGACGAGATCGTCGTGGTGGGCTACGGACAGCAGGAGCGACAGGACGTGACGGCCGCGGTGAGCCAGGTGTCGTCGGAGACCCTGGAAGACGTGCAGTCGACCAGTGTCGACGAGGCCCTACAGGGGCTGGCGTCCGGGGTTGAGGTGACGAGCGCGGGTCCGCCAGGTCAGGGGGCCATCGTTCGGATTCGCGGACTCGCGACTACAAATAACAATGAGCCATTGTACGTCGTGGATGGAGTGCCCACGGGAGGAATTGAGGGCCTTAATCCCGGCGACATTCAGTCCGTGGAGGTCCTGAAAGACGCCTCTGCCGCCGCTATCTACGGATCACGGGCGTCCAATGGGGTGGTTCTCATCTCGACGAAGTCGGGGCAGGAGGGCGAAATGCGCGTGTCGTTCAACTCCTCGGTCGGCTACCAGAGCGTACCGGAGAGCCGTTGGCTCGACGTGATGAATACAAACCAGTACGTTGATTTCAATCGCACGCTCGCCAATACCTCGGAGATTGATGCGCCGGCAAACATCCAAGGGAGTGATGGCGACAACCTGACTCAAAATACGGACTGGCAGGATGCGATTTTCCGGACGGGAATGACCTCGAACAATACCCTCGGGGTGTCCGGGGGATCGGAGACCGCTCAGTACCGAGTGTCTCTCGGCTACACGCGGGAGGAGGGAGCGGTTATCGAGACGGGGTTTGAGCGGTACTCCATGCGTGTCAACTCCAGCTTTGATCTCGGTCGGTTCGACATTTCGGAAAACCTCTCCCTCACCCATCGGGTGCGCGATCCGATGCGGGCACAGGCACCCATGGGAGTGAGTGAAGTGGTCGGGCTCGCACAGCGGTATCCGCCCTATATCCCGATCCGGAATCCCGAGAACCCCGGTGGATTTCAGGGGCCGATCAGCGGGGACGGGTTCGACGACCCGAATCCAGTGCGCATACAGCGGCTCGGGTCGGAGGATTACAAGACCAGCAAGCTCGTGGGAAATGTGACCGCCGAGGCCCAAATCATCGAGGGACTTACGTTTCGCCAGGTGCTGGGCATCGACGCGGAATATCAAACCTACGACTACTTTGAGCCCTCCTTTGAAGATGGGGACTTCCAGCAACAGGGCCAAGCCGACATTCAGGAACAGCGTTTTTCCAACTTCTCCCCAATCTCAACGACCACATTAAACCTCGATCAGAGTTTCGGGGTCCACAATCTTAGCGCCGTGGCCGGGTACGAGATTAACGTCACCAACTACAGCGACCTGACCGCGACGGGGCAGAATCCGCTTACGGACGAAATCGAGGTGCCGGGCGCGGTGCAGGGGGACCAGATTGGGGGCATTGAGGGGACCGACGTCCTGCAGTCCCTGTTCGGTCGGGTGACCTACGACTATGATGGGCGCTACCTGCTCCAGGGGGCTCTTCGTCGTGATGGGTATTCCCGGTTTGGGCCCAACAGCAAGTACGGGCTCTTCCCGTCCGGATCGGTCGGATGGGTGCTGAGTGAGGAGGCGTTCCTTTCAGACGTTTCGTTCCTCAGCAACCTGAAGCTCCGCGGAAGCTACGGGATCACCGGTAATAACCAGTCGCTGGATCGGTACGAATACCAATCGACAGTGAGCACGGGCTTTGAGTATCCGACGGAGGGCGCAACGGCTGCCGGGGCCTCCGTGGTGGGGCTGTCGAACGAGACTCTGCAATGGGAGACCACGACCACCATGAATGTGGGTGTGGACGTGGGGCTCTTCGGTCAGGCCCTGACCTTCACGGGGGAGTACTACCGAAATACGACGGAGGACATTCTTCTGCTCGTGACGCTTCCCCCGTCCTTCGGATTTGCGGGGGATCCTCGCTCGAATACGGGAGCGGTCGAGTCGTCCGGCTTCGAGTTTACGGCCGGCTACGAGAGCCAGAGTGGAGGAAATCTTCACTGGTCGTTGAATGCAAACTTCTCGACCTCTAGCAACGAGGTCACCTCGCTGGGCGCCGGCAATCCCATTACGGGAGCCACCTGGCAGCAGGCGGAAGGGACTTCTACCCGCATCGCCGAGGGGCAGCCCATCTGGTACTTCTACGGCCACAAAATGGACGGGCTCTTTCAGGAGGGGGACGACTTTACCAACCAGCCGAACGCCGAGCCCGGAGACGTCAGGTTCGTAGACGTCGATGGCGACGACGACATCGACACTGACGACAAAACGAAGATTGGGTCTCCACATCCCGACTTCTACTACGGGCTCCGGGGTACCGTAACCTGGAACAACGTCGACCTGGGGGTAAGCCTCCAGGGTGCCGCCGGTCACCAGATTCTCCGTGACTACGCCTACTGGCTGGAAGGTATGCAGCGATTCGGGAACCACGCCACGACGGTATTAGACCACTGGACGCCCCAGAATACGGATACCGACGTGCCCCGTCCCATCATTGGGTCGGAAGACGAGAACAACAATAACCGTATCTCCAGCCGATGGATCAGTGATGGTGATTATCTCCGCGTCCAGCGGGTGACGCTCGGGTATGAGCTTCCCTTCGACCTGAGCCGCGTCCGCCGCGCGCGAGTCTACGTGCAGGCCGAAAACCTCTTCACGATTACTAGCTACCCGGGCTACGATCCAGAGGTAGGAGCGCGCGATTCTGCGACCGGCGACCAGAGCCGAGGGATCGACACCGGGCAGTATGTCCAGCCCCGGTCCCTCCGGGTGGGCGTAAACCTGGACTTCTAGTGGCCGTCGCCGAGGCCGCTGCCGGGACTGGCACGCCCCTGGGGGCAGATGGAAGTGAGGGGCAACACCGGTTAAGCCTTGGCCGATCAGGAGAGCCTAGATGACCTCAGAGATTTTTCCTCTACACTACCCTCTGATTAGAGAGTTTTGAATTATGACGAGACGAGTCACACCACTCTTACTGGTCTC
>CAYLMT010000058.1:0-10726 GCA_964384855.1 uncultured Salinivenus sp.
TACACGCGCCTGGCCACCGAGGGAACGCTGATTCTGTCGGGGGATACGCTGTCCGTCAATGGACAGAGCTGGATGGACCGGGAGTGGAGCACCTCCGCCCTCGGCCCCAATCAGGAAGGCTGGGATTGGTTCTCGCTCCAACTCGACGACGGACGCGATCTCATGTACTATCAGCTCCGCCGGATGGACGGCTCCCCCAGTCGCTTTAGCGAAGGCATGATCGTCGGGCTGGAGGGGTCCACGCAAACCCTGGATCGCTCGGACGTGACGATCGAGGTGATCGATACCTGGACGAGTTCGGATGGCACGCATACCTACCCGGTAGAGTGGTCCCTGCAGGTCCCGGGCGAAAACATCGCGCTGCACATTACACCCTACGTTCCGGATCAGGAGCTCGACGTGTCCGTCCGGTACTGGGAGGGAGCTGTTCGCGTGGAGGGCTCCGCCACCGGCCGCGGCTACGTGGAGATGACGGGGTACGGGGATAGTGCGGGCTCGCCCATATCGTAGCCAAAGGGGCTCCCTCCTCAATTCCTTGGTACTGGTCGAACCGGGTGGTGGACGCGCTGAATTTGCCTACGTACGAGTTTCAGACCAAGACCCGCGACGACTCCCGGGCAATTTACGATCCGCTCCGGGACCGCTATGTGCACCTGACGCCCGAGGAGTGGGTCCGTCAGCACTTCGTGCAGTACCTGATCCAGGAGTTGGACGTGCCCGGGGGGCTGGTCGCTATTGAGGCCGCGTTTCAGTTCCAGGGCCAGCCGCGCCGGGCCGACGTGATCGTGCACGACCGGCAAGGCGATCCGCTCCTGCTCGTCGAGTGCAAAGCACCTCGCGTCTCGATCACCCAGGATGCCTTCGACCAGTGCGCCCGGTACAACATCGTTCTGCAGGCCCCGTATCTCGTGGTGACCAACGGCCAGACGCACTACGCCTGTGCCATCGATTTTGACGAACAAAGCTACGCCTTCCTCGACGACCTTCCCTCCTACGACCACCTCCTCAACACTCAAGACCGCCCGTAAGCCCCTGCCTCTCGCTTTTCCCACATACCTCCTGCCCCCTACATGCCCGATTACGACCGCGAACGTACCGTCGCCTTCCGCGCCGTTCAAACTGCCGCCGAGTTGTGCCAGTCCGTCCGGGCCGACCTCGACGGGGACGTGATCGAAAAGGACGACCGCACGCCTGTGACGGTGGCCGACTTCGGCAGCCAGGCGGTCATCTGTCAGGCGCTTCAGGAGGCCTTCCCGGACGATCCCGTCATTGGCGAGGAAGACAGCTCGGCGCTTCGGACCGACGAGAATGCCGAAGTGCGAGAACACCTTCTCGACGAGGTCCGGGCCCACCATCCCGGCGCCAACGCGAACACGGTGTTCGATTGGATCGACCACGGCACTGCAGACGGTTACAGCGATCGCTTCTGGACGCTCGACCCGATCGACGGGACCAAAGGCTTCGTGCGGGGCGACCAGTACGCCATTGCACTCGCCCTCGTCGTAGACGGCTCCCCCCAGGTGGCTGCCCTGTGCTGCCCGCACCTTCCCCCCTCCCTCGACGCTGATCCGCCCATGTCTCGGGGACAGGCCTTTTTGGCCGTTCGGGGGGAGGGCACTGTTCAGAAACCGCTGACCCCGGACGACGACGCAGTCCCCACGCCGATCCACACGAGTGACACGACCGACCCGTCGAAGAGCCGCTTCTGCGAGTCGTTCGTCTCGTCGCACAGCTCCCACGACCTCGCTGCGGCGGCCGGGGACCGCCTCGGCATTACGGCCGACTCCATCCGGATCGACAGCCAGGCGAAGTATGCCATTGTGGCGCGTGGCGAGGCGGAGATCTACCTGCGCCTCCCGCGCCCGGACAGTCCCGACTACACGGAACGCATCTGGGACCACGCAGCCGGTGCGCTCGCGGTGGAGGCCGCCGGAGGTTCCGTTACGGACATGCACGGCAATCCCCTCGACTTCACCCACGGCCGCCTGTTGGAGGCAAACACGGGCGTCGTCGCCACGAACGGCCCGTTCCACGACGAGGTCATCGACGTCCTCGCCGACGCTGACGCTTGAGACTCACTCGCTTCCCTTGTTCAGGATTTCCTTCACCAATGAACGCGTTCCTCCTCTGTGCGGGATTCGGCACCCGGATGCGTCCATTGACGAATGATACCCCGAAGTCACTGGTCAAGGTCGCAGGTCATCCCCTCCTCGACTACCTTCTAGATGAACTGACCGCCTGGTCCGCCCTCACCGATATCCACGTCGCCGTCAACCACCGGGATGCTCCCCCCTTCCACGAGTGGGCCACCGATCATCGGACGGACCTGGCCGCCAACGGCATAGAGTTGCACCTTCACGACGATGGGGTCGAGACCCCCGACGACCAGCTCGGGAGTGTCGGAGATTTGGGCTTCTTGCTCGACGAGGTCGGCGTCCCGGCCGACGGAGCACTGGTGAGCGGCGGCGACAGCCTGTACCGATTCCCCCTTGCCCCGCTCCTGAACGCCTACGACGGCACCACCAATCAGGCCCTCGCCCTCCACGAGCCCGACCCTGAGCGTCGCGCTCAGAGTAGCGTCCTCCAACTCGATGGCTCAACCGTCACCGAGGTGCTCGACGACCCGACCAGTTCCTCCTCTACTCGGATCTGTCCCTCCTGGCTACTGCTAAGTGCGGAGGGCCTCCAGGCCGTCCCTGCCTATCTGGATGACGACGGACCGTCCGACAAGCTGGGCGTCTTCCTCAATCGGCTGGCCCGGACGCAGTCTGTGCAGGCCCACCGCCTCCCGAAGTCCGCCAACCTCCGCCTCCACTGCAATACACTCGACGACCTAGAGCGGGCCCGCCGGCTCCTTCGCGACGAACCGCGGCACGTGCTCGATCCCGATACGGTGCGGGACTGCCTCGCCGGGCGTTCTGCGTGACTCGGGATGTATATCGCAAGACGGGACGAGTCCCACCGAGGCTCCTCCTTTATGCCTCACCCTCCAAACGCCGCGCGGAGCTGCTCGCAGGCCTGCCGAAGAACGGGCATCTCTTTCGCGAAGCAGAAGCGGAGCTGATGCCGGCCATCGGCGGGATCGTCGTAGAACGAACGCCCGGTGACGGTGGCGACGCGGGCCTCCTCAATGAGCGTATCACAGGCGTCCGCGTCGTCTGTAAACCCCTCTCGGGTGGTACTGAGGGTGTCGAAATGAGCAAGAACGTAGTAGGCGCCATCCGGCCACGGCACGTCGAACCCGATGGTCTCCAAGGTCTCACACATGAGTTCCCGGCGATCCGCGTAGTCGGCCTTCATCTGGGCAACGTAGTCGTCGTCCAACTCCTCGAAGGCCGCCAGGGCCGCGTGTTGAAGGGGACGAGGAGCACAAATATAGAGCAAATCACTCATCAGGCCCATCTTCTCGGCCATGGGCGCGGGAGCCACGCCGTAGCCCAAGCGCCACCCCGTCACGTTGTACGCCTTGGAAAAGCCCGAGAGCGTGATCGTACGCTCGTAGGCGTCCGGTAGGCTGGCGAGCGAGACGTGCTCTGCCCCGTCGTAGAGCATGTACTCGTAGATCTCGTCCGTAATCGCCACGAGGTCGTGATCCTTAAGGAGATCCACGAGCGCAGACAGCTCCGTGCGTGTCCACACCTTCCCGCTGGGGTTGGCCGGGGTGTTCACGACAACTGCCTTGGTGTCGTCGGTCACGGCCTCCTCCATCGCCGCCCTATCGAACGTCGACTCGGGACCGCCGAGGGGAACGTATCGGATCGTGGCCCCGGTCAGCTCCAGAATGTTGCGGTGGTACCCATAAAACGGCTCGAAGAGAATCACCTCGTCGCCCGCTTCCAGCAGCGTAAAGGCCGCCGCAACGAACACACCCGTCGACCCGACGCCCACCACAACCTCCTCCGGCGAGGTGGCGGGGACATTGTTGTAGGTCTGCTCCTTGTTAAGGATGGCACGCCGGAGCGGCTCGATGCCGGCGTAGTGAGAATAGATCGATTCATCGTCGCGGATCGCCTTGTGTGCCCGGGCCTTGATTGGTTCCGGCGTCGGCAGATCGCAGACGCCCTGCCCCAGGTTGATGCCATTTACCTCCTTCACGCGACGGGTGACAGAGCGAATGTCGCTCTGCTGCAAACCGTCGGCCCGGGAGGCAAGAGACGGAGACACGGTCAGGTCCATGGTGAGGAGGCCGAATCATCATCGGTGGTGGGACGCGAAAAGAAAATGCTCTCGATCCCGGTATGCAAGGAGCGGTTCCGGAACCAAGCGACCCGACATCCGAATGATGGAGGCGCTAACGGCGGGCGGCCCGCCCCACTCTTCCAACGTCCCATCGCTCCCCCTCCAGCCCTCGTTTCATTATGCCTTCTCCCGCTCCGTTTTTGCGCGAGGCCATCGAGATGGCCGTCCAAAATGTAACCACCGGACAGGGCGGTCCTTTCGCGGCCCTCATTGTACGGGATGGAGAGACCATCGGGCGGGGCACCAACGTGGTCACCACCCTCAACGACCCGACCGCCCACGCCGAGGTGACGGCCATCCGGCGAGCCTGTGACACGCTGGACGACTTTGAACTGACGAGCTGCACAATGTACGCCACCTGCGAGCCCTGTCCCATGTGCCTGGGCGCCGCGTACTGGGCGCGGCTCGATCGGGTCTACTACGCCGCTACGCGCGAGGACGCCGCCGCGGCTGGCTTTGACGACCACCACATCTACGAGGAACTGGCCAAACCTCCGGACGAGCGGCGGATCCCGATGGAGCGATGCCTCAAGGAGGAAGCCCAGCGCCCCTTCGAGGCCTGGCTCGACTACGACGATCGGGTGGCGTACTGATCCGATGATCACCTGGAATCGAGACGGGCCTCGCTCACACCGCCAGCCCACCCGGCGTCCTCAAACGCTTTATCGGCGGTAGGTGTTACTCCAGGCCGTCGGTGTGGAACAGCATGACGTGGTGGCAACGCGTACAGTCAACCGCGATGGGTCCCTGCCGGTCTTCGGGCGTGCCGCCCGCCTCAAACTCCGTCCCGCCACAAACCGGACACTTTACTTCTCCGTTGTACCCCCGGAGATGCTTCAGAAGCCGGCTCAGATCCGGATCGATCATGTTTGGCGTTTCGTGGACGTTTCCCGCAATGCGCCACGATCCCGCCTGAATGTTCGTCTGGGAAAGCTCGGTCGTCTCGCCATTCGGTCCCACGAGGAAGTACCCTCCCCGCTCCGATTCCCACCCTACCATGGCGACCGCCCCATCCTTTCCTTCTAAAATGTCACCGTCGAAGATCTGCTCCCCCTCGGCATCTGCCAGCCCGATGTATTGCATGAGACTCGTGTCCGGGGCCTCTCTGCAGTGGAGCCGAGTCTTTCGATGAAGCGTCCAGTTGCACGAGGCTTCGATCTTGAGTGACCAAACAGCGCTGTCATTAACGTAGATCATCTCCTCGCCGTCCCACACACGAAATTCAGGTGCTGGCATATACAGTCGGTCGGTTCCACAAGTGGCTGAGTGTCCGCGCATTACCCGCACGTAAATGTCTAGGGCATGCGCTGGTTCGTCCAGACGACTTGGACAATTTCCCCATCATGATTTGGATGAGTCGGGTTGTTTTCCGATTCAGGTTTTGTGGGAACGGCATTCTCTAGAGCATCGACATTGGATTCTGCGACCCATAGATTTGGAAACAGCTTGCTCTTTCCTCACTGCTTTCCCCTCACATGTCTCGCCTCATTTCTGCCGCCGGCGCTCTCCTCGTCCTCCTGACGCCTTTGACCGTACAGGGCCAACCCGCCGAGCGGACCTCGCCCCTCTCGGTCGAGCAGATCATGCAAGAGCCCGAAACGTGGATCGGCGACTGGCCAACCAACGCCCGCTGGCACGAAAACGGGCAGACCCTCTACTTCGACTGGAATCCGAACGGCGACTTTCCCAGTGACTCGCTCTACAAGGTGCCGCGCAGCGGCGGGGATTCCCAAAAGATGTCCCCGGAGGAACGGCGCGCCAATCCGCCAACGTTTGACGGCTGGCACCACGGCGAGCACGTCTACACCGACGACTTCGCCCGAAAGGTGTACGCCGCCGACGGGGATCTGTACCTCTACAACCGGACTGCCGACAAGCAGACTCGCCTGACCGACACGCCAGCCCGCGAGACCGATCCGCGGTTCGACCCCAACGGCGAGCGCGTCCTCTTCGAACGGGACGACAACCTGTTTGCCGTTCACCTCAGCACGGGTCAGGTTCAACAACTCACCGACGTGCAGTCCGGACACGAGTCCCGGGACGACCAGCCGACGCCCCGCGAGGAATTTCTCGAAGAGCAGCAACTAGAACTCTTCGAAACGCTCCGCGAGCGCAAGAAGGAGAACGAGCGGGCCGAAGAGATGCGGGAGCGGGAGCGCCAGGCCGATGATCCTCCCCCCACCTTCTACACCGGCGACGCCGAGGTGAGCGATCTTCGCATCGACCCGACCGAACGGTTTGTCACGATCGCGCAGCAGTCCGAGCCGGACGCCGTCGACCCGACGCAGGTGATTGACTACGTAACCCGCTCGGGCCACGCCGACGTACAGCGGGCCCGGCCGAAGGTAGGCATTCCGCCCGACGATTTTTCACTGCACGTGCAGGACCTGGAGCGGGACACCACACTGGAGGTGAACCTCCACCAGCTCCCCGGCGCGTACGACGTGCCCGAGTATCGGCAAGAGAAAGTGGTGGAGCTCGACTCCAGCGAGGCCAAGCGGTCCCTCTACAGCTATGGGCCCTACTGGAGCCCTGACGGTGCCCACGCCCTGCTGGTTGTGCGAGCCGACAATAACAAGGACCGGTGGATCGTGCGCCTCGACCCCCAAACGGGGGACCTGACGGTGCTCGACCGCCAGCACGACGAGGCCTGGATCGGTGGGCCCGGCATCAGTGCGTACGGCGGCCCCGGGAATGTGGGCTGGATGCCCGGCGGGGATCGCTTCTTCTTTCAGAGCGAGGCCACCGGCTACAGCCACCTTTACACCGTCGACGTCGAGACGGGACAAACCACCCAGCTCACGAGCGGTGCCTTCGAGGTGCTCGACGCCCGCCTTTCTCGGGATGGCTCTTCGTGGTTCCTCACGACCAACCGCCACTCGCCCCACCAGCAGCATGCAGAGCGGATGCCTGCGGACGGGGGGCCCCTGACGCGTCTCACCCGGGCGTCGGGCACGCACGACGCCGTCCTGAGCCCGGACGGAGACCGGCTCGCCACCCTCTTCTCCACCACAAATCAACCGGCCGACCTCTACCTGAAAGACGCCACGGCGGCTCCCGAGCGCACACGCATCACCGAGTCCCCCACCGACGAGTGGGCGGCCTACGACTGGCGCATGCCCAAAATCACACACTTCGAGGCCTCAGACGGCGTGGAGGTGCCCGCGCACGTCTTCCGTCCAGACAACCCGAACGGCGCCGCCGTCTTCTTCGTCCACGGCGCCGGATACCTGCAGAACGTGCTCCGGGACTTCCCGCCGTATTTCCGGGAATACATGTTCCATAACCTGCTCACTGACCTTGGCTATACGGTCATCGACGTGGACTACCGCGGATCGGCCGGCTACGGGCGCGACTGGCGGACGGCCATCTATCGTCACATGGGAGGACGGGACCTCCAAGACTACGTGGACGCTGCTGAGTGGGTCGGCGACACCTACGACATCCCCGCCGAGCGTCGCTTCATCTACGGGGGGTCCTACGGCGGTTTCATGACGCTTATGGCGCTTTTCACCGCACCGGATCATTTTGGCGGCGGGGCGGCGCTGCGCTCAGTGACCGACTGGGCCCATTACAACGATGTCTACACCTCTAACATCCTCAACACTCCCCAGACCGACTCTCTCGCCTACGCCCGTTCTTCGCCCATCTACCACGCGGAGGGCCTAGAGGACCCACTCCTCATGCCCCATGGCCTGGTGGACACGAACGTGCAGCCTCAAGACATCTTCCGCCTCTCCCAACGCCTCATCGAGCTTGGCAAGGAAGACTGGGAGCTGGCAATCTATCCGGTGGAGGGCCATGGCTTCGAGGAGCCGTCGAGCTGGACGGACGAGTACCGCCGCATCCTTGAACTCATAAAATCCAGTGTGGGGCCAACGCAGACTCAACACTGAAGTGTGAGTACCGGACCCAGTGGAGGCGGCTTTACGGACGGCTGAATACTCACATTGGGGAACACCGATAGGCGACCCTGAGCTGTCTAGACGAGCACCAGTCTATCCCTGGGCCGCCTGCTAAAGGCCTCGTGACAACTACGGTTATCAAGACGGTCATCACCGCCAGACCGCCCTCGTTCCCAGAACCTCTCCCGGGCATTACCGGGAGAATCCCCTGCCTCGGGACTGTTTATTATTGATCTTTGACCCTCAGTTCAAGGAGGCCCACAAACGGAACAGGGGGGTTCTGCCAGCGTTAGGGAGTTGTCCACCGTGAGATGTCCGCAGAACGGCTCTTTTGTCTTCCCCCTTTATGCCCGAGACTGCTTCCCCGACGTCGGACACGGCTACCCAAGAGAGCCCGATTCAGATTAGCCCAAATGCAGCGCGCGAGATCCGAAAGATTATCAACAAGAAAAACATCCCGGACGGTTACGGGCTTCGGGTGGGGGTGAAAGGCGGTGGCTGTTCGGGCATGAGTTACGTCCTTGGATTCGACAAGGAGCGCGAAAAGGACCAGGTGTTCAACATCGACGGCATCACCGTCTACATGGACAAGCGACACGGGCTCTATCTCATGGGGACGACCATCAACTACCACGACGGGCTCGATGCGCGGGGCTTCACCTTCGAAAACCCAAACGCAACCGAGACCTGTGGCTGCGGAGCCAGCTTTGCGGCGTAGTCCTCATGTCCCCTGCGCTCTGACTCTGACACTCCCCTCCTCTTTGCAGGTCGAGATTGCAAACGGCCTGTAAATGGCGGCGCGCGAATGTGTTGGCCGCTTCGTCTGTTTTGTAACGCTCCTGCATTATTCCTTTCCCTACAAGCAGGAGTAGCGGGCAGGGGAACAGAGCGCGCGAATGCCTGGTTACCACACACAGCACGTGCTTCACGTGTGGGGTCGTCTCAATCGGGAGAGTAGGTCTCGAATTTTCCCCTCGTCCCCGCCGTGCAGGGCGCCGACGCGGCGCTTTTGATCGTTCAACCCACTTGGTATGGAAGGCAACTTCTCAAATCGTGTTCGGGACGTTATTTCGTACAGCCGCGAGGAAGCAGTGCGTCTCGGCCACGATTACATTGGTACGGAGCATCTTTTGCTCGGCCTCATCCGAGAGGGTGAGGGAATCGCCGTCAAGATCCTCCGCAACCTCGGATGTGACCTGCTGGAACTCAAAGAGGCCGTGGAGGACACGGTTCGCAGCACCAATAGCTCCACCTCAGTGGGAAACATTCCCCTGACGAAGCAGGCCGAGAAGGTGCTCAAAATTACCTACTTGGAAGCAAAGCTCTACAAGAGCGACGTTATTGGGACGGAGCACCTCCTGCTGAGCCTGCTCCGGGACGACGAAAACATTGCCGCGCAAATTCTCCAACAAGGATTTTCAGTAACGTACGACGCCGTGAGAAACGAGCTAGACTCCATTATTAGTGGCAAAGCCTCTTCCTCCAGTGGTAGCAGTGGATCCGGTGGCCGCCTCTCGTCCGGCTACGGGCAAGAGAGCGGCGAGTCGGAGAAAAGCAACACGCCGGTCCTGGACAACTTTGGCCGGGACCTGACCGAGTTGGCGGAGGAAGATGAACTCGATCCCATCATTGGGCGCGAGGAAGAGATCAAGCGCGTGGCCCAGATCTTGAGCCGCCGCAAGAAGAACAACCCGGTCCTCATTGGGGAGCCGGGCGTCGGGAAGACCGCTATCGCGGAGGGGCTCGCCGCACGGATTGTGGAGCGCAAGGTGAGCCGAGTGCTTTACGACAAGCGCATCGTGACACTCGACCTTGCCTCCCTGGTGGCCGGCACCAAGTATCGCGGCCAGTTCGAGGAGCGGATGAAGGCCGTGATGAAGGAGCTGGAGGACAACGAGGACATCATCCTCTTCATCGACGAGATCCACACGATCGTTGGGGCGGGTGGCGCCTCCGGCAGCCTGGACGCGTCGAACATGTTCAAGCCCGCCCTCGCGCGTGGTGACCTCCAGTGCATCGGTGCGACGACGCTCGACGAATACCGCCAAAACATTGAAGGCGACGGGGCGCTCGACCGCCGCTTTCAGAAAATCATCGTCGACCCCTCCACACCGGAGGAGACGGTCAACATCCTCTCGAACATCAAGTCCTACTACGAAGACCACCACAACGTCAGCTACTCCGAGGAGGCCATCGAGTTGGCCGTACAGCTGAGCGACCGGTACATCACCGATCGGTTCCTGCCAGACAAGGCGATCGACGTGATGGACGAGGCTGGCGCGCGGGTGCACCTCTCCAACATCAAGGTCCCGCCCGAAATTCTTGAACTGGAGGAGAAAATTGAGGAGGTTCAGGAAGAGAAGAATCAGGTTGTCAAGAGTCAGCGTTTCGAAGAGGCCGCCCGGCTCCGCGACAAGGAAAAGACGCTTCAGGAAGAACTGGAGCAGGCCAAAAAAGAGTGGCACGAGCAGGCGGAGACCGAAATCCACGACGTTACGTCGGAGGAGATCGCCGAGGTCGTGGCCATGATGACCGGCATTCCGGTCGACAAGATTAGCGAGCCGGAGCAGAAGAAGCTCCTC
>CAYLMT010000059.1:0-10510 GCA_964384855.1 uncultured Salinivenus sp.
TCGGGTGCGGGTGCATCGACTCCATAATTTCGAAACCCGTCGTTTCGAGCTTGCGGGCGGCCACGACCTCCGCAATCAGTTCCGTGGCGTCCTGCCCGATGATGTGGCAGCCCAGGAATTCACCGTACTTCTCGTCGTAGATGGTCTTGACGAATCCGTCCTGGTGGCCCAGCGCGGCGGCCTTTCCGTTTGCCTTGAAGGGGAATTTGCCGACCTTCACGTCGTAGCCCTCTTCCTTCGCCTCTTCTTCCGTATAGCCCACGGACGCAATCTGCGGCTGGCAGTAGGTACAGGCCGGGATGTCGTTCTTGTCGATGGGGCGCACGTCGTGGCCGGCGATCTTCTCGACGCAGAGGATGCCTTCGTGGCTGGCCTTGTGGGCAAGCCAGGGGGCGCCCGACACGTCGCCGATGGCGTAAACGCCGTCCACGTTGGTCCGGTAGTAGTCGTCCACCACGATGTCGTTGCCGTCCGTCTCGACCCCAACCTCTTCCAGGCCGAGGTCTTCGACGTTGCCCACGACGCCGACGGCAGAAAGGACCTGATCGCACTCGATGTGCTCGGTGCCGTCGCCCGTTTCGACTTCCACCTGAAGTGGGTCCTGGTCCGTATCTACGCCCTGCACGTTCGCCCCCGTCATGACCTCGATGCCCTCCTTCTTGTAGGCTTTTGCGAGCTCCGCGGAGACCTCCTTGTCCTCGGCGGGCACGATTCGATCTTCTACCTCGATGATCGTCACGTCCGTCCCCATATGGTGGTAGAAGTACGCGAACTCGACACCGATCGCACCGGCCCCCACGATGACCATCGAGTCGGGCTGCTCGGTCTGGAGCATGGCCTCCTTGTAGCTCACCACGTCCTCGCCGTCGATGGGGAGGAAGGGCAGCTCGTTTGGGCGGGCACCGGTGGCCAGGATCACGTGCTCGGCCGTGACGGTGCGCTCCTCGCCGACGTCCTCGCCGTCCATGTTGACCGACGGCTCAATCTCGACGGTGTCCGGGGCGGACAGGCGTCCGTGGCCGCGGAGCACGTCGATGTCATTTTTCTTCATCAGGAACTGAACGCCCTGATTCATCTGGTTGGCCGCCCCGCGACTGCGCTCGATGACGCTCGGGAAGTTGACCGAGACCGACCCGTCGAGCTCCAGTCCGAAGTCGTCGAGGTGGCTCGTCTCGGACTTGACCTCAGCACTTTTGAGGAGCGCCTTGGTCGGGATGCAGCCGACATTGAGACACACACCGCCCAGCTTGTCCTTCTCGACGATAGCCGTCTTCATGTCGAGTTGTGAGGCGCGGATGGCGGTCTCGTAACCGCCGGGGCCACTGCCGATGATGACGCAATCGTAGTCCGTAGCCATGGGGAGGCGAAGGGAAAATCAGAGGTAGATACGAGGGGAAAAGCCAGTTGCCAAGATACGCCCCGCCCTTCAGCAATCCCAAATACCGACTTCCCGTGGGGCGAAAGGTTTTTGTGAATCCGGCTATGGGGAGCCCGGCCGAACTCACCGACTCGACAGCCAGCTGGACGGGTCGACAAACTCGCTCGACGACCGGTTTACGAGTCCGAAGAAGAGGCTCGCCCCTCGCGGTTCGTTCTCGGTGCCGGACTGGCCAATGATCTGACCCGCCTCGATCCGGTCGTCCTCCGAGATGGACAGGGTCGAGAAGTTGCTGTACACCGAGAGGTACTCGCCGTGCTGAATGACGACGTAGGTGCCGTATCCAGGCACGAAGTCGATACCGGTGACCGTGCCGTCGAAAATTGCGCGGACCGGGCTGCGGGGGGAGGTTGCAATGAGGATGCCGGGGTGGTCCGTCGTGGTTTCGTGGACAGGATCCACCTGGGGACCGAAGTCGGTCGTTACGGCCCCGTCCACCGGCCAGGGCAGGTTCCCACGGTTTTTCTGAAACGAGGCAGAGAGGTTGGCGGCAAATTCGGCGTCGGTCCCTTCGCCTCCCTCGCGTTCGGCCCGGGCCACGAGCTTCTGAATGCGTTGCTCGAGCTGACGAGCCTGTCGTTGCTTCCGTTCGATCTGCTGTTCCAGCTCGGAGCGCCGGGCCCGTAGCTTGTCAATCATGCGTCGACGTTCCCGTTCGAGCGCCCGCAGGTTCTTACGTTCGGTGCGTGCCTCGGCGAGGAGATCCCGGGTCTCGGCCCGCTTTTGGGCGAGTTGCTCCCGGGACGAGCGCACCTCGTCGGCGGCTGTCTGGATGGCGCTGCGTTGCTGACGACGATCGGCGGCAAATCGACGAAGATATCGCGCCCGAATCAGCATCTGGTTGATGGACTGGGAGGCGAGCAGCAGGGCCAGGTCGTGCAGACGCCCGTATTTGTAGGCGTGGATGAGCTGTTGGCGGTAGTCCTCCCGGAGGGTTTCGAGACGACTCTGTAGGGTCGACAATGTGTCGCGGAGGCGCGAGCGTTCCTGGCCCAGTTCGTCGAGGCGTGCCTGGTACGTGGAGACCAGCTTCTCGCGGAGGGCGATTTCTCGTTGCAGGGATTCGAGCTGTTCCTGAGTGGCCTCCGCCTCCTTCTCCGTTTTTTGAAGGCGCTGTTGCTCTTGCTGGATTTGCTGCTCCAGTTGGTTGAGGCGCTGTTGCGTCGTTTCGCGCTGGGACGAGGGATCCTGCCCGTACGCGGCGGGAAGGAAGGAGGGGACCGCGAGCCCGAGAAGCACGACAAGGCCGGTTCGGAACGCCCTCTGGGCGAGCCGGCGTGTAGGCCGGGGGAGTCGCATGTGGGGATAGGCGATCGGTCAGCGGTCGGTGGACGGGCAAAAGGCAGGCCGGGCCGCACTCCAGTTACCGAAACGCCCGACGGGGCACTTGCTGGGGGACCTCAAGGGAGAAGGAGAGGTCCGACGGATTCAGGGTCATTTCCTTATAGGTCACCACAGCCCGAAGATCGTCGGACGGCTGTTGAAAGATCAACCGGGCCGGCAACAACACGTCCTCCACCCGACGGAAGTCCGAAAACAGCCGTTTTTGACGGACGGTTCCGGTGGCCGACCGCTCTTCGTAACGAACGACGCGCCAGTGGCTGGGGTCGACCGTGTAGCGCTGACGGTCGGCAGGGTCCGACACGTAGTACAAAGTGCTATCTGACTGCAGTGACCAGTCGGAGCGGCCGGCGGGGGCGAGCACCCCGAGCATGTTGTCGAAGAATCGGTCCGACGACACCGGGGCGGGGAATAGCTTTTGGACCGCCTCGACCGGGCCCACGCGCAGCACGGCGTTGCGCGTGTCGTAGAAAAACACGCTGTCGCGGGTGAGCAGGAGGCGCCCCCCTTCAACCCCGAACAGACTGAAGCGCATGAAGAGGGAGTCGGCCCGTCGGTGATGGACGACGGCATTGAAGGTTTGAGTTTGTTCGGGAGTCCGGACGTTGATCCGGGCTTTCGCAGTGTAGCTCTGAATCGTATCGGTGCCTCGTGTGATTTGCTGTCGGATTTGATCGACCGAGTGATTGGGAAAGGCCTCGGGCAGGCCGGGGGCTGTGGTGGGCGAGGAGCTGCCGCAGCCAGTGAGGAGAAGAGCACTCGTCAGTGCAAACCATAAGGCGCGGGGAGCGAGTGAGGACGAGGCGGAGGTCAAGATCGGAAGCAGAGGCTTATAGACAAAGAGCTGTGAGCACCGTACCGGGAGGGCCAGGCCAAAGTTACGAGTTTGCCGGGGCCTTGAGCTTTTCGCGCAGGGACGACCGATCGGGAGCACGATCCGCCGCGCGTTGCCAATACGTTTGGGCCGCCGCGTCGTTGCCAAGGGCCTGTTGCACGTCACCGAAGCGTTCGAGTAGCGTGGCGGAGGGGGAGCCTGTGTCGAGGGCGATCCGCAAGTGCCGCCGCGCGGCCTCTACTTCATTACGCCGGAAATGGACCCACCCCAGCGTATGGTGAGCAGAGGGCGATTCGGGGGCCTGCTCGACCGCTTGCTCCGCAAGATCGAGTGCGTGGTCCAGGCGTTCGTTCCGAAGGGCCAGGCTCATGGCGTAGAGGCGAAGCACCTTGGGATGGTCGGGGGCGAGGGATCGCGCCCTCTCCAGGGCCTCGATGGCCTCCTCGGGGCGATCAAGCCGACTGTAGGCGAGCCCGAGGCCCGCGTGGAGGACGGCCCTTTCACCGGCGTCGGCGGAGTCGTCGAGGAGCGAGAGGGCGTCGCGAAAGTGGTCGCGGGCCCGGGCTGAGGCGTTCGAGTGCAGACGGGCGAACCCAGCGATGCGCACGAGAAGGGTGTGTCCGGGAAAAAGCAGGAACCCCTCCTCCGCCACGTTGGCGGCGTCGGCGTAGAGGTGCGCCTGCTGGTAGGCCCTCGCGGCGCGGGTCCATCGTTCCGACGTGCGGGGATCCAGTTCGAGGAGCCGTTCGAGCATACGTCCCGCCTGTTCGGGGCGGCCCCACGCCTCGTAGAGGCGGGCCCGGAGCGATAGGGCGGCCTTGTGGTTGGGCGATCGATTGAGGGCGCGTTGCAGCAGGTCCTCCGCGGTGCGGAGCCGGGTGGTGTCGGGGGGCGAAGACGCAATTGCTGCGTCGTACTTTGACTGGGCACGGTGTACGAGCTCATCTGTCGACGCTCGACTCTGAGCCAGCGAGTCTACTCCTGGAGTTCCAACCGAGACGGAGACGGGCTGTCCGGTTTGGTGGGCGAGTTGTCGTACCTGATGCTGGAGGGCCGTATCGTCGGGGAATTGCCGTGCCAGTGGCGCCAGGAGCGTGAGCGCCTCCGCCGGACGGTTTTCGTTGGCGTAGTGCTCCCCCAGTCGACGGCGGTATATTCGGTGATTGGGGCGCCGATCTACCAGGATTCGGAGCGTTTCTTCAATTCCCTCTGTCTCTCCCATTTCGCGGTAGAGGGAGAGCAGCCGTCGGTACACAGAGATCGGGGGCCGATCGACCCGAGTCAGGTACGTTTCGTAGGATTGTACCGCGGCCTCCGTTCGTCCGAGGTCCGCCTGAAGCGTCGCTCGGGTCCGATACGCGGCGGTGTGGTTGGGGAGTTGGTCAAGCAGTCGTTCGTACGTGCTGAGGGCCGCGGCTGGCTCTTCGGCGGCGCGCTGCACCTTTGCGAGGCGGTGGTAGTAATAGGGGCAGGACGATCCACGCGTCTGCGCCTGCTGGGCATAAAAAAGGGCGGTTGCGAGGTCGCCCTGCGCTTCGTACGCCTCAGCGAGCGCGTCGAGGAGCACCGGCTCTTCCGGGGCTTGCTCCAGCGCTGCTTCAAAATACGTGATCGCCTCTTCGTAGTCTCCCAGTTGTGTCTGAGTGGTGCCCTGAATGAGGAATCGCTGGACCTGGGGGTTCGTTGTGTCAGCGGGCGGTGCACTGGAAGCCGGAGCCGCGACTGTGGGATTCAACCCACCCAGTAGAAGTGCGCAGAGGAGGGTTGGCCCCACGGGGTGGGTCAGCGAGAAGAGGGCGTGGATGTTCACGAGTGCTGGATGATCAATGATGGGCGGTGATACCGACGGACGTCTGCTCGCGGCCCACAGCACTCTGACGAAGATGGCGCTGGCGTGGTTCATTTTGATTTGATAATGACTGCGAACCGTTTCTACCTTGCTGCCAGTGTCCGAATGCCCTGAGCCCAATTTGGCAACACGGTCCGGTGGGCGAGGCCGGGCAGTGAATTGTTGTGTCGCTTTGCAACCAACAAGACTTCACACTCACTCATGGGTGAACACAATGTACGGCGGGACGCCGAGCCCTCAGTGCTCCGCGAGTTTACGAACCATCTAATGCGTGACGTCCGGGCGCTGGAGCTCATGCTCCACGAGGATATGTTTGAGACCGGGATGCGTCGCATCGGGGCCGAGCAGGAGCTTTTCATGGTGGATGAGCGCGGGGAACCGGCTCCCGTCATCGAGGAGGTGCTCGAACGAAATACGGACGAGCGCATCGTCACGGAGCTGACGCGGTTCAACGTGGAGTTCAACATGGACCCGCTGCAGTACGGGGACCATTGCTTCCAGGAGATGGAAGCGTCCACGTCCGAGCTGATTGAGAAGGTGCGGGGGCTTACCCAGCAGGTGGACAGCGAGATTGCCATGACGGGAATCTTGCCCACCGCCCACCTCTCGGACTTCGCGTTGGATTACATGACCCCTCGGCCGCGCTATTACGCCCTCAACGACGCCATCTCCCGATTGCGGGGTGGGGCTGGGCAGTACCAGATTCGCGGCATCGACGAGCTGTTCGTGAAGCACGACTCCATCATGCTGGAGGGGTGCAATACGAGCTTTCAAACGCACTTTCAGGTGTCGCCGGAAGAGTTTCCTCGCTTCTACAACATTGCCCAGGTGGTCGCGGCTCCGTGCCTGGCGGCCGCCACGAATTCCCCGCTTCTCTTCGGCAAACGACTCTGGCGCGAAACCCGAATTGCCCTCTTCCAGCAGGCCGTTGACACGCGATCGAGCAACCTGTACCTGCGGGAAATGAGCCCGCGCGTCCACTTCGGTACCGAGTGGGTGGACGAATCGGTGATGGAAATCTTTAAGGAAGACATCTCCCGCTTCCGAGTGCTTCTCACGACGGAGCTTGACGAGGACCCACTGGAGACATTGGAGGCAGGGGGCGTGCCCAGTCTGATGGCCCTTCAGCTCCACAATGGGACCGTGTATCGCTGGAATCGGGCGTGCTACGGCATCACCGATGGAAAGCCCCACCTTCGGATTGAGAACCGGGTGCTGCCCTCCGGGCCGACGGTTATCGACGAGATTGCAAATGCGGTCTTCTGGTACGGACTCGTGGCGGGGTTGGCTCAGGAGTACCGCGACGTCTCCGAACACATTGAATTTTACGAAGCCCGTTACAACTTCAACGCGGCCGCCCGCAGCGGCCTGGCCTCTCAGTTTACCTGGTTGGACGGCTCTAATCGCCCCGCTCACGAGCTGATTCTCGATACCCTCATCCCACTGGCCGAGGACGGCCTCCGCGCCTCCGATATTGCATCGTCGGACATTGATCGGTACCTGGGGGTCATTCAGAAGCGGGTCGAGACGCAGCAGACCGGATCACAGTGGCAGCTCGACTCGCTCGCCCGTATGGAAAACGTCGGGTCGCGGGCCGAGCGTCTCGGGGCGCTCACGCGGGGCATGGTGGAGCGTCAAAAGGAAGGGCACCCGGTCCACGAGTGGTCCCTGGCGGCCTTGGAAGAGGGATATACCCCCACGGGGATGAAGGAGACAAATGTGGAAGACTACATGACTACGGACCTCTTCACGGTCCACGAGGAGGAGTCGGTTGAGTTTGTGGCACGGCTGATGGACTGGCAGAAGATTCGCCACGTCCTCGTGGAAGACAAAAAGCACCGCCTGGTGGGGCTCGTGAGTCACCGAACTTTGCTCCGTCACATGGCCGAGCGGAAAGAGCGCCCGGAGGGGGGCGTGCCGGTCGGAGATATTATGGTCGAGGATCCCATCTCGGTGTCTCCGGATCGGCCTACGCTCGAAGCCGTGGAGCTCATGCGTGAGCACGAAATTGGGGCCCTGCCTGTGGTGCGGGAAGAGCGACTGGTCGGCATTATCACCGAGCAGGACTTCATTCAGATTGCGGGCAACATCCTCGACGAGACCCTCGGTCTCGACGAGGAGGCGGAGGCCAGCACGGCCGTAGCGGATTCAGAGGACGTCGGCACCTCTTCCTGAGTCCGGAGTGGAGCGGATCTGCACAGAAGTACTCCTGGGCGGAGTCGGGTGAGGGGAAGGGGAACGCGTGGGAACGCCGTCCGTGGCACAGAGACGGAAAATTCGCTACGATCTGGCACCGTCACTCCTACTCTAGAAGCATGGCTGACACCCGCGAGCGAGAAATTAGCGGCCGGACGGTTCGCATCGACCGCACCCTCTGCATTGGTTCGGGCAATTGCACGAACATCGCCCCCGAGATCTACGTGATTCGCGAAGACAACATCGTCGATTTTCAGGACGATACACCCGACATCGACGAGGGACGGCTCGAAGAGGCGGCGGCTCTGTGTCCGGTCGACGCGCTCATTGTGGAAGATGAGAATGGAGAGCAAATTGTCCCCTGAGTGGGGTCAGCCCTGGCGTCGATACCAGGCGATCAGGATGCCGGTAAGGAGCCCGGCGATCAGGCCGAGGAGCATGTAGGTGAACATTGCGCGGTTGGCTCGTCTAGGCACGTTGTGGCCGGGAGGCTACGACGAGGAGGGGAGGGCCCGCCTCTCTTCCCAGTCGCGGAACTGATCCAATTCGTCCCGCACGGTCTCCACGGCCGTCTGAATGACAGCGAGGTCGTCGACAAACCCGAGGGCCCCAAGGGTGTCAGGAATGACATCGACCGGGGTCACGAAGTAGAGGAGAGCGGTCACGAGAAGCACGAGGGACGCCGCGGACACTTCGCGGTACGACCGGCGCGCCCAGGCTACGAGGAGGCGAAGCGTCGTCCGGAGATCATTCCAGACGGCTGTGAGGGCACCGGCATTGGCCTCCATGTGGGCATAGGCGTCCCGGATAAGCAAGACCACCCGGAACCGCCGACGCAGGACGCGGCGGGCGGCCTCGACCAGTGTCCGGGTTATTTCGGGCCCGCTGGGCACCGAGCCCAGAGTAACATCCTCTGTTGACGAGCGGTCGTCCGGGAGAAACGCGTCGGGGGACATGCGGGTGGAGGCAGGTTGGGGGGGCAGTCGTGCCTTCGATGCTAAGAGAGGATCGGGAGGAAAGTCAACCGCCTCGGCAGGTTCCTCCCATTTGGAAAGTCGGTTCGAACTCGTTGTTGCTTCCGTCTCGTGGCGACCTCCCTCACAACATCTCCCACGGAGGCGGCCGCTCACCTTCGTCGCGGTGAACTGGTCGCCTTTCCCACCGAAACGGTCTATGGGGTAGGCGCGGACGCCTTTCAGCCAGATGCGGTGCGTCGCATCTTCGAGGCAAAGGGACGGCCGGCAGACAATCCGCTGATCGTCCACGTGCGCCGGCGCGAACAGATTGCACAGGTGGCGGCCGACGTGGCTCCGGCGGCGCAGCGCCTCCTCGATGTTTTTGCGCCAGGTCCCCTGACGCTCATTCTTCCAAAGCACGACGACCTTCCCTCCGTCGTGACGGCCGGGCTCGACACCGTAGGAGTTCGCATCCCGGGTCTTTCGTTGACACAGTCCTTTCTCGAGGCCTGCGAGACACCGGTGCCAGCGCCCTCCGCAAACCGCTCGGGTCGACCGAGCCCCACGAGCTGGGAGGCCGTGGAGCACGACCTCGGTGGCCGCATTGGATGCATCTTGCAGGGGGAACGCACCGACGCGGGAGTCGAATCAACGGTTGTTGACTGCACGACGGAGCCCGTGGCAGTCCTTCGTCCCGGTGCCGTATCGGTCGAGTCGCTCCGTCGGGTCCTGGGGGCGGTTCACGTGGCGTCTCCCGACGAGGACGCCGCACCGCGAAGTCCAGGCACCCGGCATCGGCACTACGCGCCGTCGGCCCAGATACGACTCGTCGACGACCCGTCCGAGGCCTCTCCCGCTGTGCGACACGCATACATTGGGCTCGACATCCCTCCACGACCGGACGCATTCGGGGCGGTGTATGTGATGGAAGACCTGGACGCCTACGCCCACGACCTCTTCCATATTTTCCGGACCTGCGACGAGGACGAGATTGAGGTCATCTATGCGCAAACGGTGCCATCAAAGGGACTCGGCCGCGCGCTCAATGATCGCCTGCTTCGGGCAGCGGCTCGGTAGAAAATCAGGACTGCGGGCGAGCAGCCCTTCACCGCTTGGTGAAACTATTCACTGCAGGGCATCCGCCTCGATTGGAGTGCTGGGTTGGCCGCGTGTGCTGCGGATAAGCCATCGGGCAAGCGGAGGGAGCAGGCGACAGCTCTGCACGAGAGCCCAGACAACCCCCGGTCGGAACGCCGCCGCATGGATCCATCGGCCCAATCGCATGCGTCGTCCGAACGTGTCCGTCCACGCCGATTCGTAGTTCGTTCGGAAGGTGTGCGCAGAGCACCGTCCGTGAAGAAAATCGGACGCCAAGGGACGTACCAGGTCGGCGGTCTGGAGTGCCATCGCCATCCCGTCGCCGCAGAGGGGAGCAATCATGCCCGCGGCGTCCCCAATCATGCACACGTCGTCCGCAAACCGAGATTTCGGCATGAGGGGCACCTGACTCACGGCCTCAAACCGTTCGCTGGCGCGCGTGAGCCCAGTCAGTCGCTCGTCGAGGGCCGGGTTTTGGCGGCGGATGGTGTTGAGCATGCTCTTCGGGGATCCGCCGGCGTCATTGAGGGCGTCGGTGTAGCCGATCCAGCAGACGTTGATGCGGTTCTTCTCGATCGGCGAGAGGCCACAGTATCCGACCGGGGTGCTGTGAAGTTCAATCGTACTCGTCAGGTCGGCAGCGACCGGTCCAGCATAGTGGGCCTTGAACGCCACGTATGGCGTGGTCTCCGACAAGAACGGGCGTTCCAGCGTTCGGTCCAGGCGGCTCCGGCGCCCATAGGCTCCCAGCACGAGGCGGGCTTCAATGGCGTCTCCGCCGACCGTCGCAACGAAGC
>CAYLMT010000060.1:0-10384 GCA_964384855.1 uncultured Salinivenus sp.
GTCGGGACGGCGGGATTTGAACCCGCGACCTCATGTACCCCATACATGTGCGCTACCGAGCTGCGCCACGTCCCGTCTGTCAAATGCACCGTGTAGTATGACACAAATCGCCGCGGGTTCGGAACGCCAAGGCAGAATAGAGCCTCAAACCCTGTGAGTTCTCGACGAAGGCAGACTGCAAGGGTTCCCAGTTTGATCCTGAGGCTACTGTGCGGTGGGGCTCTCCGGATTTTGGAGAGAAGAGCGAATGTCTATCTCCCCGTGCAGCGTGCGGTGGACGGGACATTTGTTGGCGATTTCGAGAAGCCGATCGCGTTGATCGTCACTGAGGTCGCCACGTACCTCAATTTCCCGCTCGATGTGGTCCACGCGCCCCTCTTCGGTTTCACAATTCTCGCAGTCTTCCGCGTGAATCTTTTCGTGGGACAGACGGACGATCGTCTCGTCAAGGGACCATTCCTTGCGGTCGGCGTACATGCGAAGCGTCATTCCCGTACAACTGCCGAGAGCTGAAAGCAGATACCCGTACGGCGTGGGGCCAGCATCCTCGCCGCCCACGTCCTGCGGCTCGTCGCCAACCAGGGAGTGTCGTCCCGCCTGAATCTCCGTGCGGTACGACGCCCCAGTGCGCGTCACCACGTCCTCGACCGGCGCCTCATCCTCGGAGGTGGACCGATCAATGTACTTCTCGGCCCAGGCCCCCAAAACCACCCCCAAGTATTCCGCGTCGGACCGGTCCGTGAGAAGATGGTCGGCGTCATCGAGCGAGATAAAGCTCTTCGGATGCTTGGCGGCCTGAAAAATCTTGGCGGCATTGTCCACTCCCACGGTCTGGTCCACGGGCGAATGAAAGATCAGGAGGGCCCGGTCGAGCGTCTGGATGGTGTTTTCCATCTTCGTCGCCTCCAGGTCGTCGAGGAATTGCTTCCGAATCGTGAAGGTTCGACCTGCTAGGTGGACGCGCGCCTCTCCTTTTTCTTTGATGTCCTCCACAGCATCTTCCAGGTGCCGGATCACATGTTCGGGATCGTAAGGGGCGCCAATCGTAGACACCGCCTGCACAGAATCGAGGCGGTGAGCGGCCTGGAGCACGGCGGCGCCCCCCAGCGAATGGCCCACCAGAATACGGGGCGCCTCGTAGTGCTCTGCGAGATAGTCGGCCGCCACCACCAGATCGTCGACGTTGGACGAAAAGTTCGTGTCCGCGAAGTCGCCTTCGCTCTCCCCGAGTCCAGTGAAGTCAAACCGCAGCACGGCAATTCCATGACGGTTGAGCGCCCGGCTAATGGCCCCGACGGCCCTCAGGTCCTTAGAGCACGTGAAGCAGTGAGCGAAGAGGGCAAACGCGGAGGGCGACCCACTATCGGGACGCTCGAGTCGGGCGGCCAAGACATCCCCGTTAGAATTTTCAAATTGAATTTTTTCGGGCATAAACGAATGAACGAGTCCTTTTGGAGGAAAACGTCAGGAACGTGGGCTAGGAATCCGGAGGAGACGTCAGATCGAACGAGAAGTCACGAGTGTCCGTGGGGGTTCCTCGCTCAAAGCTCCGTTCGACAAACGTCACTCGACCGCTTCGATGAATGAGGACCACGGTCGAGGCGCGGGTCCCATACTCCTCGTCCCCGTCGATGAACGGTGGCGACAGCATCCGCTCCGTCTCGGTCCCCACGCCTGTGTCGGGCAGCTCATCGTCTGGAGCAGGCCGGCGGTCGTCGAGAATATCGAGGAGGGCTTCGGGGGAGACGTCCTCTTCACCAAGAAGAGTATCCAGGCGAGACGTGCCCCGCTCTACCTTCGGCCATGACTCGTCGAGTTGAGCGTTGCTCATCCCGTGAATTCCAGGCTTCACGGGCCGGGGAGGACCGTTTCGGTTTGAGAAGTAGAACGTGTCCTCGGGCGTTCCGATGAGCAAATTAAATCCGTTGTACTGGTCCGCCTCTGCTTCCACTTCTTGGAGGTACTCGTCCGGAGCGGGCTCCTCCCGCAAGTAGTCCGCCACGAGTCGACCCCGTGATGGGACATTGTCCCGGTGTGGCCGTTCATCGCGGACGTTGGTCACCGTGGCCCAGTGCCCCTGTCGCGTAATGCCGAGCCACGTCCCTCCCGCCTTCAAGTCCCGCCCCGCCAAAACGTGCGGCGCATCGTCCCAAAACGCAGCCGGTGCCGT
Organism: uncultured Salinivenus sp.; assembly: GCA_964384855.1. Taxonomy (GTDB): domain Bacteria; phylum Bacteroidota; class Rhodothermia; order Rhodothermales; family Salinibacteraceae; genus Salinibacter. The sequence continues at coordinate 2,171 of CAYLMT010000060.1, forward strand.
GGGGCGGTCGTAAAACTCGTCCCGGTTCCCCGCAAACACGAGGGGATAATCCGAATGAACGTGGGTGGCAAAGAGAATCAGACACATGGCGCGTCCACCGTATGAACCAGTGCAGGAACGGCACGACCCGTTAGAACGGGCAAATGTAGACGCTACGAGTCGCCTCGCTTCTCCACCGCAAACAGACGAGGCGGATCGTTGCTCCAATTCGCAAACCGATAGGACAGGGTCCGAAACTGATCCTGCGGCAGCGCCGCCCCCCACGATTCGACAGCCTGTGCCTCCACCTCGCCCCCCTCATGGCCGGTATAGGCCACGATTGTAATGACGCCCCCCGGCCGGACCACCTCTGCACTGGCTTCAAGGGCCTGGCGGGTGGTGTCGGGACTCGTCGTGACCGAATGATCACCACCGGGCAAATAGCCCAGGTTAAACATCACCGCCTCAACCTGCCCCCGCTCCGTCTCGTCTAGTTCGCGAGCGAGGGTCTGGTGTCCCGCGTGCACCAGCCGAAGGGACACGTCCGGGGCCTCCTCGTCTACACGTCGACGCGTCTCATTCAGAGCCTCCCGCTGCACGTCAAACCCCACGACACGCCCGGTCGGCCCGACCGTCCGCGCCAAAAACACAGTGTCGTGCCCGTTGCCCACAGTCGCGTCAATCGCAAGCCCGCCCTGGTCGAGCGCTCGCCCGGCGAGCGTATGTGCAAACTCCAGGATCGACGGAATCGCCATGTCGGTCAAGACTGAGGAGCGTATACTACGGAATCCGCGAGTGATCAAAAGACGGAAATGTCGTAAACGCGCACGATCAAACTCGTCGAATTTCCGAACGGTTAGGAATCTCACGCCCCGGCAGCCCGTGGAGCGAAGAAAGATTTATATTGATCCCCGTCGTCCCCATGGCCGTTTCCGTTGACCTGGACGAACGAAGCTACACCGTTCATTTCAAATCCCTTGCCCGCGTTCCGTCACTCATGGAGGATGTGGGCCTCTCGCCGGGCCGATGTCTCCTCGTCACCGACGAGAACGTGGCCCGCCATTACAAGACGCCACTCGTCGAGGGGCTTTCCAACGCAGGCTGGAGGGTGCGTTCCCTCGTGCTCCCCCCCGGCGAGCAGACCAAGTCGGCCTCATGTCTACACAGCCTCTACGACGACGCCCTCACCTGGGGCATCGATCGGCAAACCCCAGTGTTGGCTCTTGGGGGCGGTGTAATTGGCGACCTCGCCGGGTTCGCCGCGGCGACGCTTCTGCGCGGAGTGCCACTCGTCCAGCTACCCACCTCTCTCCTCGCCCAAGTCGACGCATCGGTGGGCGGCAAAACGGCCATCAACCACGAGACCGGAAAAAACCTCATCGGCGCCTTCTACCAACCCGACCTCGTCTGCGCCGATCCCCACACGCTCGATACCCTGCCCATGCGGGAGTACACAAGTGGAATGGCGGAAGTTATAAAGCACGCTCTCATCCGCGCCCCCGCACTCTTCGAGACATTGGAGAACCACCTTGCTCCCGTTATGGAGCGAAAGGACCGGGAGATCATCTCGTCCGTGATTGAGAAGGCCGTGCACGTGAAGGCCGAGGTGGTCAGCGCCGACGAACGAGAAGAGGGTCAACGTGCCATTCTCAACTTCGGCCATACCTTTGCCCACGCTCTCGAACGGGTGGCCGGATACGGTGCGTTCACCCATGGCGAGGCCGTCGCGCTCGGAATGCGGGCGGGCCTCTACCTCTCACGCCAACGCCACCCCGAGGCACTGCCCCGCGAACGACTCGACCACGTGATTCGCGCCGTGCCCCTCGAGGCCGACCCCGCAGAGATGTCCTTTTCGGATCTCTACACGGCTATGTCCGCGGACAAGAAGAATGAAGGGGACAACATCCGGTTCGTGCTCCTTGAACGCCTGGGCGAAGCGTACGTGACCGGCGACGTTACGGAGTCGGAGGCCCGTCGTGCGTGGCAGTTTGCGTGTTCGGGCTGAAACGCCCCTCCCATTCAATCGTGTCAGTACGTTGCTAATAGGCGTTTCTTTCGAAAGCGCCTCCCTCCCCCACCTCGCCGGCTCCGGTTGTGCCTGACCCATCTTCCCGCCGTTCCCTCACCGAACCGCTGTGGCGAGCCTTCCGTGTGGCCTTCGCCGCAGTGCTGGTTGGGGCGGTCCTTTTCGTGGGCCTCACCCGAACGGAAGTGGGCCGCAATCAAGTTCGACAACAAGTCGAGGCACAATTCAACGAGCGCTTTCAGGGCACCCTCTCGATCGACTCCCTGAGTGGAACCCTGTTCACCAACATCGTGGCAAGCGGGGTAAAATTACGGGACCCCTCGGGCACACTCGTGGGAACGGCCGAGACGATCCGGGCCACTCCCCGGTGGGCGAACCTCTTGACCGGGGAGCTCTCCGTCCAGTCCCTCACCCTGCACCGTCCCCACCTCACACTGCACCGGGACTCTGCGGGGACATGGAACGTCGCACAAGCCTTTCAGCGCGCATCGTCCTCCTCGTCGGGGCAATCCCTGAACCTGGCCTTTGCGGACATCGAGGTCCGGCAAGGCCGCGTGACCACTTCTCGCGACGGCCCGGCTCCCGACTTCGTCCAGCGGGGCTGGCTGTTCGATTATAGCCAAACGACCATCACGGATCTTTCGTTCAGTGCCGGTGCCCAACAAACCGGGACGAGAACTTCCATCGACCTCGGGAATGCATCGTTTTCTTTGCCGGGAGAAGACCTCCACGCCACGTTTGTTGAAGGACGAATACAGCAGACCAGGGAGGGCTGGTCAATGAGGAATCTAGATCTGTCGTTGGACACCACTCGGGTTCGGGGTGAAGCCTCTCTCCAGACTGCCGAGCATGAAGGGGATCCCCCCAAGATTTCTTTAAACCTCAATCGGAGCCGGATCGATCACGACGAGATCCAACGAATCGTCCCTCGACTTCCACTTGCCGACATCGTCACCCTCGAAGGCACGATTGAGGGCACGCCCCGCCGCCTCTCCGCGGACGAGGTCACGGTGACCCACAATTCCTCCGTCGCCACACTAGATGGGACCCTCCGGCGAGTTTCTGATGGCCTTGAAATGAATCTGCAACTCCAAGAAAGCCGTCTCCATCCTGAAGACATCCGGGAGGTGTGGCCCTCTGCGCCCCGTGTGCCCACGGTCGATGAGGGCCCATTCACGGTCAGCGGCTCCCTACAGGGAACGACTGCCCCTGTCCAAACCGGACCTCGCAGGTTCGATCTCTCCACTCACCTGACAGTGGAGAGTCCGTACGGGGCAGTGCAGGGCTCGCTTGAGATGACTCACTCGCCCCCCTCCGCTCTCACGTACAGTGCCTCGCTCAAGGCAGATAGCCTCAATCTCGCCCCGCTCACCGGACGGCCGGCCCTGACGAGCCGACTGACGGGGCGGATCGAGGGGAACGGATCCGGAGACCAGCTTAGCGCCCTTCAAGGCTCAGTGGACGTGTCGCTCTCGGACTCTCGGATTGTCGGCCGGCCGTTCGCCTCTGCCGACGGCACACTGACCCTTGACCCGGATAGCACCGAAGGCACTCTCAGTGTCAGACAAGAGGACGGCGGACGATTGTACGTCAAGGGTGCGGCTCAAAACCTCGACTACGAACCGAGCTACACGGCGACCGTAACCGGCTCCAATTTAAATCTGAGACCCCTCTTGGGACCGACCGCCCCCTCCACGCGACTGAATGCGCGCCTTGCGCTCGGGGGCTCTGGAATCCAGTGGCGCTCCCTCACTGGCACGGCCGTGCTCCAGGTAGACAGTTCACGCGTAAATCGTGAGGACAGTACCCTAGCGTTGCCACCTCACTCCGCGACCCTCCGTCTGGCTGACCGCACCGCCGACCGTCCCCGCGTCGAGGTGAGCGGCTCCGTGCTCCGTTTCACGGCCGACGGCACGGCCCTCGGTCCCTCCCTTTGGACGGCAGTCCGAACCTGGGGAACGGCCCTGGAGGAAGTGGTTCGACGGGAGCGCAACAAACCTGCCCCCTCCCGAACACTGTCGTCGATCCAGCCCTCCCTGTACCCTCCAGCTGACTCCTCGTCCCTGGTGTCTCTCCAATCGCAGACGCCCCTCCGGGCCCAGGCAGAGGTACAGGTCTTCCAGCCCAAGATCGTAAGTGCGTGGTGGCCCGCCTTCCCGGACGAGACGGAAAACTTCACCGCCGAGTCTCGCCTGTCCGTCGGCCCCGACAGCCTTCACACCACAGGCCGGGTCTCAGCCGATTTTTTCCGATCTGGCTCGAACACGGTGACCGATCTGAGGGCTGAGTACGACGTGTCCAGTCACATCGGTGCCCCCCTCGCGCAGTCGACAATAGCCACGGCAACCGTCTCTGCGAAGCGAGCAGCCCTGGGCGGTCCCGCACTCAAAAATGCGACCGTCGCCCTCACCTATGGCGGCCGCACGGGACGACTTCACGCGCGGGCCGATAGTGTCGGAATTGCCGAATCTGTGCGGCTGTCTGGGGGGCTTCACGTTACCCCCAACACCAACGCACTACGCCTTCAGAACGTCTCCGCAACCGTCAACGGTACCGAATGGACGAATGCCTCCCCTGCGTCTCTGCGGGCCTACTCAGACGCGTTCGTCGTCTCGCCATTCGTCGTTCAACAGCCTCACCCAAAAACTCCGTCGCTCCAACAATTCCGGATCAGCGGCACCGTATCGGCGCATCCATCGGACACTCTGGTCGTGGAGGCCCAGAACGTATACCTGCCCCCCATCTCGCAGTCGTTGGGACTCTCTCACCTCATCGGCGGCAACCTGAACGGTGAGGTTCGTCTGGGGAGCGCGCTGAACCGCCCCCAATTGGTAAGCGATTTGTCAGTGCGCCGCCTTTCCTTCGACCGACGTGTCCTGGGCTCTGCCCGGCTCCGCCTGGAATATACAGCCCAGTCCCCAGATCTCCGCGTGGAGGGACATCTCCGTGCGGACGCCCAGGACGTGGAGCAATTGGCGGGGCCGGAGTTGGTCCCGGAGGGGGCGCGGACGGTCGAGGCCAACGACATCTCTCTATCCGGGCGCGTGCGCCTCCCCGAATGGGCCCGGGCGGGCTCCCCCGAACGTAAATCGGCCCTCCCCCCGGAGGAAACCCTGGACCTCTCGGTAGAGGTCGAGCGCGCGGATCTCTTCTTCTTTCGGTACATCTTCGAAGAGCGGGTCGCCGGGGTGCGCGGATTCGTGACCGGGCCGCTCCACATCGGTGGTCGGGTTCGCGACCCTCGGTTTGAGGCGGACTTCGACCTCGTGAACGGGGCCGTTCGGCTGCCGGTCTTTGGCCTGGCCTACGAAGTGGAAGGCCCCGTGGAGGTAGACAAGCAAGGCATCCACGCCCGCACACTGCAGGTACAGGATGAGGAGGGGACGGCCACGGTGAACGGGAGCATCTTGTTCAATGATTATCAGTACTTCTCTTTCGACCTGTCGGCGTCACTGGACGGCATTACAGTGATCGACGTCTCACAGGCCGAGGATCTCCCATTCTACGGACACATTCGTGGCTCGGGCCCGCTGCACCTCACCGGTCCTCTCCCTGACGCCACCCTCGAATCAAACTCGGCCCGCACGACACCCGATAGCGAGCTCTTTATTCCTGTCTCCGGTCGAACGGTGGAAGAAGACGCTGGCTTCATCGTCTTCGCCGACTCCACAGGCCAAACGCCATCCGTCTCGCAAATGACGCGGCGTCCCAACATCCTGGCCGACCGCCCCGAAGGGGTTCCCTCTTTTGTCGAGGGCCTCAACCTCGATCTCAACGTCATCGCTCCGGACGAATCCACGGTCAATCTCGTCTTCGATCCGCTGGTCGGAGACGTTGTGACGGTTGTGGGGTCTGGCCGGGTTCAGTTGCAGCGGCAGGAAGGTGATTTTTCGGTCTACGGGAGCTTTGACGCGACGAGTGGCACCTACCTGTTCACGGCCGGGGAAGTCTTCGTGCGTCGTTTCAACATCAACGGAGGCACAATTACCTGGGACGGAAGCCCCACGAACGCCCAGCTGAACCTCGATGCCGAGTACCGCACCCGCGCCTCCCCCTCCGGCCTGCCAGGTTTTGACGGGTACAGTGGCCGCATCCCCGTCACGGTCCAGCTGGCCATTACCGGGCGCGTGGCCTCGCCCCAGGTGGACCTGAGCCTGTCGATGACGCGGAGCGAGGAGCGAAACCTGATCGGGTCCGAAACTCTGGATGCAATCCTCAATCAGCCCGCCCGAACGACGGAGTACGCCACGAGCGTACTGCTCACGAACACGTTTCTCCTGACCACTGAATCGATTACACAGAATGGCGCGACCGCTCCCGGAGGAAACAACAACCAATTGACGACGGCCGGCAACCAGTTGGCGTTCAACAGCGTGTCCCAGCTCGTATCGAGCCAGCTGAACCGGTACCTCGGGGAGGCCCTTCCCAACGTGGACCTCAACTTTGGCGTGCAGGGCGAGGACCCAAGCAACCTTGACCTCATCTACGGAGTGGCCTTACGTCTGCTCAATGAGCGTCTGGTCATTCGAGGGGAGGGGGTATACACCAACGATGATCCGGCCGACTCGGATGCGCAGCGCACTGAGGGGCCCCAGGGGGAGTTCGTTGTGGAGGTGCGGCTCAGTCCCAGCGTCAGTGCAAAGGTCTTCTACCGTCGCACTGGGGATGAGCTCACCCAAAACCGGGCCCTCACGAGCAGCCGGGGGGCCGGCGTCTCGTACCAGACCCAGTTTTCGACCTGGCGGACGCTCTTCCACAGTGTCTTCGGCTGGATGCTGCCAGACTCTCCGGGAGACGAAAACGAGCCCGATCCGGTCGCCCAGAATCCCCTCCCTCCCTCCGACTCCACCGCCTCACCCGAAGCGCAGGAGCCGTCTTCCCGGCACGAGCCTCTATGACTTTTTCGTGCGGTTCGAACGCCGACGGGCGGGCGGTCGTTGCGGGTAACGAGATTCATATCGATTCCTTCTTTCAGCACAGGTCCCCATCGCCATTACGAAGACGCAAGTTGACAGCCTTCGACAGGACATCCTCGCATTCCTGCAAGAACACCCCAACGACGCCTATCGCTCCCACGAAATTGCGGAGGCGCTCGAGATTGAGGACAACGAAACCTATCTCCAGTTCTGCGACGTACTCGCAGAGATGACCGCCCAGAAGCTCGTGGAGCGAGACGGCCGAAAGTACAAGTCGAAGACCACCAAACGCCGTCGCACCGGTATTCTTCAGTGTCACGACCAGGGCTTTGGCTTCGTCCAGGCCGTGGATAGTGACGAAGAGTTCTTTATCCGGGAGTCGAACATGGGAGAGGCCCTCCACGGCGACCTCGTTCGCGTGGCCGTGGCGGCCCGGGCACCGGAGGACAAGAAACGAGAATGTGAGGTCCTCGAAGTGGTCGAGCGGCGCTGTACCAAGGCGGTGGGCACCTTTCACCACCGCAGCGACTTCGCCTTCGTAGAGCCGGACGACCAGCGCATCCTGCAGGACATCTACGTGGCCCCCAACGCCTTTAGTGGCGCGAAAGATGGCGAAAAGGTCGTGGTGTCCATCGACCGGTTCGACGACCGGAAGGCTTCCCCAGAGGGCCGCATCCTTCGCGTCATCGGCCCGTCGGACGACCCAAACGTGCGGGTCCTGTCTCTCGCGATGAGCATGAACGTGAAGGCCGATTTCCCCGACGAAGTGGAGGCCGAAGCCGAGGACATACCGGTCGAAATTCCTGAGGAAGAGATCGAACGCCGACGTGACCTGCGCGACAAGGCGATTTTTACCATTGATCCGGTCGACGCCAAGGACTTCGACGACGCCATTCACGTCGAGGAACTGGACAATGGTCACTACGAGGTTGGCGTCCACATCGCGGACGTAAGCCACTACGTCGAGCCCGACACGGCCATCGACGCGGAGGCCCTGGAACGCGGCACGAGTGTCTACCTCGTGGACCGCACCATCCCCATGCTCCCCGAGAAGCTCTCGAACAAGGTCTGCTCCTTGCGACCCCACGAGGATAAACTCGCTTTTTCCATCCTCATGGAGGTGACTTCGCAGGGCGACGTGGTAGATCACGAGATTTGCGAGACGATCATTCACTCCAAGGAGCGCCTCACCTACGACCGCGCCCAGGACTACATCGAAGGCGGTTATCCCGAGGACAAGATGGCGGCGGACGTGGTGCAGGCCAACCGGCTCGCCAAGACCCTCACCCGGCG
>CAYLMT010000061.1:0-10249 GCA_964384855.1 uncultured Salinivenus sp.
ACTCTTCAACGACGCCGAAGATGTCGCTCTCGCGCATGATGAGGTACTCCTCACCATCGAGCGTCACCTCGGTGCCGGCGTACTTGCCGTAGAGGACGTCATCGCCCTCTTCCACCGTCATCTCGATCCGGGTGCCGTCTTCAACACGGCCCGGACCAATCGCGACGACCGTCCCCTCCTGGGGCTTCTCCTTCGCCGAATCCGGGATGTAAAGACCACTTTCGGTCTTTTCGTCGGCCGGTTTCGGCTGGACGACGACGCGGTCGCCGAGAGGTTTAATGCTCGTCATGATCTGTTCGGAATGCCTTGTGAGTGATGTGTGGATGAGGCTTCGGTTGTTGTTATCACTCACCGATGGCGAGTGATAACAAGTCCACTCTAGACAACATCAGCCCCTGATCTATGTTCCTCGGCGGGAAGGGACTGAGGGTGAAGATCGTTTAGCGACCTGCAGGGAGGGTGAATGTAGTCGCGCCCGAACATCGAGCCGGATTCAGAGTGTGAGCCCTGGGCCGTTCGCGGTCCGAACATGGCCTTGCTGAAATGGCTCTCGGTGTCCACTTGCGCACGATGAACGGACGTAGAACGCGACTCGTCTGGTACGGCCTACTCGCGCTCACGAGTGGGGTGTTCGTTCTGGCCATGCTTCCGCCCTTTCTCCCGGCCTCGCTCCAGGCTGTCGTGCGAGAGGGATTCGCGTCCGTGTGCCATCAGATGCCGGGACGTTCTCCGCACCTCGGAGGCGTTCCGGTAGCCCTTTGTGACCGCTGCACTGGGATTTATTTGGGGCTCGTGGGGGGCGTGGCGGGTACGGGTTGGGGACACAACACATGGGCCACGCTCGGGCCATACGGCCGGTACGTTTTGCTTGGGGCGCTCGTCCCACTGGGTCTCGACTGGATCGGACCCTTGTTTCAGCTCTGGCAAAACGGGCCGGTCAGTCGCGTCCTCACGGGACTACTTTTCGGCGGCGTCGCGGCCAGCTACGTCACGGCCCGATTGCTCCACCGGAAGGCACGGGCGTCCGGCACGGGTGGTCCCGAGTAAGTGGGCCTGCCTTTCGGTTGGCGGCACTTTTGCTTATTTTCGTGCGACCTTTCTCCGGGGCACGCAGCATCTTCGCAGGGTTCCGATCGCCACTCCTCCAGACATCATTTCTCTTCGATTCTCATGACTCCTCGACAGCAGTCGATCCTGGTCGGTGCCGTCGTTACTGGGATTCTTAGCACGTCGTACCTTGGGTTGATTAACACCTTCTGTTGCCTCGGCGTCATTGTGGGCGGGGTGGTTACCACGCAGCAGTACGCGGCCCGGACCACTGGGAGCATTGCCTCGGGCGACGGAGCAGTGCTCGGGGCGTTCGCCGGGGCGGCGGGGGCTGTGCTGTCCGCCGTCTTCGACGTGATGCTTCGGCCGCTCAACCTCGACTCTCAGGCGGTACAACAGAATTTACAGGAGCAGCTCATGCAGTACATGGGCGGCCAGGGGATGTCCCCGGAGATGATGCAACAGATGCAGGGGGAGGCGCCCGGGTTGCTGTCCGCGATGGGCATTGCGCTTCTCCTCATGAACGTCGTCGTGTTTGCGATCTTCGGGGCCATCGGGGGCGCGCTCGGAACGGCCCTTTTCGGAGAAGACGAGGCGGGTGGACCAGGGACGGCGCAGACGGTTGAGGCCGAGGTGATTGACGAGTAGATCCGTCTCGCTTAATCGAAGAGCGAGGGCTCGGTCTGCCGTCGCTCCAGTTCTTCGATCAGGCGCCGGTTGGCCCGCGGGAAGGCATAGTCGTCGAGCTCGTCGACACCGATCCACCGAAATGGCTGGTCCTCACGTGCTTCGGGCGGGCCCTCAGCGAGGCGGCCCCAGAAGGCGTGGAGGGTGATTTTGAAGTGGGAGTAGGCGTGGGAGAGGGTATAAAACGGCTCAACGTCTCTCATCTTAATGCCGAGTTCCTCCTTGACTTCTCGTCGGCACGCCGCCTCCATCGATTCCCCGTCTTCCTGCTTTCCTCCCGGAAACTCCCAGAGTCCGCCGAGCAGGCCTTCGTCGGGGCGGCGCTGGATGAGAATTTGGTCGTCCGGGTCAAACACGAGACCCACGGCGATATCGTGGTGCGGTACAGGTTCGGAGTCGGGCGTGATGGGGTAGTCCTCCTCCGTTCCGGCGTCGTGGGCGCGGCACACATCATTGAGTGGGCACCGGTCGCAGTGGGGCGTGGTCGGGGTACAGACCAGCGCGCCAAGCTCCATCATTGCTTGGTTGAAATCGCCGGGCCGCTCGGGGTCCAGCAGGTTGTTGGCGAGATCCCGGAGGTGGCGCTGGGCAGTGCTCGTGGTGGCGTCCTCGTCCACGGCGAACCCGCGGCTCAGAACGCGCGTCACGTTCCCATCGAGGACGGCGTGGGGCTTCTGGTAAGCGATCGACAGGACCGCGGCCGCGGTGTACGGGCCTACTCCTTTCAGGTCTTTGATGGCGTCCATCGACTTCGGAACGGTGCCGTCGTGTTCGTCGACGACGTGTTGGGCGGCCTCGTGGAGGTGTCGGGCGCGCGCGTAGAACCCGAGGCCTTCCCAGTGTTTGAGGACCGTGTCGCGGTCGGCGTTGGCGAGCGCTTCGACGGTGGGAAACGCCTCGAGGAAGTGGTGATAGTAGTCGCGTACGGTGTCGACCCGCGTTTGCTGGAGCATGATCTCCGCGACCCAGATTCGGTACGGATCGTCCGTCTCGCGCCAGGGCATCGACCGCTTGTTCTCGTCGTACCAGTCAAGCAGGTCGTTGCGGAAAGCTCGGCGGTGGCGATCGGTGGGGGACAGGGGAAGCGTGGGAATGGGAGCGGGGAGTACGGGGTGTGTGACAGAACAAGTGCGTGGTGGGCTTGAGCGAGAGGGGCGAGGGCACTACGGCTGAAAATTGATCTGGACGACGAGGGTGTCGGAGGGAGCGTCGGCAGATTCTGCCCGGAGGAGTGCCTGGTACGTGCCAGGGGCGGCGCCCTCGGGGATCCACGTAAAGGAGCGGCCGGCGACGCCGCTCAGGGCGGGGCCACGGAGGAGTGTGTAGCGGATCACCGACTGTCCATTCAAGGTGGCCGGAAGGGTGAGCGTGAGGGGCGTGCCCGGTTCGGCCGAGGTGTGTAGCGTGTCGGGCGGATGGACGGGAGCCGATGCAACCCGTGGAGTGCTACCGGGTTCGAGAGATGTCGGGGACGGGACGGTTCCGAGTCCTGCCATCCCGAGGAGTCCGACCGCAAGAGCGGGGAGGAGGATGCGAGGGAGGATTTTCATCACGCAGAGCGGTACGATGAGCGGGTACCGGCGACACGTCATATACCCGACGGTCGGGTCGGTGTTGCTCCTCCTGGGAGGACTACTGTGTATAGGGCCGCAGCGGGCCGCAAGGGCTCAGGCGGCGGCGTCCGGCCCTGAAACGAGGACGGAGCAGTGGCGGCTTATGCTGGACGGGGAGCGAGTGGAGTGGCCAGATACGGTGTCTACGGCCTCTCCCGACAGTATGCGGGCGGTTGCCCAGCGCGTGCTGAGACACCTTCGTCGGAAGGGGCACTACTACGCCACGCTCGATTCGGTGTCTGTTGACACGAGCGGGGCGATCTCCGATATCCGGTTCTACGCCCGACGCGGGCCGCGGGTGCGGATTGGGGAGCTTCGCATCGAAGGGGACAGCGCCCTGCCGGCGACCGAACTTCGCGCGCTCTTGGAGACCGAAGAGGGAGCTCCTCTTCGGCCCGACCGGCTGGAGACGGACATTCAGCGGCTCCTTGATCGGTACGAGGCGGCGGGTCATCCGCTCGCCCAAATTCGCGTGGCGGAGACGCAGCTCTCGGTGGCTACAACGCCCACACTTCGGGTGACGCTACACGTGGAGGAGGGCCCTGCGTTGTGGCTCCGACGGGTCGAGGGTCCGGACGACGCCCGCACCACCCCGGAGCTGTTAGCACACCTGGCGGGGGTAGAGGTGGGCCAATCCCTTCACGCCTACGACCCGGACGCCATTCAACGTCGTCTCCAGGAGCACGACCTCTTCCAAAAGGTGGAAACGCCTCAACTTCGCGTCGCAGACGACGGAGGGGCCACACTACGGATTCCCATTGAAGAGTCTGCCCCGGGAGCGTTCGACGCTGCCCTTGGCTACCTGCCCCCCTCGCAGACCCGCGACTCCGGACAGCTCGTAGGCAGCGGTCACCTGCTCTTGAAGCACCTGTTCGGTGGCGGGAGAACGGCCGAATTTACCCTCGACCGGCGCCCCGGACGCACGAGCATTTTCGATGTCTCCGTCGCCGATCCGTACCTGCTGGGCCTTCCATTGCGGGTGTCCGCCCGATTTCGGGGCGAGCAGCGAGACTCGACGTACGGCGAGCGGATCTATGAGCTCGAAGGTGGATACCGGCTGGGCAATGGAGTGGAACTGACGACGACCCTCAGCCGCGAGGGTGTGCGGCCCGGCCCAGCGGGTACACAATTCTTGACCACCCGCCAGCAGATTCCCCGGGCCACCACTTTGTTTTATGGCGTGGGCGTGCGCTACCGGCGGCTGGATCGTTCCCAGAATCCGCGGCGCGGCTTCTCCATCAACGTCCAACTGTCCCAGGGCCGCAAGGAGCGTCGGCTCCGTCGCATCACAGCTACTGACGACACGACCCGCGTCTCCGATTCCTTCCGACAGGAACGCCTCCAGGGGCGCATGCGGACGTACCTTCCCCTCTTCGATCGGCAGGTCCTCGCCATTGGCGCTGACGGCTCCGTGCTTCTCAGCCGAGACTACGACCGGAGCGACCTGTTTCGGCTCGGCGGGGCCACCTCACTGCGCGGTTACGACGAGGATCGGTTCCTCGGGAATGTCGTGGGGCGGGGCCTCGTCGAGTACCGGCTGCACCTCGACCAGGCCTCGTACGCCCACGCGTTTTTTGACCTCGGATACGTCGGTCGTCCGGAGCTGAACGCCACGACGGCCACGCAGGGGTGGCATCCGGGCTACGGACTCGGGGTGAGCCTGCAGACGGCCATCGGACAAATCTCGGCCACCTACGCCCTCAATCCCGACGTACAAAGCCCGGCGAACGGACGCGTACATCTGGGGTTGTCCGTGGGGCTCTGAGACGTCTCGTCGTTCTCCAGCGGACCGTTCTTCGACGGGACACATTCGTTTGGGGCAGTGCAGGACCGTCACAGTTATCAACTTGTGATGACCACGAACTTTTACGCCCCGCCCTCTGCCATCCGGGCCGGCCGCGTAGTGTTGCCTGAGGAGGAGGCGCGGCATCTGCGGACGGTACTACGGGGGGAAGAGGGCGATGAAATGACGGTGGTTGACGGGGAGGGAGGCTGGTACCGTGCGCGAATCGATCACGCGGGGTCTGAGCAGGTCGTGGGGACGATCGTCGAGCAACGGGAGGAGGTCGGCGAGCCACCGGTGGAGGTGACGGTGGCCCTGGGACTTCTCAAGAAACGATCGCGCTTCGAGACCTTCGTGGAGAAGGCGGTCGAGCTGGGCGTGCGGCGCATCGTGCCGCTGCGGACGCAGCGGACGGAACGTGAATCCATCCGAGAAGAGCGGCTGCGGAAGGTGATGGTGGCGGCGATGAAGCAGTGTCGCCGCAGCCGACTCCCAGATTTGTCATCACCGCAGTCGATTGAGGACGTGCTCGCTGGATCGGACGGAGAGATGCGGTTCGTCTGCCATGCAGGGGAGACTGCCGTTCCGATCCAGTGGGCAGTGAAGGGGGCCGAGGCGAATGCATCGGCACTCGTGTTCGTGGGACCTGAGGGTGGATTTTCATCCTCGGAGGTCGAGGACATCGTCTTGGCGGGGGGCACGTCGGTTTCGCTCGGAGCGCGTCGGTTACGGGCCGAGACGGCGGGGCTTGCTGCTCTCCACACTGTCGTCACTGCGTATCAGAACGGTGCTGGAGTGCCGGGGCAAGGCATGTGAAAACCGAACTGAAGAGGAGCACAGTCCCCAAGGGTTGGTAGTCTACACGGACTTGATTCGGGGTGCCGACTGCGGAGTCCATTCGGGCTATACTCGACGTTTCGATCTCGGGGTGCGTGAGGAGTGACGCTTGAGAGAGCTACGAGTCACGAACCTGCGAAGCGCCCCCTTTGCCGATCCTTTAGACAACTTGTATTGCAAGATTCACCATGGCCGATCTCACCGAGACCCAGCTTTCTACCGAGCAGCTCGTCGACGGGGTGCTCCTGAAGGCATTTCGGGACGAGGTGCGTTTGCCCAACGAGGACACGTCGGTTCGAGAGTGGATCGACCATCCAGGGGCGTCGGCGATCGTCCCGATCTTTGAGGACGGGCGGACGCTCCTCGTGCGCCAGTTCCGCTATCCTCCCCGCCGCACCTTCCTGGAGGTGCCAGCCGGCAAGCTCGACGAGCCGGGGGAGGACCCGGAGGACGTGGCGGCGCGAGAGCTGGAGGAAGAAACGGGGTGGCGTGCGGGTCGATTTGAACACGTAGGCGCAGCCTACCCGTGCATCGGGTACAGCAGCGAACGCATTCACATCTTTACCGCACACGATCTGGAACGGGGGACGCAGGCCCTCGCGGAGGGGGAGTTCGTGGAGGTTGTCGACATGGACTTCGAAGAGGCCGTCGATCGGGCCCGTCGCGGAGACCTAAAAGACATGAAAACGGTCACTGCTCTCGTCTACGCCGCGGCCCACGTGAACGAATCATCCTTGGCCTCGTAGAGTACGTCGCTGCTGAAGTACGTAAGCATCTACGCCATCGACTCTTTTTGGACAAAGCGGACGGGTTGACATGTTTTCGTTCATGGTCGTCCTCATCGCCCTGATTGCGGCCGTTCTCATTCTGGTCATCCTCATGCAGAGCGGCCAGGGCCAGGGCCTCTCGGGCATTGCTTCTGGTGGCGCCACGCGCCAGGTGCTCGGTACGCGCCAGGCCCCCGACATGCTCGAGAAGGCGACGTGGACCCTCGCGGCGGTGTTCATCTCCTTGTGTGTCATCACCAACTTCTTCATTGACACTGACGAACAGGAGAGCGTCATTCAGCAGCGGGCCCAGGACAATCCCACCCAACAAGGGCAGACGCCTCCCGGCCAGGGGAACGAGGCCGCGCCTCTTCCCGGCCAGGGCGGAGGCCAAGGTGGCGGTGGTGGGCAGGGCGGTGGTGCCCCGCAGCCACAAGGTGGTGGGGGCCCTGGAAACTAGATCTCCGGCCCTGAGCGACACACGTGCGAGCCGACAAACGTAGGATGGCGAGGTGCCCTCGGGCCCCTCGCCTTTTTTCTTTGGTGGAGGGGAAAAGCAAAAACAAAAAGCGGCAGCCCCGAATCGGGACTGCCGCTCGTATTCGGGCGGACCATGCGAATCTATAAGCCGAATTCAGTCTGCTCGCCTCCGGCGACCCGCCGGGCGACGAGGAGGCCATCATCTATCTGGGACGACCGTCGCCGGTCGCCTCAAGCGGCCTACCTGCACCGATGAGGGGCGGGCAACCCTTTGCCCCGACGGTTTCGGGGCCCGGTGCTACTTGGCCTTACACCCCGTGGGGTTTGCCGGGCCGCTCCGGTCACCCGAAGCGCCGGTGCGCTCTTACCGCACCCTTGCACCCCTTACCCCGACGGTCGTCGGGGCGGGACTACTCTCTGTTGCACGGGCCGTCGCCCCGACAGCAGTCGGGACGCCTTCCCGTTAGGAAGCACGGAGCCCTGCGGTGTTCGGACTTTCCTCACCGCCGGCCCGACGGTCTACAGCCGGGACGCGACGGAGTGATGGCCCGATTCGCACGTCTGTCAAATGTACCGTGCCGGCGGGGAAAAGGTCCCACTCGTGTCAGCGGCCCGGGGCCATGCAAAAAAGCGCAGCGGCCTCGGCGGGCAGCTGCGCTTTAAAGGTCGAGCGTTTCCTTCATTTCGTCGACCGTCTCGTTGTAGAGGTCCTGGTCGACGATAATGCGACCAGTGTGCTCGCAGGCGACGACGGTCTTTCGCTTCCGGATTTCGACCTGTCGCTGAGGAGGGACGGCGAATCCGGCGGCGGCGCCTCGCTTGAGGGGGACGACGGCCCGGCCGTCGCGGAGGCGATCCCGGAGCTTGGAATAGGCCCGGAGGTATCGGCTGTCGACCTTTTCGGCCGCTTCCTCCCGGAGTTCCTCGAGGGTCTTTTCCTCGTCCTCGGTGTCCTCGACGACCTCTTCCAGTTCGTTTCGCTTCTCGTCGAGAACCTCTTCGAGTTCGTCGAGGCGCTCCTGCGTTTCCTCCATGGCCGCTTGGTTCGACTCGATGGTCTCCTCGGCCTCCTCGATGGTCTCCTCGGCCTCGGCGATGCGCTCTTCCTGACTTTCAATCTCCTTCGTGAGCGCGTCGAACTCGCGGTTGTTGCGGACTTCGAGCTGCTGCTCCTCGTACTTCTCAATGAGGCCTTCTGCCTCCTTGATGTCGAGCTCGGCCTGCCGCTTGGCCACCTTCTGCTCCTGAACCTCTTCCTCGTAGTTGTCGAGGCGCGTTTGAAGGCCCGCCTTCTCGTCCTCTAGGTCGCGGATTTCGGCGGGGAGGTCGCCGCGGAGCTTCTGGATTTGGTCGATCCGGTTGTCAATATGTTGGAGCCGGACCAGGGCACGGAGTTGGTCTTCCACATCCGTCTTTTTCTTTCGAGCAGTCGGCATAGACTAGCTGTTTTTGATCATTCGAGCGCGGATGAACACCAATCAATAAGTACATTCAGACTGGGCGGAGGTTCGTACCTCCGTATGGGACTTCTTTCATTTCGTGCAAAAACATCGGGTCGGGCCGGGGAGTCGACCCCTTCGTGTGAACGTCTGACGAGGGAATGGGGGTGGAGAGGAGGATTGCGTATTTATTTGGAAGATGGCGCATGTGAAATGCACAATCGCCCAGGGACGCTCACGCTTCCGTCCTCGGTGGCGTTCCTACGAGGGGTCGGTTCCGGGATTCCCAGTCGGGACGAACGTGCGCATGGGGCTGGTGGTGGTGTCGGTCCGATGCCAGTCGACCTGGGGAAAGTACTCTCGGAGCCGGTCGCGGAGTAGCGCCTCGGTAAGGGCTTCGGTTTCGTAATGGCCGGGATCGATGAGTGCCATTTGGGGTGTGCCCTCCGGATTGAGTACGTCGAAGAACTCGTGGTACTTGACGTCGGCGGTGACGTAGGCGTCGGCCCCGGCGCTGCGGGCCGTGCCAATGAAGTCGCTTCCGGCCCCGCCGCAGACGGCCACGCGTTCGACGGCTGTGTCGGGATCGCCCGCATAGCGCAGGCTGTCAGCGTCCAGGCGAGTCGCCACGCGATCGAGGAAGGCAGTCAGGGGCATTGGGTCGTCGAGGTGGCCCAGGGCCCCGAGGC
Organism: uncultured Salinivenus sp.; assembly: GCA_964384855.1. GTDB lineage: Bacteria > Bacteroidota > Rhodothermia > Rhodothermales > Salinibacteraceae > Salinibacter. The sequence continues at coordinate 9,343 of CAYLMT010000061.1, forward strand.
CGGCCCGGGAATTTTTCTGCTTCACGGGGTAGAGGTCGTACGCCACCTCCTCGTACGGATGTGCGTCCTCCAGGGCCGCCATGACGGGGCGCAGGTTCCAGCGGGCTACTTCTACCTCCAGCTTGCGCTCACTCGCGGACTCGACCTCGCCCCCGGCTGTGCCGATGTGGGGATCGGTGTCGGCGCCGGGCTTGAAGAAGCCGGTGCCTGTCGTCGCGAACGCGCAGGCCTCGTAGTCGCCGATCTGACCGGCACCCGCGTCCGCCAGGGCCTGTCGGACCTCGTCGAACGCGTCCTCGGGCACGAAGACCGCCAGCTTATAAAGCGTGTCCTCGAACCCATCCAGAAAGCCCACGTCGGTCAGGCCCAGGCGCTCGGCGAGGGCGAAGGAGACGCCCTCCGGCGCCGCGTCGAGGTTGGTGTGAATGCTGTAGAGCCCGATGCCGGCCTCCGCGAACTGGAGGGCCAGGTTCGAGACGTACCCGTCGGCGGTGACCCCGTCGAGCGGCTGGAAGAGGAGGGGATGGTGGGTGACGACGAGCTCGGCATCGTGGGTCTTGGCTTCCGCCAGCACCTCCGGCGTCGCGTCGAGTGCCAGCACGGCGGCAGTGACGTCACGAGTGGCGTCGCCCACTTGCAGGCCGACGTTGTCGTAGTCCTGGGCCGAGCCGGGTGGGGCCCATTCTTCGAGAGCGTCCGTGATGTCCGCGATAGAGGGCGCGTCGTTCATCAGAGAAGGAGGCAGAGTGTGACAAAACCGTGAAGGGCGGGCGCTGCTAGGATTAGACGGGGGATGGGGGCTCGGAGCGAGATAGCACCTCCGACGTGTTCACCCCAAACGAGGTCCCGACATCGAGCCCGGACGCGAGAAGGGGATGATCGAGCGGCACCGTTCGGGTTTTGTCCG
>CAYLMT010000062.1:0-10205 GCA_964384855.1 uncultured Salinivenus sp.
CCTTTCGCACCGTCCCGAACGTCCCTCAACGCCTAAAAACGGCGATTTGAGAGGCGTCTTTCTTTTTGGCCGTCCTGGCCGATTTCGTAAGAGATCCCAGGAAATACCAGGAAATGCCAATTCTATGGGGACGTCATGGGGACGAGTTACCGATCCCCGAACGTCTCATCCATGGACCGCTCCATCACTTCGGGCTGGAGGTGGCTGTAAATCTCGGTGACTTGCGTGTTGGAGTGTCCAAGAATCTCTGAAATCACTTGCATTGCCCCCCTGCCTCCAGAGCCACGAGCCGGTCGTATGTCGGCACGAGTGAAAAGAGAGCTGCCCTCGGTCGGGAAGCCTCGCCTTCCGGACGTAGAACTTGAACCGCTTGGAGACTCTATCCGGCTGTCGCCTTCTCCGTCAGATTGTCATTGCCGAGGTGGTATTCGGTGGTGTTGCCTGACCTCGGCAGTTCAGGCAGAAATGGACCCGCTGAGAGCGGATAGACCATCCCGCCCAAAGTGGTAATGTCTTCACGCTTGAGTGACCCGCGCAAACAAAAAACCCGACTCCCTGTCGGAAGCCGGGTGTGGAAGAAGCGAATCCCTCAACAATCTATGGCATCGCGGGCTGGGTGTTAGCCTGCACCTTCGAGTCGGTCCCTAGGTCGAGGATTGGGGTGTCGAAGCCCTTGATTGTGTTATTAATCAGCTTGTTGTTCGTGCCCGTATTCAACACTCCAGTGTCCCCGACCGGACCGCCGTCTGGATCGGTAAAGGTATTGTTCACGAGCTTCCCATTGTTGGCCTGGGCGAAGTAAACTCCGATGATCGCGTCCTTGGTTTGGTTTTTGACGAACCGGACGTTTTCTCCAACCGCTGCGGCCAAGTTTATATCATTGTTGGAGACCTCGTTTCCGCGAACGTGAACGTCGTCGGAGCCGAAAACGATAATGCCCGCCGACGTTGCTGCCGCAAACGAATTCGCATACCGGTTCTTTGTGACGCTGTTGTCGAAGACTTTTCCGGACGCTCCGAATCCAACCTGGATGCCGTTCGGCCCCCATCCTGTAGTGCTCCCGTCACCACTTCCGGTTACGGTATTGTCCCTGATGAGAACCTCTGGATCAGGCCGGTCCCCTTGGTCCCCGTTGGCACCGATTCCACCTCGTTCGTATCCGTTGATGGTGTTGTTTGTGATGTCGACATCGGAATCACCGTATGCGAGAATGCCGAACGTCTGCTTCCCGCCGATAGCCATATTCTCGACGGTGTTGCCTGATACTGTGCCGCTAGCATTTCGGTAGAAGAGAGCAAGTCCTCGTTTAGTATTGGGTTGCTCTCCGTCCCCGTCGATGGTAAATCCTTTCACGGTTACGTCCACCGTACTGCTACCGGAGACGTTGCCCTTCGAATCGACATCCCCACCGAAGGCAAATATAATCGGCTCCCACTTCGGCCCGCTCTCAGGGATTGTAAAGGCGTCGGGGCTGGAAGGCCTTTTGACCGTCGGGTTGCTCAATCCCTTCAGGGTCAGGTCCTTGTTGATCGTCACCTGCTCGGAGTAGGTCCCATTCTCGACGCACACCACGTCACCGGACTGAGCGGCGTTATCAACCTTATCGTTAATGGATTCGTTTTGGCTGACCGTCACGTCACACTTTCCACCAGGTGCTGCTGGACCGGCGCTCGCCGGAGCGTGAGAGGGCGTTCCTACTTTCTCTGAGTTGGGTGCGGTAATCTGATTGTCACATCCCATGAAAAGGAGAGTTGCTGCGGCCACCAGTACCGAAAGTGCTTGAAGAACTGTACCTCGCATATCGCAGAATTGGTTGGTTGAAAAGGACTTTCCGTTCGGCGACTCTATTGTAACACTCTGCGAGCGACATTTAAATATAGTTTTGGATGACTCTTATGTAGACATGCCGATCGGATACACTTCCTCATATGCCAAAATTCTTCTGCCTCTGCACATTCCCAACCACGTCGAGGATTTGTCCGATCAGGTCGTCCCGATTTTTACGCTAGAGACAGAGCGAAAAGCGCAGATGCCCCTGGTTCTTCGTGAGATCGACCTCCACTCGAAATACGGGACAGGGAGCCTCACTGAGAGCGGATAGATTGCCCGCCCCTTGGAGGTAGGGTCACTCTTTTCGACGGGACGTGCAGGCCAAAAAATGGCTTGCCCTACGGGGAGCCCGACTTTTCTTCGATCATATTAACAAAATCTCCCCGATGTGTCATGGGGGAGTGTATATTGACGGTCAACTCCATTTGTCGAGAGGATGATCGGTCGGTATCAGGAAAAATAAAGGCCCAGTCCAAGCTATAGCGCTCTAAGTGAGCCCGCTTCAAGCATCTGAAAACGCCCGCCCCGGCGAACCCTCCTCAAGCGAAGGCGTGGCACTGTAGCCGAGTGCACGGCCAATTGGTGCGAGACTCGCGAAGAGGGTCTTTTGGACGCCAACCGGCAGTTCCGTCATGTACGCGTGTCCCGGGTACTCGGCCTGAAGAACCGCAAACTGTAGAAAGGGTGGAAATCCCGACGCATCGGTCTTCCCGGCCTGCGCGAGAACGTAGAGCGCCGTAAAAAAGGCCTCGGAGTCTCGGGCCGGGCGGTCCTCTTTGATCATCCGGATCGGACGGTCGGTCGGATTCCAATGCCTGTGCGGCGTGTTGGGGGGAAGGACAATGTCGTCTCCCTCCCGAAGCGTATGCTTCTCGCCGTCGACCTCAACGCGGTAGGTGCCGGAAACGACCTCCATGCGTTCCTTCTGGTGCGGATGGAGATGCTCGTCGTCGTTGTCAGCCGCCCACCGGTGGTGCGACAGGGCCATCCCCCCACCCGGCGTATCGGGTGACGGGTACAGCGTCGCCGCAAAGCGGACGTACTCGCCGCCGGTCTCATCGGCTCGCGTGACGATCTCGAATGGGTCCTCATCGGCCAGATCAGTCATATCAGATGTGCCCTCCTCACGTCAGTTGGCGACGAATCGTCTTCCCCGGCCACCAAGATCGAGAGAAGAGCCCCTCGGGTTATTTCTAGAATCGCGATCCGAATATCTCCATCATTGCTTAACAAAGATGGTCGCTAGAGAGGCTGTTTTCAACCGGGGTCTTTTTGCACCGATCTGCCACACAGACGGAAGACGACAGAAATTACCACGGTCCCCCTTCAATCCGACCGAATCCGAGAGACAACCTCGCAACTCGTTTCCATCGGTTCCGGGAAAAACGAGGCATTCATATGTTTGCGGAGCCGCATCCTCGGAATCATTGATGTCTTCACCATTCCTTCGTATTTTCCGGTAGTCATCGCGTCCTCCTGGTGTGCAGCATAAAAAGACATTCGGCGGTGACGCGGGATTCCCCGAGGGACGCTACAGTTGAGGAACGCCCCTCCTCAGTTTTCTAATGACGACCCGGTTGCCTCCGGCCCCATGCCGACCGACGAGCAATTTGAACGGTGGTGCCGTCGCATCAAGACCTCCGACCGGGAGGCCTTCGAAGCTACGTTTGAGGCCCTTCACACCCCCCTAGCCCGGTATGCGCTCCAGATCACCGGGTGCGAGGACACGGCCCGGGACATTGTCCAGTACGCCTTCACGTCCCTTTGGGACATGCGCGAGTCGCTGGATCCAGAGGAGTCGCTGGAGGCACTACTCTTTCGGATGGTCCGCAATCGCGCGTACAACACCAAACGAAACCGCCGGACTCGGGACCGAAAACACGCCCAGCTGAAGCGGAACACCGATCCGGTGCAGCCTGACGCGGGGGCTCAACTCGATGCGGATCGCCTAGACGAGATCCTCCGGACGGGGATCGAGGAGCTTCCAGACCGGCAGCGCGAGGCGCTCACCCTGAGTCGGTTCCAGGATCTCAGTCATGAGGCCATCGCCGAGGTCATGGACATCTCTCCCCGAACCGTAAATAACCACATCGTGGCGGCGCTCAAGAAGCTCCGACGTCGGGTTCGCTCCCATCACGCAGATCATCATTCCTCATGAGTCACGACAATTCGGACATTCCACCTGAACTCCAGTCCCTTCTGGAGCGGGAGCGCGCCGAGGACGGGAGTGCTTCGGATCTGGAGGAGATCTGGGCCCGCTTGGATCGCGCTGCCCTTCCGGAGAGCGCTCTGCCCGACGCCGAAGACACGTGGGCCGGGGTGCGACGCCATATCGACTCAGAGGAGACGAGTGAGGCCCCCCAGCGTAGGGACCGGCGCGCTCGCCCCCCGACGACATCTCTGTCCACTCAACAACGGCGTTGGCGCTGGGTTGGGGCCGCGACCGCCGTGTTGGCGCTCCTGCTCGTTGGATGGTGGTGGACCCAACCCGTCGAGATGACAGCGCCCCCCGGCCCGCCCGTCACCCGCACGCTCCCGGACGGGTCCACCGTAGAGCTTCACGGCGATTCGCGCCTGACCTACCCCCGCACGCTTTCTTCCATCTCGGTTTTGGAGGCGGAGCGTCGGGTCGTGCACCTTCGGGGAGAAGCCTATTTCGAGGTCGATGCTGGCGAGCGCCCGTTCATCGTCCAGACGCCGTCAGTGTGGGTGGAGGTGGTCGGCACCGCATTCTCCGTGCGCAGCCGCCGGGGAAACTCCAAGGAGGCGCTCGTGGCGTTGGAGGAGGGGCGCCTGCACGTAACAAATCGGGCAGGCACGACCTCGAAAATGACCCTGCACCCCGGAGAGGCCGCATTGTGGGATCCAAATAATGCCCTACGACGGGTGTCTGACACGAGCCTCGCTCGGGTCACGGCGTGGCGTCGCGGAGGCTTCGCCGCGACCGACCGCTCGCTCTCGGGCCTCGCCCGTGCCCTCGAGCGCCGCTTTGGACACTCCATCCGTCTGGCCTCCTCGATCTCTCCGGACGCCCGCTCGGCCCCACTGACGGTCTACTACTCCAGCGATGCCGACCTCGAAACCATCCTCCACGACGTGTGCATGGCCCGGGGACTCTCGTACCGGACCACGGCCAACGGGTACGTCCTTCTGCCCGCTGACGAATCAGAAGCGCCCCCTCAGCCATGATCACACCGTGCACACAACGGGCCGTGCACTGCGTGAGCGTGGGGCTCGCGTCTCTCCTGCTGATGGGGCTGATGTTGGGGCCTAGTTCCCTCCATGCCCAGTCGCCGGGAGAGAATCGGCACACCATGGTGTTTCGGGGGGTGCACCTTCACGAGGCCCTGGAACGGGTCGTCGAGACAACGCACATCGATCTCCTGTACGACTCGGAGCTCGTGCAAGGAAAAACGGTGTACTGCTCGGCGCGGGACGCTTCCCCGGAGGAACTGCTGCGATGCCTTCTGGCCGACGTACCGGTCGACTTTTACCAGACCTCAGGCGGTACCTACGTCCTGACCACCCCTACGCAACGCCCGCCCCGCCATGGCGACTTCGCCGGGATCGTCGTAGACAAACGGACCGGCGAGCCTCTCTCTCACGCTCATATTCTTCTCGCCACAGCCAACACCGGAGCCGCGACGAACCAGGCCGGACGGTTTCAGGTGCCGAATTTGATCTCGGGCACCTATCAGATCGTGGCGACCCACCTCGGATACGAATCGACGGTCGACAGCGTCTACGTACCGCCGGGGGATAGCGTCCGTCGCCGAATCACGCTCACCCCCACCCCCATCGCCTCGGAGCCGGTCATCGTGGACGGTGTGGAGCGACATACGCCGGAGGGACGGATCGGGGCCGCTACGCTTTCGGCCAACGAACTGGCGGAGCCCGGTCGAATGGGGGCCCTCGATGCCTTGGACCGAGGCGGGGCTCTGATGGGCGTGCACCAGCAGTCACCAAGGGCCGACCTTCACGTGCAGGGCGGGGCGGCCGGAGAACACGAGGTTCGCCTCGACGGCATCCCCATCCGCAACCCGGTGACCCTCCGGCGGCTCCTGGGGGCCTTCAGCCCACTTGCGCTCGATCGATTGACCGTACACAAAGCGGGGTTCGGGGTCGAACACGGGAGCACAATTTCTGGCATCGTCTCGGCCGAGCAGGCCCTCAGTGCCTCCTCGCCCTCGTACGGGCAGGTCACGGTGGACCCCATGAGTGTGAACGCAGAGGGACACGGATCAATCGAACTGGCCCCATCCCGAACTGCCCAGTTTCGCGTCGCCACCCGATCAAGCGTGTGGGATCTCTACCAGGACCCCACGCTCAACCGACTACTGCTGGACTGGAATGTGGTCGATCCCACGCTGTATTCCTCGTATTTCGACGGAGGCGACACGCCCGAAATAAGGCCCGTGGCACAGACGGCCAATACCGGATTCTCCGACGTCCACGCGGCCACCCGTATCGACCTGGGTCCGTACCGCTCGCTGTCGGTCTCCGGCTATCGGGGACGCAATCACCTCCGGACTCAGTTCGTGGCCCGAGAGCCGGCGGGGATGCTCACGCAAGATCGCTACGACTGGGCCAATACCGCCGGGCAAGCCCGTCTAGATTGGACCCTCGGCGCCCGCTCATCGGCGTCCGTACAGCTGCGGGCGAGCGAGCACCGGGTACACCGTGGCTACCAGATGACCTATGGTTCGCCGGACGAAGATGCCCCACTTGAGACGGTCATCGACACCCTTCAGCGGGCCCTCGATCCGTCCCTGTGGCCGGACGACCGAAACCGAATCGAGGAGTGGACCCTCGAAACGACGGGCAGTTATGCCCTCACGGCCCGCCATCACCTCAAGGGGGCGCTCAAGACCTCCCGTCTGACGAGTCGATTTCGTCTGGGTGGACGGTTTCTCCGTCCGCTGTCCTTCCGAGACGCCCGATGGCAGGTCGGCGGATACCTCCGGGACGTAGTGTCGCTTGGAACGGGAACCACGCTCACAGCGGGGACGCGCCTCACCTACATTCCGGCCCGCCAGACCGCCTACGCCGAGCCCCGCCTGACCCTGCACCACGAAGGGACGCTGGCCCGGACCTCCCCCTACGCAGTTCGTCTCGCGGGCGGACTCTACCGGCAGTTCGTGAATCGATTCGAGGCGAGCAGCACCAGCCCGACCGCGATCCTGCCGTCCATGCGCTTCTGGATGCCTGTGGGACAGTCCCATGCCCCGCCCCGGGCCTACCACGCGACCCTAGGCGGCCACATCGAGCCTCATGAGCGCTGGACTCTGTCCGGAGAGGCGTACTACAAGCACTATGCACGCCTATTGATGCTGGATTATACGGCCCTTCACGACGAGACCGCCCCGCCCCTGGAGGCATCACCTCCGGTTTCACCGGGCTCGGTTCTTACAGCTACGCACGGACACGCTGCGGGAGCCGGAATCTCCGTCACGCGGGAGGGACGCCACGTGCGCGGCACCTTCCGCTACAATTGGAGCCGCTCGCGTCGGCAGTTTCCTGGCCGCTTCGACGAACAAAGCGTCCCGGCTCCCTGGAACCAGCCACATCGGCTCACCCTCTCCGCGGAGGGGACGGTCACCGACGCGCTCCGCGTGCACCTCCGGGCGGAGCATCGACGGGGACAGAGCTGGGGCTTTCGGCAAATTTACTACGACTACCTGGGGCCCCGCTCCACCTCAAACACCCAATCAGACGTTTCTCTGCAAAATCCCGGCTCGCATACGCTGGCACCGCACACTCGGGTCGACCTCGGAACCCAGTATTCGGTTCACTGGAACGGACTCACGCTGAAAAGCCAACTCACCCTCGTCAACGTCTTCGACCGGCGGAACCCGTTCGACTGGGGGCTCCGCTCCACAGATGACGGCACGACCCGCACAACGCGGCACCTTCCCGGACGACGTGTCGTCGGTTCCCTTACAATTCGCTATTGACGAGCATTCTTCTGTACGGGCCCAGAGAACTGGGGACGCACGCCACCTCCGGAATGAGGCCGTAGCATTCCGGTCGTTGCCCCGAACGGTGTTGTGACCGGTCGCCCGACGCCCTCCAACCCGATAGAAGCCCCCTTTCTCTCTTCTTCACAAAAGAAGAGTGGTTGTTCTCGGAAATCTGCGGTCTGCATGGGTGCATTCCGGGACGAGCCGGCGGGAAACGCCATGGCCCGACGAAGGCCGTGGCGACGGCTTCCGACTCTTCCCTCGGGTCCATCGTTCTCAGAAATGGCCTCCTGCCCCATGCCGATGTCTCAACGTTCTATTCGGCGCACTCTTCTCTTCACCCTACTCCTCACGGGCGCCTTGACTGTGGGACTCGTTGCGTGCGACTCCGGCGGTTCCAACAATGAGGATCCGGGGGAGAACGGGGATGGCGGTGTTGCCCAAACCTATACGGTCACAGTGGAGAATTTCGATAGTAGCTATCAGTACAGTGATCAAAACAATGTCGGTGTGGCCTACGCCATCGACGGAGAGGTTGGCCGAACCATCACGCTCGTACGGGGGCAGACGTATGAGTTCGAACTCGAGGCGAGCGTCGAGTCGGGCCCGGAAGGCCTGCCCCACCCCTTCTACATGGACCGTACCGCAGAGGGGCAAGGGAATGATACGTATAGCAGCGGCGTCGAAAACGGAAGCGCGACGTCGGGAACGGTAACCTTCACCCCTCCGGACGATGCCCCGAACGTTCTTTATTATGAATGTGGCAACCACGCGTACATGGGAGGAGACATCGAGATTACCGACCCGTGAGGCAATTCGGGCGACGATGGAGGCGACTACTAGGCAGCCCGTGACTGTGTGCCCTGCTGTTCATCTTTCCCCTGCGACAATGTCTATGGGTCATCCCGCTGGTTCCGTCGCCGTTCTGTGTGTCCTTTTTCTCGGAGGCCTTCCGGGGCTCGGGGGCTCATCCGCATACGGTCAAAATCCGCCGACTCCCCCGGTCGATCAGTTGGAGCAACAGGTGCAGTCCATCTTTGATCGGAGTTGTGCACGCGCGGGATGCCACGCCGGACCGCGGCCCCAGCAAGGCATGGACCTGAGTCCGGGGGCGTTTCGGGAGTCGACCATCGGACAACCCAGCCAGGAGAAGCCGAACCTGCTCCGTGTGCATCCGGGGAAGCCCGACAGCAGCTACCTGGTCCACAAGATCGAGGGTCGGTCTAGCATCAAGCGGGCCTCAATGCCACTTGCCGGTGAGAAGCTGTCCGAGGAGGAGATCACGACGATCCGGACGTGGATCAAGCAACTCGAATCGGGGGAGGAGCGGACGGACGCGTCCCCGAACGGGCCCGCGTATCCCTTCAATGGCTGGCGGCTCTTGAATCTCCCGACCACCCGCGGGCTCGATGCAGGAACCTCGCTGTTTTTGATCAGCCATCGGTTTGCTCCGCCGGTCAATCGAGGCTACGACGCCCTGTACGGTCTCGACGGTCCTTCGGTCATTGAACTGACCGTCGGGCACGCCCTCACCGACAAGCTGCTCGTCACACTGGGACGGAGCAACGAAGCGAACGATGTTGAACTGGGCACGCATTACCAAGTGGCCCAGCAATGGGGTCCGCGGGGGTGGCCGCTCGGCGTCAGTGTGCACGGCACCATGAACTGGCTGTCGGGGGCGCCTCCCGAGGGGGAAGGGCGATTCCGAAGTGACGCCTTCAAGTGGGCCGGCCAGGTGAGCGTGGCTCGGGCCCTCGGCGACCGGTATGGGGTGCTCCTGACGCCGGGCGTGCTGCTCAATCCGGCGACGGACATCCACGGAGAGCAGGCGCTCCTGTCTCTTGGACTCGGCGGTCGAGCCACGGTGTACCGCAACATTAGCATCTTCGGCGAGTGGGTGCCCATTCTGTCGGGCTACGTTGAGACCCGGACGCTCGGCAATCTGAATCGATTTGACAGCTGGGGTGCAGGGGTAGAAATCACGACCGCCGGGCACGTCTTCCAGATCGTCGCCACCAATTCGGCCGGAATCGCAACGGACCAGTACCTGCGGGGCGGCGATCTGGACGTCCGAAACGTACTGAACGGTGAGTTCCGCCTCGGCTTCAACATCTTCCGTGTCCTCAACTTCTAGCCTCGTGTCCGACCGTTCCGTCCTCTTCACTTTCATCGTAAGCCTCGTGGTCGGACTGAGTGTCGGCGCGTGCGAGCACGCCGACCCGGTGGGCGCTGGAGAAGACAGCGTCCGTCCGACGCTCCAGAGCATCCAGGAAAACGTATTCAGCACGAGCTGTGCCCTGTCGGGATGCCACGCCGGACCGAGCCCGCAACAAGGCCTCAACCTGAGTGCGGGTCGGGCACACGAGAACCTCGTGAACGTCCGGAGCAATGAGCGCCCTGCCCTCTTCCGCGTGG
>CAYLMT010000063.1:0-10062 GCA_964384855.1 uncultured Salinivenus sp.
ACGCGCGAGGGAGTCGTGGGGGAGCTCATGCGATGGCACCCGTCGCGCCGCTCCGATTCCTTGCCCGAGGTGCCGAGCGGTCACGTTCTGCTCCTGGGCGGGGGACAAAGTGCACGCCCTCTCCTCCGCCTGCTGCGGGAGTCCGAGCACGAGGCCATTGTCGTGGACGAGGACCCGGCCGTCGTGGCCCAACTCCGAGAGCGAGGCATTACGTGCGTGCGGGGCGACGGGGGAGACCTGTCGGTCCTGCTGGAGGCGGGGGCCGCCCAGGCCGAGATCATCGTGTCGACCCTCCGCACCCCGACGGTCCTCGGAGAGCTCCTCAACTACGTGGGCGACACGGTGCCCATCCTCGTGCGCGTCTTCGAGGATTGGGAGGCCGAATGGGTGGAGGCCCGCGGCGGCACACCGATGCCGTTCTCCCACGCTGCGGCGGATGCGTTCATGGCGTGGTTTACGAACCACCGGACCGAAGTGGAGCGTGGCCTCGGAACGAGACCGCCGTCCCACGACTAGTTCCGAAGAGGCCCGTCGTTGATCCTTCCCCTCGTTTGCGGGAAATAGACGAAACCGTCCCACGACGCAGATTGTCTCCGTTGTCCCGACGAGTGGGGACAATCCATCTCATTGACTCCCTCGACGTCGACCGAGCCCTCCGTGTCTTTTCTCTTCGGTGTGGCCCTCATTCTGATCCTGGGCGTCGGTGCGCAGTGGCTGGCCTGGCAGTCGCGCCTCCCCTCTATCGTGCTCCTGCTGCTGGCCGGATTCGTGGCCGGACCCGTGCTGGGACTCCTCGACCCGGCGGTGGTACAGGGGGAGTGGGTCTACCCGTTCGTCTCCATTTCGGTCGGAATTATTCTATTCGAGGGGGGACTGAATCTGCGGCTGTCGGAGCTCCGGGAGGTGGGCGGTCCCATTCGCAATCTCGTCACTGTGGGTGTGCTCACGACGTGGCTCTTGGGGGCCACCGCAGTTTATTGGATCGAGAGCTTCAACGTCGAGCTGTCGCTTCTGACCGGGGCCATCCTCGTCGTGACGGGGCCGACGGTGATCGTGCCCCTCCTGCGCCAGATCCGTCCGCGGGGACGCATCGGGGCCGTGGCAAAGTGGGAAGGCATCACGATCGACCCGATCGGTGCAATCTTGTCAGTGTTGGTCCTCGAGGTCATCTTGCTTCTTCACGAGCCGGGCGCCGCATCTCCGAACGTGGCCGTAGCGGCCATGCACGTCCTCAAGGGACTGGGCCTCGCCGTGGGGGCCAGCCTCGTGGCAGGCGGAGGCGCGGCGGTACTACTAGTGGCGACCCTGCGCCGCCGCCTCGTGCCTGACTTCCTGCGCAACCCGCTTACGCTAACCCTGGTTGTGGCGGCGTTTGTGTCGGCGGAGGCCATTCAGCACGAGGCCGGCCTTCTCACGACGACGCTGATGGGCGTAGCCGTGGCCAACCAGCGGTACGTGCCTGTGCAGCGCATTATCGAGTTCAAAGAAAACCTACAGGTGCTGCTGCTCGGCGTGCTCTTCATCGTTTTGAGCGCACGGCTCGATCTGTCCGCCTTCGAGCACGTGGGGCTGCGAACCCTGCTGCTGACCGCCATTCTCATTCTGATCGTGCGACCGCTGGCCGTGTTCGTCTCGTGTGCGGGAACAGACCTCTCGTGGCGCGAACAGGGCTTTTTGGCCTGGCTGGCCCCCCGCGGTATTGTGGCTGCCGCGGTGGCGTCCCTGTTCGGGTTTGAACTCCAGGAGGTCTTTCCGGAGGCTGCCGACGCCCTCGTCCCCGTCGTGTTCATCGTCATTGTGGCCACCGTCACCATTTACGGCCTGACGATTGGCCCCCTCGCCAGTCGGCTGGGCCTCGCCGATCCAAATCCCGAAGGAATCCTGTTCGTGGGAGCCGAAGACTGGGTGTGCCGGATTGCGAAGCCCCTGCACCAACTGGGCATTCCCGTTCATCTCGTGGACTCGAACCCCGACCATGTGGAACGGGCTCATCACTACGGACTCCCGGCGGAACGGGCGGACGTGCTCTCCGAGTCAACACTCGAGGAGCTGGACCTGAGCGGTATTGGGCGCCTGCTCATCACAATCCCAAACGACGAAGTTGCCTCCCTCGCGGCCCTCCACCTCTCCGAAATCTTTGAATCCAACGATATTTTCCAGCTCCCGGCCCGCTCGCACCGCCGCCACGGCGAGACCGACCTTCCCCGACACCTGCGGGGCCACATCTTGTTTGGAGGAGAAACGAGTTGCCACGAAATCCGGGACCGGCTCGACCACGAAGATGAGGTGTACATCGTGGACCTGGAGAAGTCCCTCTCCCGCGATGCGTTCCAGGAGCGCTTCGGCTCCGCGGCCTTTCCCATGTTTCTCGTCCGCGAGGGAGAGCTTATCATCTGCTCGGAAGAGACCGGGCTTCCCCATGCCGGAGACCAGGTCGTCATGATTGCGTCGAAGCAGGATGTGTCCGCCGCGGATTCCGAAACGCCTTCAAAAGCGGAGGGCGTCTCGGAGATTGAACGGGTCACCGACGAAAAGTAGTAGTCGTCTTTTTCGTTCGGTCCTTGATTTTCCAACGCTTGGTCGGTGGTCGGGAACCTGTGTCCTCACACGCATTCGTACGCTTTGTGTCCTCCTCCTTTCTTTCCTTACGGCACCATGGCTTCGGGCTCTTCGGACCTCCAGAAAAACCTGACGCTCTACGACGTCTACGCGATCAGTACCGGGGCGATGTTCAGCTCCGGATTCTTCCTGCTGCCCGGCATCGCGGCGGCAGAAACGGGGCCGTCTGTGATCCTCGCGTACCTCGTCGCGGGCCTGCTCATTCTGCCGTCCATGTACAGCATGGCGGAGCTCTCTACGGCCATGCCGAAGGCCGGGGGCACGTACTACTTCCTCGACCGCAGCCTCGGACCACTAGCCGGCACCGTCGGCGGTCTCGGGACGTGGCTCGCCCTCGTCTTTAAGAGCGCGTTTGCCCTGATCGGGATGGGCGCCTACCTCGCGATCTACGCCGACGTGCCCATCAAGCCCCTGGCGGCCGCCCTCACGGTGGCGTTTGGCGTCCTCAATATCGTGGGCGCCAAGGAAAGCAGTTGGCTCCAGCGGATCCTCGTCACCATTCTGGTGGGGGTGCTCGGTTTTTACACCGCACAGGGCATCCTGTCGGTTTGGGGGGGGCAGAGCGCCGTCGGCGGGGCGGCCGGGGAGTTTACACCCTTCTTTACGGAGGGAGTGCGGGGCTTTCTCGCCACCATCGGGATCGTCTTCGTGTCGTACGCCGGCCTGACGAAGGTGGCCAGTGTGGCCGAAGAGGTCAAAAATCCAGACCGCAACATTCCACTCGGCATGGGGCTCTCGCTGCTCACGGCCACGGGGATCTATGTCCTGGGTGTGGCGATCATGGTGGCCATCCTTCCTGGCAGCGAACTCCACGCCGATCTGACACCGGTGTACACCTCCGGCGAGGTCTTCTTCAACTGGCTCCCGTACGCCCTGGGCCCCATCCTGATCGTCGTCGCGGCCGTTGCGGCGTTTGCCTCCACCGGCAACGCCGGCATCATGTCGGCCTCGCGCTACCCGCTGGCCATGGCCCGCGACCGACTGCTCCCGGAAAATTTTGCGCACCTCGGACGCTTCAACACGCCCACCCGCTCGATCGTGGTGACGGTGGGGCTCATGCTCGTCATCATCTTCGTGCTCTCGGAGGAGGGAGTAGCCAAGCTGGCGAGTGCGTTCCAACTCCTGATCTTTGCGCTTCTCAACTTCGCGGTCATCGTGATGCGGGAGAGCGAAATTCCGTCCTACGCGCCGGGCTATCGCTCGCCGCTCTACCCATGGACGCAGGTGGCGGGCATCGCCATTCCCTTCTTCCTGATCTCGGAGATGGGCACGCTGGCGATCGTCTTTACGGGCGTGGTGGTGCTGGTGGGCGTGGGCTGGTACTTCTATTACGCCTCCGACGTCCCCCGTGAGGGCGCAATTTTCCACCTCTTCGCCCGCCTCGGCAAGCAGCGCTACGATGGCCTCGATCGGGAGCTGCAGACCATTCTCGAAGAAAAAGGAGTGGGACACGACACTGCGTTCGATCGGCTCGTGGCCGAGTCAGACGTCATTCACCTCGACGACCCCGTCCCCTACGAAGAGGTAGTTGAGGAGGTGTCAGCCCGGCTCGCGGAGGACCTCGGCCTCTCAACGGAGACCCTTCAACATGGCTTCCTGGAAGGGGCGCCCTATAGCGCCGTCTCCGTCTCTCACGGGGCCGCCCTCCCGTACTGTCGCCTCGACGGGATCGACGAGTCGAAGATGGTAATGGTGCACTGCCAGTCCGGCATCTGCGTCGACCTGGAAGACGAGATCGAGGACCTCGACCGCTCCGAGCCGGTCTATGCCTTCTTCTTTCTCGTGAGCCCGAAGGACGACGAGGGCGAACACCTCCGCACGCTGGCAACCCTCGCCAATCGAACCGACGAGGAGCAATTCCTCGTGGAGTGGCGCGCGGCGACCGACGAGCAGGAGGTGAAAGAGAGCCTGCTCCACCACGAGCGCTACCTCACGCTCCACCTCCTGACGGGCACCAATACCGATGAATTCATCGACCGCCGAGTCAAAGACCTCAACCTCCCGGCGGGTGTGCTCGTGGCCCTCGTGCGGCGCGACGGGCAGATTACCGTCCCGTCCGGAAACACAGTGCTGCAAGAAGGTGATCGAGTAACGATCATCGGCAACCCCGCCGGCATCGATCGGCTCTACGAGCTCTACCGTGCAGGCGAGCAAGAAGGCGTCGTCCAGTAGGCTCGCGAGCCAGATCCACGAACGTCCGGGCGATTGCCCCTTCCCATTCGACCCACCTGGTGCCCTGTTCCACCCCTTACAAATGTGCCCAAGGTGCCCCACAGGCCGAGCGACATCCAGGGCTCCGTTTGCCGCCCGCCGCTCCTATCAACGTACGGTTCCGCCCCAAGGGGCATGCCCGAGGGACATCCGCGCCCCCGTCAGCAGCCCACATCCCAACTTCTCGTGAGGCCCAATAAGGATACGCCTGCCATACAACGAGCTCGGAATTCCCCCTGTCCCATCTCGACATTTTCGCCAAATTCAGGCTTGATTCATTAGGCATATTTTTTGATGATATTGCTGGTCCGATTATACGGAAGATCTTGAGTTTCTATGTCCCAGAGGACCTATTCCAAAACGGGACGCACTCGTCACGGAGCCTCACAGTTCTTCGATAGGCTTCCTGGGACTACACATGTCCCATCGCCAAGAGACGTTGTTGGATAGAGACGAACTTCAGAGATTTTGATTCAAACCTCCTGTGGATGACCTCTGGCAACAGATAACGTCCATCTTCCGTCCCGAAGATGCAGATCTTTCCCCCGAGGAACGATCACGGATTCAGGACTTCCGGCTGCTGACCCTCCTCGGGGCTGTTCTCATTCTTCTCTTCGGACCGCTTTACGCGGCGACCAATCCGGAGGCCGTGGATCCGATCTGGGCCCGGCTCGGGGTCGCTGTTCTGCTTGGGACCCTCGTCCCGGCGTCCTACGCGTCCCGCTATGTCCGCCACCACTTCGTCTCGTGGCTGCGCGGAGCCCTCTTCGTCGTGATGGCCTGGCTGGTGATTACGGCCGCCCAGAACCACTTTGCCGGCGAGTATGCCGTGGGCCTTTTGCTGGGGTACACGATCATCACCGCGTTCGTGGGGGTAAGCGCACAGTCCGGCCGACCGGTCACGCGGTTTTCGATATTCAGTCTCGCCTTGGTAGCGGGTGCCCTCGGACTCTCCTATGCCTCTGGCACCCAGCCCGGCATTAGTCCGCTGATCCTGCTGACCAGTATGGCAGGCATCTCCCTCGGTGAGGGCATTGCCATCCATCGACTGCTCTCGACGCGGAAGGCCCTTCGCAACCGGGAAGAACAGCTCCACGTGATCACCGGAAACGTTTCGGAGGGCATCTACCGATCGACCCCTGAGGACGGACTGGTCTACGCCAATCAGGCGTTCGCCGAACTGTTCGGCTACGAAAGCCCCGAGGACATCCTCCAGGCCGACTCTTCCTCATTCTACGCGGATCCGTCCGCCCGGCAGCGCCTGCTGGAGGAAGAGCATAAAGCCGACGGCCTCGACCAGAAAGAAGTGCAGTTTCGCCGAAAAGACGGCACGCCGTTTATTGGCCTTCTCAGCAGCACAGTGGTGCGCGACGCAGAAGGGAGACCCCAGTATTACGACGGGGCCGTCACGGACATTACCGAACGAAAGCAGCGCGAGCGGCGGCTCCGCGTGCTGTCGGAAGTCGTGGAGCAGGCCGACGACGGCATTCTGGTGACGGCCCTGCCCCGAAACGGAACCCCGACGTTCGGGGACCTCGCCTTCGCCAACGGAAAGTCGGAGGCCCTCGTCTCGGCAAACGGGTCCTCACCGGACGAGACGGATCCTCCCATTGTGTACGCCAACCAGGCGTTCGAAGAGATGACCGGCTATCGGGAGGAGGAACTCCTCGGCCGCACCGTCGACGTACTGAAAGGCCCGGAGACGGACCCCTCGGTCATCAATGCCCTTCAGAACCCCGACGAGGGAGAGTGGGCGTGGGAGGGGGAGACGATCAACTACCGAAAGGACGGCTCGCCGTACGTCGCCCACTGGAACACGACCTCCGTACAGGCCAAGGAGGCGGAGGTCGAGTACCGCGCCTCCATTCAGCGGGACGTCACCGATCGGCGCGAGATGGAGGAGCGTCTCCGCGAACAGCGGAGCCGACTGCAGGGCATGGCCAACAGCATCCCAGGCGTCACTTATCAGTTCTACGCCCGTCCCGATGGGGAGCGGGGGTGCCACTTCGTCAGCGAACACGCTCCGGAAGTGCTCGGCCTGCCTGCCAACCCAGAGGGCTTCCACGAGCAGTTCGACGAACACATCCCCGCCCCCCACCAAGCCCGCTCACAGGATGAGATCGAGGAAGCCATCGAGCACGAAACCCCCTGGCGGGTCGAAGTGCCCTTCGACCTGCCCTCCGGCGAGCGCATCTGGCTCCTCGACACCGCCACCCCCGAACGGCGGGACGGAGAACTCGTGTTCAACGGGGTCATGATCGACATTACCGAGCGGAAGAGGGCCGAACGCGCCCTCCGGGACGAGCGCGACCGGTTCGAGAGCCTCTTCGAGAGCCTTCCCACCCCCATCATGCGGTGCACGGTGGAGAACGGAACGGGCTACGTGGCAACGATCAACGAGGCCTTCGAGGAAACGTTCGGGGTGGACGCCGAGGCCGTCGAGGGCGAAAACATCGACGCGGTCATAGTGCCGGACGACGCTCAGAACAACGCCACCGATCTCAACCGACGCGCCGTGGAGGAAGGGGCCCTGAAGACGGAGGTGCGGCGCCTCACCGACGACGGTCCCCGTGACTTTCAGCTTCAGGCGACCGGACGGACCCGGGAGGATGCCCCACCGGAGATCCACGCTATCTACACCGACATTACCGAACGGACGCGACTGGAAGAGACCCTCACGTACCGGTCCGAGCTCGAGAGCAAGATCGTCGACATCTCGACCCGCTTCATCAACATCCCCCTCGACGATCTGGACCGGGAGATTGAGGCAGCCCTACAGGCCATTGGGACCTTCGTGGGCGCCGACCGGAGCTACGTCTTCCTGTTCGACGACGACGCAGCCACCATGAGCAACACCCACGAGTGGCGTGCCAAATCGGTGGCGTCCACTCAGCCGCGCCTCCAGGACATCCCCTACGCGGAAACGCCCTGGTTCATGGACCGCATGCGTCGCCGGGAGGACCCGCTCCGGGTATCTCGGGTCGAGGAGCTCCCGCCTAAGGCCTCCGGCCTGAAGCAACGCCTCCAGGCGGGCAACGTCCAGTCCCTGCTCGTGCTGCCGATGTTGAACGGCCAGGACCTGGTGGGCTTCGTCGGGTTCGACGCGGTGCGACAGCAGAGAGACTGGGACGCGGACACCGTCATGCTGCTCCGCGTTCTCACCGACGCCATCTCCAATGCCCTCCAGCGAAAGATGTCGGAGAAGGAAATGCTGGCTGCCAAGGAAGAGGCTGAGGACGCGAACCGAATGAAGTCCGTCTTCCTCGCCAACATGAGTCACGAGATCCGCACGCCCCTCACGTCAATCATCGGCTTTGCGGAGGCAATCGGGGACGAACTCGGCGACGGAGTGTCGGGGCCGCTCCCGCGGTTTGCCCGGCTCATCGAGAAAAGTGGAAAGCGATTGCTCCAAACTCTCGACGGGGTCCTCAATCTCTCGAAGCTGGAGGCCGGCGAGATGGAGCTTACGATCGAGCCCGTGAACCTGACCGCGCAGGCCGCGGAGGCAACCGATCAGTTTGCCCCGCAGGCCCAAAATTCCGGACTCCACCTCCATGCGGACCTTGACGAAACCCCGGTGTGGGCCCGGGCCGACGAGGGCGCGGTGCAAATCGTGATTCGTAACCTCATTTCCAACGCCATCAAGTACACCAACGAGGGAGGCGAAGTGGAGGTGCGAGTCCGTGACGCCGGTGAGGCGGTCGTGCTAGCGGTTGAGGACACGGGTATCGGCATGGATCCCGAGCAGGTCGCAGACCTATTCGAGGCCTTCCGGCAGGCCTCCGAGGGTCTTGGCCGTGAATACGAGGGCACGGGCCTGGGCCTGGCGGTCTGCAAACAGGCCATCGACCGCATGGACGGTACCATTGACGTGGAGACGGAAAAGGGCGTCGGCACCCTCTTCATCGTTCGTCTTCCGAAGGCGCGGCCCCCTTCTCCCCCCTCCACCTGATCCGACCGGAGGTGTACTCCAGCCCGTTCCGAGACACGCCCGTGGAGACGGGGCAGCCGACGGATTGACTTTTCCCCCCAAATGCCCATTCTTCAGGACGCGCCATCGCTCACAGGCCTCGTCGCGGCCTGATTCCATCTTTTGCGTCCTGAACCATTCGCATCGTTCTGTGTCCCTCAACGCCACGACAGAACTCGTTACCCTGCTCGGTCACCCCGTCGAGCACTCCCTCTCGCCGCGCATCCACAACGCGGCCTTCCGAGCACAGGGCGTAAACGCTGCCTACGTGGCCACACCGGTGCGACCGGAGGCCCTGAACGACGCCGTGGCCGGACTCCGCGCGCTGCAGTTCCTTGGGGCCAACGTGACCACGCCCCACAAGGAGGCGGTTCTTCCCCTCCTCGACGAGGTGACGGACCGGGCCCGGGCCGTGGGGGCCGTCAACACGATCGTTCGGGACGGCGACCACCTGCATGGCGACAATACGGACATCGAGGGATTCCTACGGCCCCTCGACGAGCACGGGGGCGATGCGCTTGACGGCGCGCCGATGCTCGTATTTGGGGCCGGAGGAGCCGCTCGGGCCGTCGTCTACGGCCTATTGGCCCATTATCACCCGGAGCGCCTGACAATCGTGGCCCGCCGCCCCGCACAGGCCGAAGGGCTGGCCACCGACCTTGCCCGCCACGATCCCACTGACGCCCTTCGCGTGTCCTCGTTCGAGGAGGCGGCCCTATCCATCCGGACGAGCCGGCTCGTCGTGAACGCCACGCCGCTAGGCATGGCACCGGAGCGTCGCGGTCAAACTCCCTGGCCAAATCCCGTGGACTTCAGTACCGAGCACGTCGTCTACGACCTCGTCTACACGCCCGAAGACACCCGGCTCCTCCGCGAGGCCGCCGCCGAGGGGGCAACTCCTATTGGCGGCCTTGACATGCTCGTGGAACAGGCCGCCGCCGCCTACCGGCAATGGACCAACCGCGACATGCCGCGGACGGCGGTGTACGACGCGCTTCGAGCCGACTAACAAGAAGGGGGTCTGGCACGATCCACCCTGTCCCCAATTTTGCTTTTCTTCCAGGTGATGTTTGTGTGAGGGTGCCCCCAATCCTGAACTCCGGCCGACCGATTGTTTATCAGTGATGGGGACCAATCTCCGTCCTTGGCCCTTCTGACGGGCTCGATCTCGTTGTGTCTCTCCCGAACTCAACCCTTCCCCTCCACTCACATGATCGACGCCCTTCCCGCAGACGCCCTGCGCCAGCGCTTCTCCCCGTCCG
>CAYLMT010000064.1:0-10033 GCA_964384855.1 uncultured Salinivenus sp.
TGCTCGGCCCGAAGGCGCTCAAGAGCCTCCTGCACTGCCGCCTTGTCCGTCGTGTCCGGCTCCGCCGCCGGCGTAAAATCGATGTCCCGCACCATTGCTACATCCAGAAAATCGGCGACGTACGACGCGGCCTTGGGCGCGCCCGAGAAGTCCATCGTCAGCTCGAAGGTAGCTCGCCCGCGATTGACCGTGAGCGTCACCACCTTGCCGCCCAATCCGAACCAGCGACTCTGCGCCTCTACCCCCACGAGGTCCGGATATCGGACCGTCTGCGTCGCCTGCAGGTCATTGTTCTGAAAAACGAACCGATCGCGGGTGAAGACGGCCCCGTCGCCCCCCGTGCCGCTGAGAGTCGCATCGTAGAGAGCCATCACCTCGTCCCGCCCCACCTCCGTCGCGTAGTCGGACAACGCATTGTCGCACCGATCCGCCGGCACATTCGGCGTCACAAAAAGGCCCATCTGCGGGGCGTGCGGCAACCGGTCGCGGAGCAGCGCCTCCATCTGAGAGGGGACTCAATTCGACGAATCTGACGGGTTGGATCTACGGCGCCGCGGCCATCGAAGCGGCCTCAAAAAAGCCCGCCGTGGTTTCGAGGACACCACCGAAGAAGACCCCCAGCACGACGAGCGCCACGGCGCACACCACGAGCGTCCCCGTCGCGGCCACCGTGGCCCGCGGAAACGCTGTGTGCTGCACCGGATCGGTCGCATCCACTGCCTCGGCCGATTGCATCCAGAAGACGTACACCACCCGCAGATAGTAGTAGGCACTGAGCGCACTCATCAGCACCGCAATGACCACGAGCCACGTGAGTCCCGCCTCCACCGCCGGAGCAAAGACGAAGTACTTCCCCGCAAAGCCCCCGAGCGGCGGAAAGCCAATCAGGCTGAACATGAAGATGCCCATCGTGGTGCCCAAGACGGGTCGATCGTTGGCAATCCCCGCGAGCGAGGACAAGGTTTGCTCGCGGCCCTCCTTCCCGTCCCACTCCAGCAGTGCCATCACGCCGAACGCCCCGATGTTCATCACCGCGTACACGAGCAGGTAAAACAGCGCTCCGGCATAGCCGGCCGACGTCCCCGCCGCAAGGCCGACGAGTACGTAGCCCGCGTGGGCGATGGACGAGTACGCAAGGAGACGCTTCACGTTGGTCTGGGCGAGCGCCACCACGTTCCCGATCACCATCGTCAGCACCGCCACGGCGGCCAGCGCCCCCTGCCACTCCCCGCCCGGCACGGCGTGAACGAGCACCAGGATGAGAGCAGCAAACGCCGCGGCCTTCGTGGCGGTCGACATGTATCCGGTCAACGGCGTCGGCGCCCCCTGATACACGTCCGGCGTCCACATGTGAAAGGGTGCCGCGCTTACCTTGAAGAAGAAGCCCACCAGGAAGAGCGCAAACCCGCCCCAGAACAAGAGCTGCGTCGACAGGGTCCCCAGCTCCGCCGCCGCCATCTCCGGCAACACCATCGTCCCCGTGGCCCCATACATGAGCGCAATGCCGTACAAGAAAAAGCCCGTCGAAAAGGCGCCGAGCACGAAGTATTTAAGCGCACTCTCCACGGCTCCCTCGTTCTCCCGGACGAGCCCCGTCATAATGTAGAGGCACACCGACATCGTTTCGAGCCCGAGGAAGATGCTGATCATGTCGTTGGCGGAGCCGAGCATAATCATGCCGACCGTCGAGTACATGATCAGCGCGTACACCTCACCGTAGTTGTGACGCAGCTGATTGAGATAGGGCACCGAGATGAGAATCGTGGCCAGGCCCGTCAGCAAAATAATGAGATTAATGAAGGCCACGAAGCCCCCCGTCCGAAGGGTCTCGAAAAAGACGGTGCCCTGCGGGGCCCCGAGTTGTGTGACCTCCCACAGTGCAGACACGCCGAGCGCCGCTACGCCAAGCCAGGGAATGGCGGGATGATCGTTCCGGAACGCATCGAGAACAATCATCACCAGCCCGACCAGCCCGACGACCGACATGGAAAAGACGGCCGGCAAGTCGGTCACGAGCGTCGAGAATGCAGTGGACAAATCCATAGGCAAAAGCAAACCGTTCGTTACTCAAACGTTGTCCGCCGCCTCCAGCGGCGTTCCCCCGGGCCCATCTTCCAGAAAATCTACACCCAGACGAACTCCTCGATCTTCGAGGCCAGCTCGACGTCCATCTCCGTCACCTTTCCCCCCGCGTCATGCGTCGTGAGGGCGACGGAGACCGTATTGTAGACGTTTTCCAGTTCGGGATGGTGCACCATCTCCTCGGCGTAGAACGAGAGCCGGACGATGAAGCTGATGGCCTCCCGAAAATCGGAGAACTCGTACGTCTTCTTGAGCTTGTCGTCGGCGTGGGACCATCCGTCTAGCTCCGCCAGTGCGTCGTTGATCTCGTCGTCGGAAAGGGGCTCACGTGAGGGCATAGGTCAAGAACGTTGGTCCGAAAGAAAGTTTTGAGGGCAATTCAGACCAGACGGTCACCGCCGGCCCGTCCCCATTCTCCCACGATCCGTCACGGCGTGGTCGCCGGAACGTCGATGGTCACCTCGCTGGCCTCCGGCGGCGCCGGTTGCACCTGTGTCGGCTCCTCCACCGTGGCGGCCGCGTCGTTCTCCATCTTTTGGACCGCGGCCCGCTTCTCTTCCACCGTCTCGAGGAGGAACTCGGTCGTCGGGGCCGTCTGTCGAAGGAACGGGTTCGGGAAAAAGCCGAGGACGAACATGAGCACGATGAGCGGTGCCATCAGTCCAAACTCGCGGGCGTTCACGTCCGCCATCTGCGCGTTCGCCTCGTCGGTAAGCTCTCCAAAGAAGGTGCGATAGACCATGTGGAGCAGGTACACCGCCGCCAGGATGACGCCGGTCGTGGCGAGGGCAACCAGCACCGGGCTGTCGATCACGGTGCTCTTGAAGGACCCGAGCAGAATCAAAAATTCGCCCACGAACCCGTTCAAGCCGGGCAGGCCGGCCGAGGCGAGCACGCTAATCACCATGAGGGTGGTGAGGATCGGCACAGACGTCGCCAGCCCCCCATAGTCGTCCATCAGGCGGGTGTGACGCCGTTCGTACAGCATGCCCACCAGCAGGAACAAGGCGCCGGTGGAAAGGCCGTGATTGATCATTTGAATCACCGCCCCCTGCATCGCCTCCGCGTTGAAGGCAAAAAGCCCAAGCACCACGAACCCGAGGTGGCTAATGGAGGAGTACGCCACGAGACTCTTTGCATCGTCCTGTACCCGGGCCACCAGCGCGCCGTAGATGATGCCGATAATGGCAATCACCGCGAAGAATCCGGCGTAGCTCTGCGCCACATTTGGAAAGAGCGGCAGGCAGAAGCGCAGCAGGCCGTACGTGCCCATCTTCAGCAGCACCCCGGCCAGGATGACCGAGCCCCCCGTGGGGGCCTGTACGTGGGCGTCCGGCAGCCAGGTGTGCAGCGGAAAGAGCGGCACCTTGATCGCAAACGAGAAGGCAAAAACCGCAAAGAGCCAGCCCTGCACCGCCAGGGGGACGTTGTACTCCAGCAGTGTGTACCAGTCGGTGGTGAACACTCCATTATTGACGGCGTCGCCCGCCGCGTAGCCGAGATACAGGATGCCCACCAGCATCAGCAGCGACCCCACGAACGTGTAAATCACGAACTTGACCGCCGCGTAGATGCGCTCCTTTCCGCCCCAGACCCCGATGATGAAGTACATCGGAATGAGCGTGAGCTCAAAGAAGATGTAGAAGAGAAAGAGGTCGAAGCTCGTGAAGACCCCCGTGATGCCCGTCTGCAGCAGAAGCAACAGCGAATAGTACCCCTTCTGCTTCTCCTCGATGTAGGTCCACGACGAGAGGACGACGATGGGCCCCAGGAGCGTCGTCAGCATCACGAGCAGTAGGCTCAACCCATCGATGCCCACGAAGTACTTGACGTCGTACCCCTCTGGCAACCACCCCGCCCACACGTCCGCCAACTGTGGGGCCATGGCCGTGCTCACCGACGGATCATAGCCCACGAAGAGCCCGATCGAGAGCAGGAATGTAACGGTCGTCGTCGCCAGGGCCGTCCACCGAATTGTAGAGGCACGCCGCAAGAAAAGCGTAAGCAACGCCCCGACGGCCGGCAAAAAGATGACGAGAGATGTGAGGTAGGGAATGTTCATCAATCGTAGCAGTGCCTAATCGGCAAACAAGGAATCACCAAAGGATGTCCGCGCTCCCTCTGCGATCGTTCGTATGAGACGGGCGTCGGTAGCCAAAACCGTCTCCCTTTTCGGACGAAATCGCCCACTTACACTCCATACAGCATCAGGCCCACCACGAGCACCGCTCCGAGGGCCAGGGCGAGGGCATAGTTCTGGACGAGGCCCGTCTGCACACGTCGCAGGAGGCCACTCGCATTCTGGGCCGTGCTGGCCACGCCGTTCACGGCCCCGTCCACCACGGTCGAGTCGAACACCGCAAGCCCTTTGCGGGCAACGCCATTGATGAGGGCGTCCACGACCACGTCGTTGTAGAACTCGTCCCAGTAGTACTTGTCCGTCCAGATCTGGTAGAGCCCCGGCATTCGTTCTTTGAGGGCGGTGTCGTACGCCAGCCCCTGCGCCGCGTAGACGCGCCAGGTGTAGTACACCGTGCCGAGGGCGATCACCGAGCTCAGAAGGATGAGTCCCCATTCCAATGCCAGCGGGACGTGGCCGTGCACGGAGGCCTCCGCCACCGGCCCGCCGTACTCCGCCCCAAGGTAGTGATGAATCCAGTTCCACTTGCCCCCCTTGATAACCGCGGGGAGGCCAATGAACCCGCCCACGATCGAGAGAATGCCGAGCGTCCAGAGCGGTCCCGTCATCGTGGAGGGCGACTCGTGGGGCGTCAGTTGATCCGAAAGCGGCCATCGGGGCTCCCCCTCAAAGGTGAGCATGTAGGAGCGCATCATGTAGAACGCGGTCAGCACCGCCGTGAGGATGCCGACGACCCACACCACCATCGCGTAGGTGTGTCCGTCGTAGCCGTACTCAAAGGCCTTGAACAGAATCTCATCCTTCGAGAAGAACCCGGCGGTGAGCGGAATGCCCGAGATGGCCAGCGTGGCCAGCAGGTAGGTCGTTCGGGTGGTGGGCATGTACTCGCCGAGCCCGCCCATCGTGCGCATGTCCTGCGGATCGAAGTCGCTGGTGTCCTTCCCCTGCTCGTCGAGGCCGTGCTCCACCTCTTCCATCCCGTGAATCACGCTGCCAGAACCGAGGAAGAGACAGGCCTTGAAGAAGGCGTGGGTGATCACGTGAAAGATCGACACGAAGAATGCCCCCACCCCGGCCGCCATGAACATGTAGCCGAGCTGGGAGACCGTCGAGTACGCCAGGACGCGCTTGATGTCGTTTTGCGCAATGGCAATCGTGGCCGCCATCAGGGCCGTGGCCGCCCCAACGATGGCGATAATCATCATCACGACCGGCGCCCCCAGGACAAGCGCCGAGAGGCGAGCGAGCAGGTAGAGCCCGCTCGTCACCATCGTCGCGGCGTGGATGAGCGCGGACACGGGCGTCGGGCCGGCCATCGCGTCTGGCAGCCACACGAAGAGCGGGATCTGTGCACTCTTGCCCGTCGCCCCGATAAAGAGCAGAAAGACGATCCAGTTGAGCGTAGCCTCCGGAAGGTTCGGGCCCTCGGAGAGCAGCACGTCGAAGCTTAGCGAGCCCAGTTCCTGAAAGGCCAAAAACATCGCCACCAGAAAGGCAAAGTCGCCGATCCGGTTCACAATGAAGGCCTTGTTGGCGGCGGTGCTGTTGCTAAGGTCCGTATACCAGAAGCCAATCAGCAAGTACGAGCACAACCCGACCCCCTCCCACCCGAGAAACAGCACGGGCAGGTTGTTCGCCAGCACGAGGTTAAGCATGGCGAAGATGAAGAGATTGAGGTAGGCAAAATACCGCCAGTACCCCTCATCCCCGTGCATGTACCCGATCGAGTAGAAGTGAATGACGCCGCCCACCCCCGTCACGACCAGCGTCATCAACAGCGAAAGCTGGTCGATCCGGTAGGCAAAAGAGAGATCCAGGTCCCCTGCCGCCATCCACGTGAAGTAGTCCGCCACGATCGGCTCTCCGCCAAAGGTCACGAACAGATAGACCGTCAGGACGAAGGGAATCGCGACGACCGCCGTGCCGATCGTGCCCAGGAGCGTTTCCCGCGTGCGGAGGTCTTTCAGGAAGAGGGGGGCCACGCCATTCAACACTGCCCCGGCGAGCGGCAGGAGAAGAACGAGACGAAGCAGATCGGCAGAAGTCATCAGCGCGGCAAAAGTCCGATGTCCAAAACGGGCGCAACGAAGTCGAGGCGCGGCGGCACCTAGTGCTTGAAGAGATTGATCTCCGTGATGTCCACCGTCACCTTGCTGCGGAAGATGGCAATCACGATCGCGAGCCCCACGGCGGCCTCCGCAGCGGCCACCGCAATCGAGAAGAAGACGAGCATTTGCCCACTGGGGTCGCCCATCGACTGGCTAAACGTCACCAGCGTGAGGTTCACCGCGTTCAGCATGAGCTCCACCGACATCAGCACCACGATGGCATTCCGACGGAAGAGCACCCCGAGCGTGCCAATAGTAAAGAGCACGGCGCTCAAGGCCAGGTACCAGTTGGGAGCAACTTCCATGGCAAGGGGGTGAATACATTGTTCGTGGGAGGTCACGTGCGGGATTGAGTCCGGAGGTGCGCCGAGAGGCCCTCAGCCCACTCCGGACGCGCGACCACGGCTATTCAAAGCGGCGCTGGGCAAGCAGAACGGCCCCGACGGTGGCGGCCAGAAGCAGGATCCCCGCCACTTGCAGGTGGAGGGCATAGCGGGTGAACAGAATTTCGCCCAGGGTCGCCGCACTCCCCACTTCCGCGGCGGCCTCCGCCCCCACCGGATCGACCCCAAGGTCAAATTGCAGCGCCACCACGTACAGCAACTGACTCAACAGCACGAGCCCAACCGCAAAGCCCCCAATGCTGGACCATTCGAGCTCCTCCAGCTCGGGCAGGGCCGAGAGATTGAGCAGCATGATCACAAAGAGAAAGAGGACCATGATGGCACCGGCGTACACCAGAATTTGAATGACGCCAATAAACGACGCATTCAACGTCAGGTAGAGGCCGGCGATGCAGAAGAGATTCAGCACCAGCCAGAGGGCACTCGCCACGGGGTTTCGGGCGATGAGCATACCGAGTGCAGCGGCCACCGCCACGGTCGCCAGCAAGAAGAACATGGAGGGTGCGGCCATAAGCCCTAACGTCCTAGCGGGGAAAACCGTCCTGTGCGAAAAGGCCCGGAGCGATCCTCCGGACGGAATGGATCGAATCCGTGATTGTCCACCGGGCGCAAAGTAACGCGCCACCGACGTAGGGGCAAGATTCGGGGCGGTTAATCATGCATGAATTGAAATTGGACGGCTGGCGCGGGCCACCCCGATTCTACGTCTGTAGAAAACGCTCGGGGGTTCGAGTGGAGAGCGATTCCCCGTTCGTGTGGACCGGGATTTCGGTGGGGGCGACGTGCAGGGCCCGGTCGAACGCGTCTTCGAAGAGGGCCCCATGCTTCTCGGCCGCCCACACTTCGAGCTGAGGGTCGGCCTTCGTGGCCACCAGGACGTGTAGGGCCGTGTCGGTGAGGGACGTGCGCAGCGCCACGACGTTCTGAAAGTGACTTCGATCCAGGTTCTCCGCAACGCGCAGCAGGGCCGCGAGTTGACGCACGCGGCGCCGTCGCCCCAGTGACACCCGCCCAAAGTGCTCGTGCGTCGCCTCTGGCACGACCCCGCGATGGTAGCGGGCAACCAGGGCCATCATCGCCACCTCCTCGGACCGGAAGCCCTGAAGGTCGGCGTGCTCGATGAGGTAATGGGAGTGCTCGTGGTGCTCGTCGTGCGTCACGAGATAGCCCACGTCGTGCAAGAGGGCCGCATACTCCAGGAGTTCGACGTCGCTCGCAGGCCCATCGTAGAGAGGGCGGCAGACGTCGAACAGAAATGTCGCCGTAGCAGCCACGTGCTGAGCGTGATTTTCTTCCCAGTGAAATCGATAGGCCATCTCGTGGACACTTCGGCGTCGCGGATCCCGAAACCGCGACATTTGCTGGAGGCGATCGTAGTTCGCGTCAAGAAAGTGAACCACCATCCCCTCGCGCAGGGCATTCGGCGACACCGCAAAGTGGCGCACCGACGGCAGGCCGGTGCACAATGTGTCCAGCAGCACGGCCCCCGCCCCAATCTGATCGACCCGCCGTGGCTCGATGGCCGGATGGGCCTCTCGCTCCTCGGCCGCGGCCTGCATCACCCATCGGAGAGCCGTGCGCACATCTTCAATGGCAAACGCCATGTGGAACGGCGACCGATCCAGGGTGTCCTCCTGCGCCAGGGTTACCCGCGCCAGGCTTTTCATCGTCCCCGACGACCCCACAACCCGAACCACGCCGTGCTCCCGACAGGCCGTCAAGACGTCCTCTAGCGCGGTCTTGAAGTGGGCCCGCAGCCGCGCCTGCTCGTCCTCCGACATCGGATCCGTCGTCACGAACTGCTCCGTCATGCGGGCCGCCCCGAGCTTCAGACTCGTGCTGAACACCGGCCTGTCGTCGTCCACGACGATGAACTCAACCGATCCACCGCCGATGTCCATTACGAGCGAGGGGTCTCTGAACTCCTCGGTCCGGCTCACCCCTTGATAAATGAGGCGGGCTTCCTTCTTCCCGCTGATCGGCCGAATGCGAAGCCCCAATTCGTCGGAGGCCCGCTCGATGAACACCCCGCCGTTGCTGGCCTCCCGGATGGCACTCGTCGCAAACGACAGATATTCGCGCACGTCCCACCCTTCGGCCAGGAGTTTGATACGAGTGAGGGCCTGCAGGCCTCGCTCCATGGCGTCCATGGGCAGGCGATTGGCGTCAAGCCCATGCTGGCCGAGGCGCACCATCTCCTTCAGCCGATCGATGACCTGGTAGCTTCCGTTCGGGTGGGCGTCCACGATGATGGCGTGGAAGGAGTTGGTCCCAAGGTCGATCACACAGACCCGAACCGGCGACGCCGCCCCATTCGACCCATAGGTGGTTTCCGGAATGTGGGTGCAAGCGGCGCGCTCGAGCGGCGGAGACATTACCAGGTCGACTCGGTGAGGACGGATTGATTGAATGAACTGCGGCAGCGAACGGAGGAATGGCCCCGATCCATTTCTGCTCGGTGAGATGATACCTGCACATATTCCCTCTGGTTCGAATGGGACGCCCCGGCAGGGAATGCCTCCTCCCAGCTCCCTCCCCGATTCAAATCTCGTCGGGGCTGTTTAGGCGGATAACTGGACAGGATCCGTGACCCGATCCGTAATCGCACGTACGAGATCGGCGGGCGACTCGCACGCATTCCACTGCACCGCCGTGAGCTCGTCTCGGTGCGCAGACACCCAGTGCGAAAGCAGACGAATCTCGGTCGCGTCCCGCTTCGAAAACCTGTCGGGCGGACCGACCTCGGCATCAAAGACCGACCGGCAGCGGTCCTCCAGGTGCACCCGCTGCTCGGCGGTCGGCGGAATCGACCACGAGACCGACTCTTCGAACCGCCCGTACCGCACCAGCAGCACATCCACACGATCCTCTCGATCGGTGTGATGGTGCACCAGCGCCACGTTCCGTTGCCGAACCGGCGCAGCCGTCCCGCGCTGTTTGTCCAGGATGCGCTCCAGTTGCTCCACAGTATCTCGAATCTCGGCTGCCTTCTCAAAGTCGAGCTCGTCCGAGGCCCGGCGCATCCGATCTCGCAACCGGTCGAGCACGGTCTGATCTTGGCCGGTGAGAAATGTCCGCACACGCTCGACGACCGTGGCGTACGCCTCCGGATCCTCCGTCTCACACGGGGCCGTGCACCGGTCCATGTCGGCGTAGAGGCAGCGCTGCCCGAGGTGGAGCCGCTGGTCGTCGCACTCGCGAAGCCGAAAAAACCGCCCAACCACGTCGACCACCATCTCTGCCTGATCGGTATTGCGCACCGGCCCGTAATATTCGGCCCCGTCGGCCTCCAGCCGGTA
>CAYLMT010000065.1:0-9841 GCA_964384855.1 uncultured Salinivenus sp.
GTGGGCCCTCGTCGGGCTCGCGCAGCTGGTTGATGTAGCGGACCAGCAGAAAGACCGCAAACGTCACGATCAGGAAGCTGATCAGCGCGTTGATGAACGTGCCGACGTTGATCGTGACGGCCCCGGCGTTCTGGGCGGCCTGGAGTGTGGCGTACGGGGCTTCGGGGGAGCCCTCGCGAAGAACGACGAAGAGATTGGCGAAGTCAGTCCCGCCGGTCAGCAGGCCGAGCGGGGGCGTGAGCACGTCGTTGACCAGGGACTGCACGACGGTGCCGAACGCTGCGCCGATAATAATGCCGACGGCCATGTCGATGACGTTGCCGCGGATGGCGAACTTCTTGTACTCCTCAAGCATGGGCGGGGAAATGCAGGCAGCGAGACGACGAGGGGCTCCGAGCGGGGAGGGAGGAGTCTGTTAGAACAGGTCCTCGTCCTCGGAGAAGGACTCCAGTTCGGCCACCACGCGTTGCAGGAAACTTGCTCCCATGGCCCCGTCGATGATGCGGTGGTCGTAGCTGAGGGAGAGGTACATCATGTGACGCACAGAGATGGCGTCGCCGAGATCGTCGTTTTCCACGACGACGGGCCGCTTTTGGATGGCCCCCGTGGCGAGGATGCCCACCTGCGGCTGGTTGATGATGGGCGTGCCCATGAGCGAGCCAAGCGAGCCGATGTTGGTGACGGTGAAGGTGCCGCCCTGCAGTTCGTCGGGCTGGAGCTCCTTGTTGCGGGCGCGGTCGGCCATGTTGGCCGCCTTTCGGGCTAGGCCCGACACGTTGTAGTCCCCGGCGTTGCGGATGACCGGGGCAAGGAGGCCCTTGTTGCCGATGGCCACGGCGATGCCCACGTGGTAGTCGTGCTTGATGACAATCTTGTCGCCCTCCACGCTGGCATTGAGCATGGGGTGCTCCCGGAGCGCCTCCACCGCGGCCTTTACGAAGAAGGGCGTGTAGGTGAGCTTCACGCCCTCGCGTTCCAGAAAGGCCTCTTTGTTTGCCTCCCGGAGCCGGACGAGGCCCGTTACGTCGGCCTCGGCGAAGGAGGTGACGTGGGCGGAGGTGGCCTTCGACCGCACCATGTGCTCGGCGGTCATCTTGCGCATCCGGTCCATCGGCTGGACGTCAATGCGGTCGCCGTACTGCTGGCGCAGCTCGTCCTCGCTCGGGCCTTCCTCCACCGTGTAGTGTGCGGGGGCGGGCGCATCCTCGTCCGGACGACTCGGCCGCGGTGGGCGTTCGGGAGCGGTTGTGGGAGCCGCAGCCGGCTCTTCCTCCCGCTCTTCGAGGTATGCAAGCACGTCTTCTTTCGTCACGCGGCCGCCCCGCCCGGAGCCCTCCAACGATTCCAGTTCGCTCATCCGAAGGCCCTCTTCCTTCGCAATGGAACGCACGAGCGGCGAGTAGAAGCGCCCGTCGTCGCCCCGGCGCTTAATCGTTTCTTCGGGGGGGTGCTCCGGCTCTTCGGTGTCGCGCACCGCCCCGTCCCCGGACGGTGGGGAGGAGGGCAGATCCGTCTCATCGGTCTCGGGAGATGAGTCGTTCGCCTCGTCGGGGGCCTCAGGGGCTTCGACCGTTCCAGCTTCTGCCTCCGAGGCCAGGAGGGCGACGACTGTCCCCACCTCGACGGTTTCTCCTTCCTCGACAAGCTTCTCAGTCAGGACGCCTTCGGCGGGGGAGGGCACCTCCGTATCCACCTTGTCGGTGCCAATTTCCAGGAGGGTCTCATCGATGGCCACCTCCTCGCCAATGTCTTTGTGCCAGGCGATGACGGTGCCCTCGGTAATACTCTCTCCCATCTTGGGCATCACGACCTCCACCTCGTCGCCGGACGGGGCCGGCGAAGTAGCCTCTTCCGGTTCCGGCTCCGCGGCCTCCTGATCCTCGTCCTCAGCAGCCGCGTCGGAGTCGTCGACCTTCGTCTCCGCTTCTTCCGGTTCTTCTTCGGCTGGCTCTTCCGCGGGAGGCTCGTCGTCGGCGTCCACCTCGGCAGCCTCCGCGTCCGTTTCTACCCGGGCAATAATGGTCCCAACCTCCACCGTATCCCCTTCCTCGACGAGCGTCTCCGTGAGAACGCCGCCCTGCGGGGAGGGCACTTCGGTGTCGACCTTGTCGGTCCCAATTTCGAGCAGAATCTCGTCCTGCTCCACCTCATCACCCGGCTGCTTGTGCCAGGCAATGACGGTGCCTTCGGTGATGCTTTCGCCCATCTTGGGCATTTCAACGTCAACTTGTGCCATGATTTCGGTCGTGTGCCGTGCAGTGAGAGTGCAGTTGTGCGCTCAGGAAGGACGCCGGATGGAAGGACTTCCAATGTAGGAAATTGCGCCCACGAATAAAATGGCAGGGCGACCCCGTCACCTAGGGAAAATGGGAGGACGCGCAAAGAAACGATGGCAAAAATCGAAAGAATCGGCGCTAGCGGTTGCGTTCTTCGTCGCTCGCAAAGATCCTAAGGAGGCTCACTCCGCAACAACATTCCACGGACACTAAAGTGCGGACATCGCAGGGCGAATCGGACGGTCTCGTCTCTTCGTAACGTCCTTCAGTCCTTCGATCTTACTAGGGCTCGTCGCGTTCCTCGGAGCACGGCACGCTTCCGTGCTCGTTACAGGATTCCCGATCGCGGCCCAGGATTCTGTCTTTCGTCTCGTTCGAGAATCGATCAAAGTCTCTCTTTTGTCGTGAAGCAGTTTGTCGTTACCAACGCCCCTCTCATCGCGGGCATTGCCTCGCTTCTTGCGCTCGCTTTCGCCTTCTATCTGGTTCGGTACATCCTTCGCCAGGATGCCGGCAATGAGCGCGTGCAGGAGTTGTCCCGGGACATTCAGGCCGGCGCGAAAACGTTCATGACCCGCGAGTTCCGCTACCTGTCCATCTTCGCCGTCGTCGTGGCGGTGGTGTTGTACGTGATGCCGGAGACCGGGCTCCCGACGACGATCGGTTTTCTCGTCGGGACGGTGGCCTCGGGGTTAGCCGGATGGATTGGCATGTGGATCGCCACAAAGTCCAACGGCCGCACGGCCCGCGCCGCACAAAGCAGTTTCGCCAAGGCGCTGAACATCGCCTATTCCGGCGGATCCACGATGGGCTTCTCCGTCGTGGGGCTCGGGCTGCTGGGGCTCGCCGTCATCTATGCCCTGTTCCCAGAGCACAGTCACGCCTGGCTCGGCTACGCCTTCGGCTCCTCCTGTGTGGCGCTATTTCTGCGCGTGGGGGGCGGCATCTACACGAAGTCGGCCGACGTGGGGGCCGACGTGGTGGGCAAGGTGGAAGCCGGCATTCCGGAAGACGATCCCCGCAACCCCGGTGTCATCGCCGACAATGTGGGGGACAACGTGGGCGACGTGGCGGGCATGGGATCGGATCTCTACGAGTCGTACGTCTCGGCGGTAGCGGCGACCATGTTTCTGGGGGCGGAGATCGATTTCGCCGCGGCGTTCCCGAATCTCGGCTTTGAGAACCTGGGACTGATGATCGCCTTCCTCTTCGGGGTACTTGGCATCGTCTCGTCCATTATCGGCTACTTCTTTGTGAGCGCAGGAGAGGGGGCGGATGTCTCCTACGAGCAGCAGGCGGCCAACGCCCGCTCGGCGCTCAACCGCGGCACTACGGTCGCCAACGTGTTGACGAGTCTTCTGGCCCTGGGTCTTATCTTCTGGCTCATTCCGGGCGGGGAGTCGGCCGCGGCGGTGATCGACGACGCGGCGGCGTCGATGGACGTGCGCTGGGCGCTCTTCCTGACCATTCTGTCCGGCCTCATCACGGGCGTCGTGATTGGGAAGGCGACGGAGTACTACACCTCCGAGTACGCACCAGTAAAGGAAATTGCGAAGGCGGCCGAGACCGGGGCCGCGACGACCATCATTGAAGGACTGGGCACCGGCATGCTGAGTACGGTGGTGCCCGCCCTGGCGGTGGCCGTGGCGACACTCCTGGCGTACTACCTGGGCGGCCTCTTCGGCATCGCACTTGCCTCGCTCGGAATGCTGCTTACGCTCGGCGTAGTGCTGTCGACCGATGCCTACGGGCCGATTACCGACAATGCGCAAGGCATCTCGGAAATGGCGGGGCTTGGACAGGACGTGCGGGAGCGCTGTGAGGCGCTCGACTCGGCCGGCAACACGACCGCCGCCATTGGTAAGGGTTTTGCCATCGGCTCCGCGGCGCTGGCGGCCCTCGCCTGGTTGGCGACCTATTTCTCGGAGGCGGCGGCGCAGGACCTGCTGTCGCTAGAGGCGGGCGTGAACCTCATGAACCCCGCCGTGCTGGTGGGCCTGCTTCTGGGGGCCATGCTCACGTTCTATCTGTCCTCGGTCGGCATCCACGCCATCAGTCGGGGGGCGGCCGCCGTCGTCAACGAAGTGCGGCGTCAGTTCGACGAGATCGAGGGCGTACGCAGTGGCGACACGAAGCCGGACTACGCCCGGTGCGTGGACATTACGACGGGGGCGGCCCTGCGGGAGATGATGCTGCCGGGCATCGTGGTGCTGATTGCGCCGATCGTGGTGGGCGCGCTGCCGGGCCTCGGAGTCGAGGCGCTGGCGGGCCTGCTCGCCGGCGTGCTGATGAGCGGCTTCCTCACGGCCATCTTCATGTCGAATGCCGGCGGGGCCTGGGACAATGCCAAGAAGTACATCGAGTCTGGTATGCACGGGGGCAAAGGCAGCGAGGCCCACAAGGCCTCTGTCGTGGGCGACACCGTGGGCGACCCGCTGAAGGACACGGCGGGGCCTTCGCTCAACGTGCTCATCAAGTTGATGGGCAAGGTGGCGGTCATCTTCCTGCCTCTCTTTGCCTACCTCCTGGGCTAGCGGGCCCTCGCATCGCGTTTCGCTCCCGATCGGGGATGTCTCCCGGTCGGGAGTTTTTGTTTTTGGGTACACCGGAGGCGGTACCTCAGTTGAAGCGGTTCATCGCCGTATCCAGGTCTTCCCGGATCATCATGAGCACGGCCTCCTGCGCGTCCTCTAGGGCCGACTGCGCCGCTGACTCCTGCTCGGCGGAGAACGGCGAGAGCACGTAGTCAGACTGGCGGCCCTCGGGAAAGTCGTTGCCGATGCCGACGCGGAGGCGGGGAAACTCTGTGGTGCCAAGCCGCTGGGCGATGTGTGCGAGGCCATTGTGCCCTCCGCTGCTGCCCTTGGGACGAAGCCGGATGGTGCCGACGGGGAGGTGCAGGTCGTCGACGATGATGAGCAGTCGGTCGAGCGGGAGGTCGTAGTAGTCATGGAGCCCTGCGACGGCGTCGCCGCTCCGGTTCATGTAGGTGAGCGGCACGGCCAACCCGATCTTTTGATCGACGTAGCGGCCCCATCCGACCAGCGCATCCGACTGGTGCTGGAGCGAGATGTCGAGGCGCTCAGACAGCGCGCTGATGACCGTGTGACCCACGTTGTGGCGCGTGTTTTCGTACTCGGCGCCCGGGTTGCCGAGGCCGATGGCGAGCAGGGAGGGAGTAGACATGCAGGCTTGGGTGATGCGAAGACAAACAAAAAAGGGCGACCGGGGTTGGCCGCCCTTGTGCGGAGGAGATCAAATGGGAGGGGCGTTCGGCCGGAGCCTACTGGTAGTCCTGCTCGTCGCCTTCCTCGTCGGGGGCTCCTTCACCCTCAACTTCTTCGCCTTCTTCGGCCTCTTCGAGTTCGGCGAGTTCTTCTTCGGTGAGCTCTTCGCGCTCCTCTTCGGTGAGTTCGACGGCTTCCTCTTCCTCTTCTTCGGCCTCGGTTGTGGGCGCGGTCTCGATCTGCGGGGCCACCACCGTCACGAGCGTCTGGTTCTTCGAGGTTTTGATCTCGTAGTCGGTCTCGAGGTCGTAGACGTGGAGCGAGTCCCCAATGGCGAGCTCGCTGATGTCGACCTCGATCTGAGAAGGGATGTTCTCGGGCAGGACCGAGATCGTAAGCTCGCGGGCGATCTGTTGCGTGTCGCCGCCGTTCTGCTGACCGACCGGGATTCCGGCGTAGTGCACAGGCACCGTCAGCGTAACCTCGTCACCCTCTTCGAGCGCCTGAAAGTCGGCGTGCAGGGGCCGGTCCGTGAGCGGGTGCAGGTCGTAGTCCTTCAGGATGCAGTGCCACGTATTCCCGTCCATCTCTACCTGAGCCACCGGGGCCGTGCGGCGGTAGATCAGCTTGTTGAGGGCGGCAATCGGAATCTGGAGCGGCGTCGACTCGACGGTGCGCCCGTACAGGATGCACGGCACGCGGTCGTTGTTGCGGACCTCGCGGGCGGCCTTTGAGCCGGTCTCGCGCGGCTGAGCTTCGATGACAGGGGCGTCCATGACGGGAAGACGATCCGGTGAAAAGGGCGACAGCAACCGGGACAGATGACCGGTCGCCTCTTTATGCAGAACATATGCTAGGTCCACCCCCACGTTTGGTTCCGGGGACGAGGGACCGATTCAAGCAAAATAGACGCTGAGGGGCGTGCGAATCATAGAAGGCCTACTACGGATGCCCGCTGGGGCGACTCCGTCTCCCAAAATCCGCACTCCGAAGAAGAGGTCTCGACTCCCGATCTCTTCCGGTACACGGTAGGGGGCACCGCTACTCGGTAAAGAGCGTGGAGACCGACTGGTCGGTATAGATGTGGCGGATGGCCTTGGCGAACAGGTTCGAAACGCTCACCACCTCAATCGAGTCCGACGGCCGCTTGAGGGGAATGGTGTCGGTCACGATGAGACGCTCGATCGGAGACGCCTCGATACGGTCGTAGGCCGGACCAGAGAGAAGCGGATGCGTGCAGGCCGCCATAATGCGCAGGGCGCCATAGTCCTTGAGCGCCTTCGCGGCCCGGGTAAGCGTGCCGGCCGTGTCGACGATGTCGTCAATGATGATGACGTTTTTGTCTTCCACGTCTCCAATCACGTTCATTACGCGGGCCTCGTTCTGATTGGGGCGGCGCTTGTCAATGAGAGCAAGGTCCACGTTTAGGCGCTGGGCGTAGGCACGGGCCATCTTGAGACCGCCCACGTCCGGGGCCAGCACGACGAAGTCGTCGAGGTCGAACTGACGGACGTGGTCGATCAGGACCGTGGAGCCGTACAGGTGGTCCACCGGCATGTCAAAGAAGCCCTGGATCTGGGCGGCGTGAAGCTCCATGGTGAGGATTCGGTCCACGCCGGCGGATGTGAGCATGTTGGCCATGAGCTTGGCCGCAATGGAGACCCGCGGCTGATCCTTGCGCTCCTGCCGGGCGTAGCCAAAATATGGGATGACGGCCGTCACGCGCGACGCCGATGCCCGCTTGGCGGCGTCAATCATGAGGAGCAGTTCCATCCAGTTGTCCGCCTTTGGATGGGTGCTCTGGATGATAAAGAGGTCGGCCCCACGGATGGACTCCTCGAAGCGAACGTAGATTTCGCCGTCGGCAAAGTCGCGAATGGTGAGGTCGCCGAGGGTCGTGCCGTACGCTTCGGCAATTTTGGTGGCGAGGGCCGGATTGGAGCGACCCCCGAAGATGGCAACGCGATGCTCATTGCTTGACGCACGCATGGGAGGGCGGGGCACCGGGGCGGCAGCGATCGGGGTGGGGGAGATGTGGTTGCCCGGGGTGGATTCGAACCACCACTAACGGCTCCAAAGGCCGCTGTCCTGCCATTAGACCACCGGGCAATGAACTGAGTAGTGCAGGGGTCCGCGTCGTTGTTCTCCCCACAGGGTAGAAAACGACGGCGAATGAATCAACGAGTCGACGGGAGTTCAGTTCGTGAAGAGGGGCTGAGAAGCAGCGATGTGCTGAGGGGGCTGAGGACGGCACATTCTCACATCCAGGCACGCAGTTCGGCGAGTTCCTCCGCCACGGCGGCGACCTCGTCGGAGGCCACTGTGCCCCGGTCGGTGAGCAGGCCGCCGGTCACGAGGGCGGCGGGGGTGATATCGAAACGAGGGGCCCACACCGCCACATCCAGTGGGCCGTCGTAGACGGTTCGGTCCGCGGCGGACTCATCGGAGGTGTCGTCATCCACCGAGATCTTATCGACTGCACAGGCGGCGTATACGGGCACATCGGCGTTCTGAGCTGCAAGTGCTGCGCCGTACGTGCCTACCTTGTTTACCACGGCCCCTGTGGAGTGCACTGTGTCCGCCCCTACGAGCACGGCGTCGATCCGGCCTTCGCGCAGGCGTCGGGCAATGGCGGCGTCGGGAAGAAGGGTGACGTCGAGGCCCGCCTCCGTGAGGTGCTCGGCGACCCCCACACCCTCGTCCCCGGGGGCCGATGCGGCAACAGACACCGTGGGCGGCGGATCGGCCGCCTGTAGGGCCGACAGCACGGTGCCGGAGCGGGACAGGGTGAGCACGTGCTTCCCGCTCACCTGCGCGGCCGCGGTCTTGGCTGCCGCCTCATCGGCCGCGAGGGCGTCCTGGATGGCCTCGTGGGCGTTGACCTCGACGGTGGGGGGCGGGAGCTCCGGGCGGCTCGCGTGCATGACACGGTGAAGACGATTCGCCAGCGCCGCCATTGTGGGGCGAGCATCCAGAAGTCGGTGGGCAGTGTCGACCAGGCGCCCCCGGACGTCCTCGATCGTGGAGGCGTCGGAACTGGCTAACATCCCGGCCCGGTCGCGCAGCACCTCCAGCGCCCGAATCGAGAGATAGGCCGACCCGTGCGTCGTGTCGTTCGCGATGCCAAGGATGGACGGTGCCACACGACGGTACGAGGTCCAGAGATCCGGTACGGTGTCCCGTCGCAGAATCGTCGTGGGAGAGACCCACTCCGCTTCTTCGGTTTCCCAGTTTGTGTTGATCGATCGGGTCTGCGTGTCGAAGAGGAAGGGGTGCACGTGCCAGCGGGTCCCTCGGTCTTCGTCCTCAACCGTGAATACCGAGCCTTGACGTTGCAGTTGGACGTCAGGGTCCCGCAGACCCGTTTCTTCCTTAATCTCTCGGAGTGCTGACTCGGGCGGATCGTCGTCCTCCACGTGTCCGGCGATGGCGGCCCACTGGCCGGGATAGGAGCCGACATCCTCGCTGCGGCGCAGGAGCAGGACTTCGCCGCGGTGTCGGAGAAAGACGGTGACGACCGGGGTCAACTCTTCGTCGGACATGGAGCGAACCACCAGGGGGCGTACGGGAGGGACGGCTCGATTCTCTCTGCCTCGCACGCGCCCGACCGCCGTGCGATCCGTGCTCGACGACGACGGTTGGAAATTTTGCGATCGATTACTACTATAGGAATAGTAATAATTGATAAGCTCAAGGCCATGCCGATTTCCCGAGTTCGTTTCCTGCTTCTTTTTCTGGTTTGTGTCCTTGGATGCACGGGATGTGCGACGTCGTCCCCCGAACGAACGGGCAAGGTCTCGAATGCGCGGGATTCCCCAAGGCCCGACTCGACACGAACGGGCCCAGTTCCGCGGGACACGACGGAGCGCCCGACCGGGAAGGGCGATTCAATGCAGGCACTGCGTGCCGCGTATAGGGAGGGTGCGTACGACACCGTGGTTCAACGCATCCGCGAATTGCGTCGCGACTCACTCCGTGTGTCCGAATCGCAAGAGGTCCACATCCTGCTTGGGCAGGCCGAGCAGGCGCGGGGACAACACGGGGCCGCTATTCGGGCCCTACGCATGGCTCGAGAGGCCGCTGAAGAACAGGGACGCTCCACAATTACCATCGACCGAGCCCTCGGGGAGAGCTACGTTGCACTGTACCGGTGGTCCGAGGCGGCGTCGGCGTTCCGACGTGTGCTTGAGACTCGTCCCGACGACCGGGCGGCTCGACAGGCCCTCGCGGAGGTGTATCGGAGATCTCAGAATTGGGGGAAGGCCCGCGAGGAGTACGTGCAGTTGGTACGCATGGACTCCACGAATGGACGCTGGTGGGCGCGTCTCGGGCAGTGCA
>CAYLMT010000066.1:0-2684 GCA_964384855.1 uncultured Salinivenus sp.
CTGGTGGAGGGCGCAGGGGCCGCCCCGGTGGCCGCCCTGCTGTCCGACGAGCTCGACGTGACGGGAGAGACGGTCGTCCCCCTCCTCTGCGGTGGCAACATCGACCCGGCGCGGCTGCAAGAAGTGCTGGACCACGCCATGGCCGACCGCATCCAACTGCTCCGCCTCCGCGTGCGCATCGACGACCAGCCCGGCAAGATGGCCGACATTTCTCAGCGCATCGCCGGCCAGGGCGCAAACATTCGACACGTGCGCCACGAGCGAGCGGTGCACGACCTCGACGTGGGGGAGGCGTACCTCGTGTTCGAGGTCATCACCAGTGGCCGGGGGCAGGCCGAAAACACCGTCGCTGCCCTTGAGGAGGGTGAGTACGACGTGGAGCGGGTGAACTGAGCGATCCCGACACGTTCTCCCGTTGTAAAAACGCCCCGAAAGTGGCCGAGTAGAAATTCACCGTTGCGCTTTTCAGGTTAACCTCTTCCGCACCGATGCCCCCAAACGCGTACGTCGAACGTCTCGTCTCCCTCCTCGACCCCGACCAGAACGTTTTCCTGAACGCCACTGCCGAGGAGGCCGTAGCCGCAATGGCGTCGGGCAACCCTGATCGGATTCGGGCTCTCGACGGCCAGTTCGCACTCGTCTACAAGGACGACCAAACGGTGCGCATGGCCCGGTCCATTGGGCGGCCCATGCGCTACTTCTTGGCAAAGCGAGCCGAGGGTCCTTGCCTCGTGGTCGCCGAACGCATCGACGAGATCCAGAACTTTCTCGAGCGCGAGGGGCTCGCGGATCAGTTCCATCCTTCCTACACCCGGATGGTGCCGGCCCACCACGTCACCGAACTGGAGCTCGTCGGCTGCCCCGATCCGAAGCCCTCTTACACTCGCTACTTCGACCCGGACCAGGGCACCTTGCCCCCCGACCTCGACGCGATCGGCCAGGCCTACATTGGCACACTGGCGGACGAGTGCCAGAAGTGGCTCGACCAGATCGACGACGATGCCCCAGTTGGCGTACTCTTCTCCGGGGGGATCGACAGCGGATCCATCTTTTTGGTGCTCCGTCACCTGCTGCTCGAACGGGGCGAGGCTCCGACACGGCTGAAGGCGTTTACGCTGTCGGTGGACGGCGGGTCGGACGTGGAGCAGGCGCACGCCTTCCTGGATGACCTCGGACTGTCAATGTTCTTGGAGGTCGTGGAGACCGAAAAGGAAGCCGTCGACTTCCGAGAGGCCATTCGCGTGACGGAGGACTACAAGCCGCTCGACGTGCAGGCCGCCACCATGACGCTCGCCCTCTGCCGCGGGATTCGCGAGCGCTACCCCAACTGGACCTACCTCGTGGACGGCGACGGCGGCGACGAAAACCTGAAGGACTACCCGCTCGATGCAAATCCGGAGCTCACCATCCGGAGCGTCCTCAACAACCAGATGCTTTACCAGGAGGGCTGGGGCGTGGATGCTCTCAAGCACTCCTCCACCTACTCCGGCGGGCAGAGCCGAGGGCACGTCCGCAGCTACGCACCGGCCCGTCACTTCGACTTCCAACCCTTTAGCCCCTACACACTCCCGAACGTGATCGAGGTGGCCGAAAATATTCCGTTTGTGGAGCTGACCGACTGGGATCCGGAGACGCTCTATGAACTGAAGGGGGAGGTCGTCCGGCGCGGCGTGAAGGCCGTGACCGGCCAGGAGATGCCTGTCTTCGAGAAGACGCGATTTCAGCACGGGGCGGTCGCGGACGACGGGTTCGACGATCTCTTCCCGGATCACGAACAAGCCTATCGGCGCGCCTTCTCGGACATCCACGAGTGAGCCGATGGACCCGAATCCGCCAAGGTTTACGGACGAAGAGATCGTCGCCGCCCGGCCCGACAAGGCTGACGTCGACCCGTGGCGCCCGCACTCCTACCACGTGGAGGAGGAGCGGTCGGCGGCGGGTACGGTCGACTCGGTGGCCACCATTTTCTTGACGAACCGGGAATGCCCGTTCCGGTGTCTAATGTGCGACCTCTGGAAAAACACGACCGACGAGACAGTGCCTGCGGGCGCCGTACCCACCCAGATCGATTACGCCCTGAAGCAGTTGCCTGACGCCCGGCACGTAAAGCTCTACAACAGCGGCAACTTCTTCGATCAGCAGGCCTTTCCGCCCTCCGACCGACCCGCCGTCGCCGAACGAGTTCGGGACTTCGACACCGTGGTCGTCGAGAACCACCCGAAGCTGTGCCGGGACGTGTGCGTCGACTTCCGGGACCGGCTTGACGGGCGCCTCGAACTTGCCCTCGGCCTAGAGACGGCCCACCCCACCGTGCTCGATCGTCTGAACAAGCGCATGACGCGCGACGACTTCCGTCGGGCCGTCGGCTACCTGCGCGACCACGACATCGACGTGCGCACCTTCATCCTCCTGCGCCCTCCGTTCCTAAGCGAGGCAGAGGGTGTGGAGTGGGCACTTCGCTCGCTCGACTTCGCGTTCGGTGCAGGCGTGCAGTGCGCGTCCGTCGTTCCCACCCGGACCGGCAACGGCATCATGCAGCGCCTGAAGCGCGAGGGGCACTTCGAATCACCGTCCATGGAC
The DNA here is from genome assembly GCA_964384855.1 of uncultured Salinivenus sp. GTDB lineage: Bacteria > Bacteroidota > Rhodothermia > Rhodothermales > Salinibacteraceae > Salinibacter. The sequence continues at coordinate 2,581 of CAYLMT010000066.1, forward strand.
TCCATCGAGACGGTGCTGGAAGAGGGCGTTCGCATGGACCGGGGCCGCGTGTTCATGGACCTCTGGGACCTGGAGCGATTCTACGAGTGCGAGAACTGCGGCCC